>JANYEL010000105.1 GCA_025363155.1 Moraxellaceae bacterium
GTACATCAATTCCTTGCGCACGCAGCTGTTCCGCAACCGCCAGCGCAGGAAAAATATGCCCGCCTGTACCTGCCGCCATGACCATCACATTCTTGACACGCTTAGGTGATAAAACGTGTGATTGAGTTTGATTATTCAATACCAAGTTAACCTATGTTTGAGTGCAGATTATGCCGCTATGATTAGGAAAAGAGCCGACCTAATATGGTGCGCTCAACAGTCGCCATGATACCTGTTTGTAGGGTCATGTTTGAAGAGATTCTTTGCATTTGACCGATCAAAGGTGAAGGTTTATGCGCTTTTTTTAAGGTGAATGGGCCTTATCGACATTGAAGAAGTGTTTTCAGAAAATAATCATGTTTTTTTGACCATTAACACTGCTCAGACTGATGCAGAATCGCCCCAAAAAGGAGTATCGTAGGGCAACTAGCTTGCTGAAAAAATACAGAAGCACAGCACTCAAATTATTCAAAACAAACACGGACTCAGTTGAGGTTTTATCATGACATTTTCAATCTATACCGCCCTTATTCCGCCTGCAAAACACATCCTTGAGAATCAATCAAAGATTCTGGGTAAAGCAGCTGCATATGCTGAAGCACAGCAGATTGACCCTTCCACTTTATTATCCGCTCGCCTCGCCTCCGATATGTTCCCGCTGAGCCGCCAAATTCAGATCGCCTGCGATACAGTCAAAAAAGGCGCGGCACGTTTGGCAGCCGTTGAAGCACCCGCTTTTGAAGACAATGAATCGACGATTGAAGAGCTTCAAGAACGCATCGCTAAAACCATCGCCTTCTTGGAAAGCATTCACGAAAGCGATTTTGTTGGCGCAGAGTCGCGCGCACTTAAAATCCCAATGGGGCCAGAAATTGTCATGGATTTTACGGGGCAGGATTATCTCAATCAGTGGGTATTACCGAATTTCTATTTCCATACCACAACCGCTTACGACCTCCTCCGTCAACAAGGTGTTCAACTTGGAAAGCGTGATTTCTTGGGCTAGTTTTCCTTCTCGCCCCGTCCCCTTCAAGGGGATGAGCTAGGATCAGCGAAGCACTGCTTCGCCCTAGCGCAAGACGAAGCGATAGCGGAGTGCGGGATGGGGATGGTTTTCACGTCAACATCAAAAGCACTCCCATCTAAATCTTCCCTACTACGCTGTGCTTCGTCTTGCGAAGCAGTACTTCTCAAGGGGAAGACTTCAAAGCAAAACAACAAACTACAACCTCAAAAAACCAAGGTCTTCTCAATGAGCAAAATCCCAGATTATCAACACGTGATTTCATTTTGGTTTAAGGAAGCTAAACCAAAGCAATGGTTCGAAAAAGATGTTCTATTTGATGAAACCATTCGCATGCGCTTTGCGGATATACATGCGAAAGCAATTAACGGTGAACTCTCCAAATGGCGGCGTTTTGGCGCACTTGGGCGTTTAGCTGAAATCATTGTGCTTGATCAGTTTTCGAGGAATTTATATCGCGATGATCCGCGTCAATTCGCAGCTGACACGATTGCGTTAGTGCTTGCTCAAGAAGCGGTGCGCGGTGATTTCGATCAAAAGCTCACGAAAGAACAGCGGGTATTTTTATACCTGCCGTTTATGCATAGTGAGTCGGCGCAGATTCACAAAAAAGCATTAAAGCTTTATACAGAATTAGGGCTGAAACAAAATCTAGATTTTGAAGAAAAACACAAAGCGATTATTGATCGTTTTGGTCGTTATCCACATCGTAATGAGGTGCTTGGAAGAGTTTCAACAGCAGAAGAAATTGAGTTTTTGAAGCTGCCGAATAGCCACTTTTAAACGAATCATCCTGTTCGACTTAAACGATTCTTCAGCGTTGTTTAAGTCGAACTTTCCTGCGTCTATCTTCAGTGAAGACTACGTCCATCATAATGCTTAACCTTCAAAGCGGATATATCAACACCTTCGAGACAACGAACATTGATTGCAGCCATTTGTTCACCCGTCGGTGACGGCGCTTCGCCAAAAGGATGAATGCCGCATGTTGGGCAAAAACGATGTTGGATGGCGTGTTTATTGAAGGTATACGTGCTCATGTTTTCTGGTGGGGTCAGCAGCTTGATAGCATCACGTGGAACAAACCACATCAACGTGCCTTTGCGTTGGCACATGGAACAATTACACGACATGACTTCTGGAATTTCACCTTCAACTTCGAAGGCGATCTGACCACAATGACAACTTCCTTGGTATTTCATGGCTTCACTCCGTTTTTATTGGCTTGAAGCTCATCATACGCTTAATTGGGAATTGGGCAAATTGGCTCTACATTGACTGTATTTTTTTAATTCATTTACAGTTTGTGATCTTTATTTTTGTAGACTAACATCAAGCTAATCTCATACAGCCCAAAAATTTATGTTCAATCTTGCCCTATCCAGAACAAACAAGAAACTCATCAATGAGTATCGATTGAAACTATCTCAATTTTTGGAAATGATGGAACGATCTTGGCGTCTGATCTTAAAAGTGGTCTTATTTTTTATATTTGCCTCATTTGTACTCACCCTGATTTTGCCAAAAAAATGGGAAGCCTCAGCGACTTTACAGATTGCCAAACTACCCTCATTAGCGGGTGATATTACGTCTGTAGAAGACTCTCTACAAAGTGTAAAAAACGTCAATCAGATTGGTTTTAAAGAAAAA
>JANYEL010000172.1 GCA_025363155.1 Moraxellaceae bacterium
GGTGCTACCACAACCTGACCCACTGGTTGGCTTGATGCGCACGCGTACAGTGCTACTGACGAGCTGATTACTAAGGCGCTTAATCTCACCAATCGAATCTGCATCTTTTTTCTCCTGATTCTTTGCCTGTTTGTTTAATGCTGCTTGTTTTGCATCACGCTCGGTAGTTAATGCCTTTAATTTAAGGGTCGCTTCTTTATCCTGATTAGCTACGCTTTGTTGCAACGTCCGTAGTGTTTCGCTTTTAGACGTGTATGCGCTGTGGTAATGCCACGCAAAACATCCTTGCACCAAGAATAAGATTGCAGCCACGATCCTTAGGATTTGAGTAAGCGTGATTGGTTGTGCGTCTAAACTTAATTTCATGCGACACTCCCCCCACCAGCTTTAAACGCTGCTGTGAGCCAAGCCACTGAACGCTGTGCTTGGTTATAGTTATTACCAGGTAAACTCGCCCAAATGTTTGAGCACTTGTTGATAGCAGCCTGAATGCGTCCTGCCTCAATATCAGCAATAGCGCCCTGCTCTTTGATTTGCTCAAGCGCAATGCGATCCTGTGATACTGGTGAAAAGTCTGGCAGACCAAGTTGTTTCTTGTACGCCACATAGTAGCGATACAACAATTGATATCGACCTGCAGCAGTAGATTTAAGCCCTGCTTTATTAACGGTAATCAGCTTATTTGGATGTGTTGAATAGTCGGTAAAGATATGCGCGCCATCAACACCTGAAACAATGACATCGTAACCGTCATTCTTTGTGGCCTTCGATGTTGATGTGCCTTCGCTCTTTGACAGCATGTCCAAAAAAGCGCGCTGGTTTTGGGTGATATTAATGGATTTAGGCATCACTTCACTCCCTTGCTAAAGATAGCAATAAATGCCCCCATGACCTCACCAATCACATCGCCGAATGACTTGCCTCCCATTAATTTTATTGACTGATAAAGCACACCGATTGACAACAGACCAAAGACCGCTGTCATGAAGAAAATAAAGCCTTGTGAGTAAAGATTAAGATACTGCAAGTGCCACACATCGATGATAAACGACCCAGCAAAAAGCGAAATAATGAACGCTGAAAAGAAACGCAACATCACTCCACGATTGATCTTAATGAAGCCATCTTTATCAATGTCACCCGACAACACTAGTGCAAGGATAATCCCTCCCGCTATCGCAATCAGGGTGATAAGCAATGAAAATAGCTTTGGTAGTAGTGCGATAATCTTCGGCAAGAACGCTGCCACTTTTATAGTCCAGTCGTCTTGCATATGAGTTCCTTGCATGTTGATACCTCGTTTTTAAGGCAATAAAAAACCCACATGAAAGTGGGCTTTTGTTTTGGTGATTTAGGTTTTTAAGCAGCGATTTGAATTACCTGCCATGTAAAATAAAAACTATCTATGGCTGTACCGCCACCGCCACCTTGATAGTTCTGAATCACGTCAAAACCAGTTGACGTTCCTGTCGCGGTAAATACCCACCGATTACCGTTTGATTTTCCTGATTGACCAGCTACATGGATTACGTACTTGGCTGCGTTACTAAGGTCTATGGATGGCGATGTTGCAAAGCCATTACCCCCAACACCTGGACTCATCCCGCTCGTATTTGTTGACCATCCTGCGCTTTGATTTCCGTTAGAATCCCCTGAAGCAATAATTTTTGGATAGCCAGTCGCATCACCAACAGCAGCTTGAACAAATGCCGTGGTTGCCAGCTTCGTAGAATTATCACCGGGTGATTGCGTGGGCGCTATTGGATTGCCACTAAAGGATGGTGATGCGAGCGGCGCAGCTCCACTAACATCGGAAACAGCTAAAGTAATAGCACCCGTTCTACCCGCAACAGAAGTCACAGGCACCGATGTTAAAAAGCCCTGAGCATTAACCCAAGCTTGAGTTGCATAACCGACCAAACTTGGAATAAGCGCCACTACCTGAGCTATTAAATATTTAACAAAAGCTGTCGTTGCGCCTTTTGTACTATTGTCTGCGTAGTCCGTAGTTGGCATTGTTGGACTGACACTAAATGCGGGCGCATTGCCTAATAACGAACTATTAATAAACGGTGCATTGGCCGCTTTTACGATTGGATTGGTAATAGATGTGTCGCCGTAATCTACAGCTACAACCCATAAGCCAGTAAATCCAGCGTCCGCACTTGGTGTTGTCTGCGTACCAGTTGATGCGGCAATCCCTGCTTTTACCTGAATAACGCATTTACCGCTACGCGTTAAATATTGCGACAATCCATTACCACCCATGCCTGTAAACGGCACTGTAGGATTTGCTGAGTTGTAAAAAAGCGGCACAAGAGGGTTTGTATCAACATCCTGACACTTTGCTTGAATTAAATAATTGATGCTCTGCCCCAATGTTGTTGGCGCAGGACATGCCAACGAAACAGGATCAAGACTAATACCCTGCTTGAGGATTTGATGAGAGTCAGTTCCAAGCGAACTATATGATGTTGAATCTGTTGCAGCGTTTGTGTATATCTCACCTGCATCAACAGAAACATTCAAACCAGTTCCTGCGGTACACGCCAACCCACTTACTGATATGCCAGCCCCAAGAATGGCTACAGCCAACTTAGACAAACCAACCATAGCGTTTTTGTTGGCATTCATTACATCTGTTTCAAGCGGTATTTGAAATGGATATGTGATGACACGTTCCATGCGTTTCTCCATGAGTTTAGGTAATAAAAAAACCCACCGAAGAGGGTTATGTGTTTTATGTAATTTATTTGAAGGCGGGGCGCAAAGAAAAACCCGCACATTTGCGGGTTTTATTCTAATTAACTCACTTACAACTAAAAATCATTCACTAAGGCGTTGGCGCGACCTGAATACCTATCACACCAGATAAGACAACCGAACCATTCATTAAGGCATTGACTGGCATTGTTATGCCACGTTGACCAACAAATGTAGCAGAAACATAACCGTTTGTAATATCAGTTGAATTTACAACGCCATCGGAATAACCGTAAGTCGTACCGCCGTCAATGCGCCATGCCTGACCCTCTAACTCGGAATCCGCATAGATTCTAATTTCTATTGCGCTAATATCTTCCGTTTTTAGAATACCCGTAGCGGCAACTGCGCTTAGTGTCGTTGACATGGCTCCTAAATCCCAAATAACCGTACCACTACCATACCCTCTAGGCACATAGTTATTAACCACATAATCATACGCGCCGATAAATCCATTTTGGTCAGTGCGCTGAATTATAGCCGTGTTTGAATTATCTAAAGGCAAGTTAGAAAAATACGCTATAGGGCGAATCCAGCCGCCATAAGGAATATCTACCGCCATATCCACATAACCATCGGCAATGTTGCCCGCCGTTAAAACAGCTTCGACATTAACCGTTTTCCAAAAATTACCACCATTCACAAAACTGTACTGCAATGTACAATAATCACCTTCAACAATGCGCGAATCTACAGATATACGAAGATTATTAGGTAATGCAAAGTCGCTGCCAATTATCCAAAGACTAACAGGGGTACTACCCTCTGTATATGGCGAAACAGGCGTGATAACGGGGGTTTCTATTAAGCTATTAACACTTAAATTTTTACTTAAAACGCTTGTCAATTCGCCTTTAGTGAACGTGATTGTGTCAATACCATTACTGCCATAATCACGGAAAACTTCAAATTCAATATACCCATTATCAACATCTTCTTGCGTAACTGTACCGCTCGCATCATCACCTGCATAATGTTCATTAGCAAATATCCAATCGGCGTCTAAAGCTAAAGAATCAATGGTGCAACGAACAACTAAGGGGCTGGTGTAATCATCCACTGGAATATTTGAACCAGATGAATTACTTGTACCAACCATATATTTAAAGTCAATATTTTTATCAAGTAGTGTTTTAGAAGCAGTAGGGCATGTAACGCCACCCACGACAAAAAACGCTTCAACTAATAGTTCATGTTCAGGGGTAAATGGAAAGTTACCCGGAAAAGTGAAAACACGATCAACAATATATGCAGATAGATTCGATAACGGAAATGTAGGCAACCCGACATTATGATTGACACTCAAATTAATTGAATCTGCATCAATATTCACAGAATCAGGTATTACGATCTTTACTGCCGCTGAAAATGTTTGATTTTTTTCAAATATATTTATTTCACCATTTTCATTTAAATCATCAGGGAATAATATTGTTGGGGTTGGCGAAAGATCCACTCCAACTCTCACAACATAGCTCGCAAGTGTACTAGCCTCAATAACCGCTATTTCTTCACTATCCGTAATTGGCGAACCAATTGAATATTGCCCAAATTCCGAAATCGCTACTAATTTCATTGCTTAATCCTCGATAATCCTAACCCAAACACTCACGCCAACTGGACGCACACTTTCTGCTGCTGTAAAAACATCTTCAGGCAATACTGACCCATCACTTGGAATATGCGCTGTGACCAGCGCTTGATAAGGAAATGCGAGAGACGCGTAGCCACCTGCTACACCGTAACCACATGCAATGCCGTAACCACCTGTTTGCTTTGATTGAGGAAAAGTAGGTTCAAATATTTCAGGCTCGACACCCGTGAGTTCTGTGAGCACATTTTCCATCGAAGCTCTAGTGCCACGCTCACGAAACAGGTTTGCAATGATCGCATTTCGCCACGACGTATCTGTTTGGCCTGTTTTTCTCAATATCAAAGTGCCGAAAAAATCATAGGCCCATATATCAAGAAACCCGCCAGATGCTGTCAATAACCGCATTTGCGCCTTGGTATAGGCAATTAGGCTATACAGAAATGCAAGCTGAAATGCCAAGCCATTGATCAGTGCATCGAGTATCGGCGTATCGTCACCAAACCAAGGCGGCAATAAGGTCTTTATGCGAACAAATAGATCGCTTTGATCACCAATAGCCATTAAGTCACCCCTACTGTGCCAGCTTTAATGACTTGCTTATTTGTGGATGCTAGCTCAACAGCCGAGCCATTGATAAGTACATTGGTCACGTCCAAGATATATTGAGACGATTGATATGCATATTTTGCAATTTGAGTGAGGCTAAGTGTCTGGCCACTACTGAGAGAGTTTGCATAATCAGTCACAGAGGCGATGGATTGCGCGATGATTGCACTGTTATCTTGCCCCGCCGCTATTTGCAAAGAGTAGGTAATATTTGCACTTAGTACCACGGGAGCAAATATCGAAAAACCCACTGATAACGGTCGAACCGCGTCAATCGCTGCAAATTCAGCATCCATGAAATCAGTATCAGGCGTGCCAGTGCCATCATCTACAATCGCGTAGAAATAACCATACTGCGGCAATCCGTTTGAATACTGCTGGTTCTCAACTATAGACGGCATGATCGCGCGCGGAACGCCCAGAATCGCCGCTATCACAGCTAAGCGTGTGCCTTTGGATAACGAGTTAATCCAGATCACGAAACGAGCCATCACCGCACTATCAGACTCTTTATCAGAACCGTTTGTAAACGATGCCCCATTAGTCACTGTATCGATGCCTGAGATAGCCTGAGATAGCACTGCAATGCTTCCAGCCCTCACATTACCACCAGCACCAGCGACTAAAGCTAATACGGGCACGGTCATCGACGATACGCCAATCGCCAGCGTGTAGACTTGAGTTAAGGCGTTATATGCAGGATTTGAAGTATCAGCTTGCACGACAAATTGCTGTGTACCATCAGGCGTTTGACAGATCGAGCCAACAGGCAATGATGCAATGGCAGTCGATGTAAAGCGTGAGAATGTGACGTTGCCAGACGCTTTAATCGCACCTTCACGCACAAAGCCAAACTGAGCCAGCCATGAATCAAGATCATCGCCAAAAGACGTAGACGCGCGCGCAAATAATAATGTGCCTAGAATTAAGCCCTGAAGCCAAAGCACCACAGCCGACCAAGATTCAACAATTGCAAGAAGTATAGAGCCAACTGTAAAATCAACTAATGAAGAAGCCGACCCTTGAATATTTGCCGTACTTTCAGAAACGAGCGTTTCTTGTGTTTTTACATTCAATGCTGTCATGCGGCTGTGCTCACTACTGGGAAGTCAAGGTATGCGGCTTGCTGTGTTCCTGAATCGTTGTAAGCGATAGAAACAGCTATACCATTCTGTATTTGCGTCACGTTCACTGTAGGCGGTGGACTTTGTGACACGCACGCTTCAAGTTTCATCTGCCCTTTGATCACAGAAGTAATCTTGGCAATGTCCATCACCGCCCCTATGTATTTGGGCAACCCTGCACCATATTCAGGGTGAAAAATGTAATCGCCCTGATTGGTGAGCAATCTGCGTAAAATACGCTGCTTACCCATTTCAACTGAGTTTACGGTCTGTAAATCACCCGAAATACTGCTCGCCAGATCACTGCCAACCACTAAAAAAATATCATTGAGCATTATTTTCCCCATTAAAAAACCGCCCTAAAAAGAGCGGTTGATAGATTTGCAGTTTATGGGTTTGGTAGCGCAGTGTTACTTATGCCACCTTGAACGCCGCCATGTGTATGTGTTTTTGAGCTAATGCCATCGACTAAGACATCGCCGCCATTGACATTGAGATCGCCATTGATCGTTCCAGCCGAACCACTGCCGCCCGATGCAGCAAAGCCGCCAGCCATTGTCAGTAATCCACTGATGGACATAATGCCTTGATGGGCCCATGAACCCATTGAAGCGATAGTGGTTGCCGTAATATTTAAGGCATTTGCAAAGACATTCACCGTTGGCGCATTAACTGTTGCTGATGTTGTAGCTGTGACATTCACAGTCGGCGCGGTCACATCAATCTCAGCAGTCGATGAAACAAGAATCTTGCCGTCATTGGTGAACTTTAAGCATGAACCAGTTTTGTGAACCAGCCAAAACTCACCACTTGGCGCGGGTAATGGTCTATCCGTATCATTAAAATACCGATCCCCTACTTTGCCGTCATGCTCATCGCCATCATGGTACTCAACATCACACCAGTCACCGATTGATGGTGGCGCAAGCATCCCCCAACCATTGCCAACCCATGCCGATTTGATTGGTAGCCAACCTGTCAGTGTGCCCTCAGGCATAATTTTAACTTTTGCCGTGTAGCTGTTCGGGTCAAAGCCATCAATTTGACCAATACGATTACCAGCATTGGCAGACATGGCCTGTTGAGCCAGCATCTTCATTTTGTTCTCAAACACGCTCATCATTGCGAAAACTCCACATCAGGGCTGGCATTTTTCGCGTGAATGGTCATGCGATAGCCGTCATCGAGTGAGAATGATTTGACGATAGATGATGGGTAATAATCTTGATCACATTGCGTATTTGTGCCTCTTACTGTAATCAAACGGCGTGAATTAAGCGCAGTGTCAGCAGGCGCTTCGGTTTCCATTCGCATCTCATGCAAACTTAGCTCTATCGCCTTTGCGTTCGCTATGGCTTGTGCTTGATCTTGTGTCAGTGCGTACTTCGACACGATGGTGTAATTGGTTGCTGAATCGCCTGTATCAGTACCGCCTTTTACCGCTGTTTTACTCTTTACGCGCGTCTTTTGCGTAGTCGCGGTGATGATGTGCTTACCCTTAGTTGATACCGACATAACCGTCACTTTAATGTCGCGTGCAGCCTGTCCATTACGTCCGAATTTCAGCGTTGTGCCGTTAAATGTTGGTGAGTTGTAGGTCGAAGTTGCATGATTCCAAGTAAAGAAATACGGATTGCCTGCTGTTTGTGCTTTAGGGTGAAAATACAGCGTATTGCCCTGGGTGTAAGCCACGTAGCCCACGACTTGAGCTAACTTGCAAACAATATCCCAAAGTGTCGCATTGGATTCGACAATGGATTTAACGATCTGAGTGTAAGCACCAACCGATATATTTGTTGGAACAATAGACGTTTGCAATCCAACCGATTCAGCAATCTTCTGCACAATATTTGATGGTTGTAACGGTTGCGTGATAAACGATGTTGCGCGCTTCACATCGATCAGTTTTGAGGTTAAATCACGCCCCGTGATCGTAATCGTTTGCGCGCTGAAATCAATCTCAATGTCATCAGATATGCCTGATATTTCTAGGGATAAATCCGCTTTTGAATAATTCAACGGATTAACTGGAAAGCCGCCGTAAATTTCAATCGGTACAATCGTTTGCTGCGACCACCAATTCACATCATGCGGTGCAACCTGAGCGGCCAATGACACGACGAAATTAAAAGTATTGGCTTGGAAAAAGCTATTGTCATCGACTGAATAAGACAGCAATCCAACTACAGGAATGCCGTCTACTAAGACGATTGCGGCAGGATGAGAAACAGATGAGACCTGAACAATATCAGCCATTGAGAATCCCTCCTGTGCCATCAGGCAATGCAGGGATATTCAACTTCATCACTCCTGTGATCATCGGGTCAGTCAATCCATTAGCATTGGCAATCGTGGTCCATGCGCTTGGATCGCCATATTCTTTGGAAGCCACACGGTAAAGGTTTGTTCCTGCAACAGTGATCTGCTTAACGCCTGATGATTGAATACTGACGTTCGATTTCATCCGACCCAATGCAGCATTCATTAACGCAAGTTTTGGAGCTTGAACCATTGCGTTTGCTTGAGTGATGCCCTTTGAAACCTGAGTAGAAATTGGATTGTTTGGAAGTACGCCGCCCAATGTGGTGATGTTCATCAGCGTATTTTCTACTTGTGCCTGCACCTGCTCGACTGCTTTCTGTGCTGCTTCGATTGGCTGCACGATTGACTGAATGACGCTGTTCGCAGATTTAGCAAAAGAACTGATACTGTTCTTGATTGCTTGCAGCTTGCTGATAGATTCCGTGATTGATGGTTCTGCAATTTCATCGGATAGAGATGCCACAGTGTTCATATCGTCGTTCAATAAGTCATCTATCGAGTAACCAGGATCAACAGTAACAGGCGAGGTGTTGTTTTTGACAACTTCCAGCGTAATACTGAAAGGAATATGGTTGATTTGTTGAATTGAAAACTCGAAGTTCTTAATCACCACGTTGTATGAGAAAGCATCCCAAGTCAGCAGTAATTCATTACCGGCAACTCTCAAGCCGTCTATGTATTGCGCGCGCGTTGAAGCGTCTGAACCACGAAAGATACCAGACCATGAAGGGGCTTTATCATCACGACACATTGGCTGCACACTTTTGCCGCCACCAATGAAACGATGAACAGCGAGCGTTTGATCGCCACCAAGGCGTAATTCTGCTGGTACTTCAGTATCGAGAAACTCAAAAGTTCCGAGCAATAGGCTTGATGACATAGTGATTCCAAATTTATGGCATTAAAAACCCCACTTTTTCAGTAGGTTTGATTTAACTCTGTGTTTCTGTCAGTCTCACGCTCAAATAATTCAAAAGGAATGAGCTATGAAACACCTGTTACTTGCAGCACTACTCACCTTTTCTGTTCCAGCATTCGCTTACGCCCCATCGCATCACCACACCACTTCAACCGATAACCACGAAATAGGTGGCGAAGGTGAAGGCTACACCAATGTAGATGGTCGTCGTGTCCACAGTCCAAAACATGAATCGAGCCGACCACCTGAAGCAACTGCAAAGTGTGGCGATGGAACATGGTCATTCAGCCAGCATCATCGTGGTACTTGCTCGCGTCATGGTGGGGTGGCGAATTGGTAATAAAAAAGCCTGCAAATTAAGCAGGCTTTTTTACAACATGTTGTCTAAATCTGGTAGCTGATCGTGATGCAGCAAATGTACATTTGTTGCTGATGCAAGTTTTCTTGCTGCTGGAGTGTACCCATTATTGGTAACAACCGCAGCAAACTCCACGCCTTCAAACGCCCTGCCAGCAATGACCTCTTGAACAGCAGCATTACCAACAGGTTTTGAATAAAGTTTGCACTGCAAAACAATTTCTTTACCATCTTTACTAGCAATCACATCAACACCCTGATCACCAGAAGCTTGAGTTACAGTGGCATTCCATCCATGTTTAATCAGCACCGAAGCAACAAACTTTTCATAATCTGTTGGCGATATAACTTCACTAAATCCGATATCTGGAATTTCAACTTTTGAAGCATCATTGATCTTTTGAATAAGGTTTGATCTTAAGAATACTGAATCTATCGACCCAAACTTAGGCGCAATAATTATGTCAATGAATCGATCAATTTCTTTGATCCATCTACTATCATCTACAGCACCATATCCAACATCACGAACAAATAGTTTTTTATTGCGCGATAACTCTTTTGAATGCTGTTCTATTAATTCGCAAATTGCATAAAATCTATTTCTCTCAAACTCATTTTGTATTTCTCTACACGTTCCGATTGTGATTTTTCCTCTAACTTATTAAAGACACCAAACAGCAGAAAGAATACGATCACCCCAAACAACCAATAAATATAAATTCCCACAACTATCGATACGACAAAAATACCAACAACAATAAATCCATTCATGTCAGCTGGAGTACTAGTGTTGATAATCACGCTTGGATTATTTCTATTCCCAGATGAATATTTGTTTGCCATCCTGTCCATTCGCCTAGCAATCCTAGCCATTCTTCTGTAGTTCATCTATAAGCACTTTCTATGTATTTGTGATATATCTAGTGTATCAATAACCAAGGAAACTGGTATGAAAACAAAAGTCATATTTTTCACCTTAAGAATGATTACTACGGTAATAGTCATTCTCGCTGCTGTATTTATTGACGGCGCAATGCACTCTACAGGCCCTATTAAATATTAAAAACTAATCAGGCATGCCAGCGGTATGGCAATTTGACTTCTCAATATCCTTCCACTTATTATAATTTGAGTCATCCTTAGCCTGTAGATAAGCAGCACTCACTCCCATAGCCTGAACACAAACTTGAGTTTTATCCCCTTGATTCTTAGCAATGTTATATTGCGTTACTGCATCAGCAGCAACCTTGTTTTCTATATCTTGCATACTGCTGGAAGCTTGCTGTTCAGCACCACCGCCAAAATAAAAATAAGCACCAAAACCAACAATCAATATAGTAAAAATCGACGCAATCACTGATGGATTTTTTTTATTTGGATGACCGCAAGAAGGACATACATCTGCTTCTTTTGACATCTGGTTACCGCAAGTCTTACATTTAATTAGAGCCATGATTCATATCCTTATAAAAATGATAGCTCTAATGTATCAGATCAAATGTGATTCTAGTAACTACAAATTATCTTCCAGCAGGTATCAAGCTCATCATATTCATGCTGCCATCTACTCCGTTAAAGCCACCACTCGCTCGATTAGCAGCTTTTGTTTGATGATACGTGACTGAATGAGCCATTTTTTTACCATCCACCTCAAGTGAGGTGTGAACAACTATAGGAACATTGTTCGCCCTAGGTCTAACCGCATTGATGCCTGAGCTGTATCTATGGTTTTGCTCTATTGCGCCCTGAGATTCTTTATTTCCAAAGAATGCAAGCGTATGCGCCAATCCGTTTCCTATTGTATTTTGTGTTCCAGTGCTCAAATGATTGTAGATAATACCGCCAACTTTATAACCAGCATAAGCCGCCGCAAGTACCGCCATTAAACTAACTAAAGCAGAACCGAAGGTTGTAATGGCTACACCACTCAAACTCAGCAACACAGGAAGCCTCGATAGCGCAGCCATCGGGAAAAAATAGAAAATTGCGGCTAAAGCTTTAAATCCACCCACTAAAAGCATTACTGATCCGCTAAATAATAATGCAGTTGATAATCCAATAAATGCTAGAGTCAGAACTTTTACTGTAGTTGGGTTTGCTTTTGCCCAATTTGTAAGATGCTCTACCTCAATTGTCATAAACTTAAGTGCTGAAGTTGCCATTGTAAGGACGCCTCCATCCTTACCTAAAGCAAGCATGAAATTATGTAATGCAGAGTCAAACTGCAACTTATTGCCTGCATATGTTTTCTGTACCGCATCATAAGCGCCATTCATGCCTCTAGCTTGATCAAATGAATCTGCTGAATGGTGGATAACGGTCAATTGCTTATCAATCAAATTAAACATCTTGCCGCCAGTGCGTCCGAATATCTTGGCGTTTTCTACCTGAATCTGACTTTCATCCAGCTTCATTTTTGCGTACATTGGCAGCATAGTTTTTTCATAAAACTCTATTGGATTGCTGCCAAATTGTGCTGACTGGGTAAAAGGATTGCCGTTGAACTGCTTAATTCCGCCCTGATTGTTCCATGTGATTTTATTGGCGTCCCAAATGCCATATTTTGTCAGCTCATGTGCGACTTGATTCGGCAGCTTAACAATACCATTCAGACGATTAAATGAAGTCATCAACGCATCGCCAGCCGCGCCGCCCTTTAACTCACCAATGATTGGCTCAAACTCCGCAAACATGGCTTTATTGCTTAAACCCATAGCAGCAGTGCCACCTTTCGCCATGAATTGACGATATTGAGTGAAATCAATATTTCCGCCTGATGATTGGATTGCCTTAAATCCATTATCCATCAGCTCATTGAATCTTGATGCGCTTTTTAAGCCACCAGCTTGTTCAACAAATCGCAGCATGTCTAATTGCTTTGCTTTGGTAATTTCAGCATGCTTTTCATCCAGACCACGCATTGCAAAGTCCATCTTCGCAAGTTGCGGGGCTGCCATTTTTGCGGCTTCAAGTTGTTCTGCTAGTGACTTTTTACCAGATTCACGGAATACACCTTGAGCCTCAGTAAAATCTCGCAAAATATCGGTTTGTGAAGAGCCTGCAATGTGAGTATTTGCAGCAAACGCTTGCGCTGCTGATAGCGCATTAGCCCCCATGCCGTAAGAGTTGAATTGTTCAGATATGGTTTGATACTTTGCGGCCTCGTTTGCGATCTTATCAACGAGTTTTAGACCAATGTAACCAGCCCCAGCCAGCATCGCGCCATCAAATGCACTTCCCATTGCGCCATGCATATCATTGCGAAAATTAAAGGCTCGACCACCAGTGTATCCGCGTCCATTCCAGCCTGATCGACCGCCGCCGCCAGATGAAGAATTGCCGCCTACAGTTTCATCGAAGCCGTAAACGTCACGCATACCGCCAGAGCCGCCGCCATAGACAGACATCCCATAACCAGAACTAGCAGCCATTGAGTAGGCTCTTTGGTTTGAGCCGCCTGAAAAATTACGGCTAGCCATTCCATAGATCGTCGCTTCTTCCGCAACACTAGACGCTCTATTTGAACGCGCACGTCCACCACCAACGCCAGTTCCAAACTCTGGAATCTTGATGTAGCCTATCGCTTGCAGTTCTTTGCTTAAATTAGCGGCCCGAGAAGCACTCGCATCTATGCGTTTACTTAACTCAACAAAAGCCTTGTTTGAATTGCTGCTAAAGCTACTAATCGCATTATTTAAC
The DNA here is from genome assembly GCA_025363155.1 of Moraxellaceae bacterium. Taxonomy (GTDB): domain Bacteria; phylum Pseudomonadota; class Gammaproteobacteria; order Pseudomonadales; family Moraxellaceae; genus Aquirhabdus. The sequence goes on from JANYEL010000172.1 coordinate 13,388, forward strand.
TCAAGAAAGTCTTTATTGAACGTTTTAAATAAGGCAGACGCTTCTTTTAAAGTCGAGATTAGTCCATTGTCAGCAACGGAAAACTCAACGCCGACGATATATTCCATGACTTATCCTGTGATTAACTTAAAAATAGCATTGCCTAGATTTAAAACGATGTGCTTTGTCTCTTTCTGCACCAGCAGTCCAAACACTGGACGCGGTGGGATCGTTTCAGTACCTATCTCTTGATAAAACATAATCGGATCATTCGACCCAACAAACCCACTTCTGCCTTTAACCTTGCACTCAACACTTTCTTTCAACTCACCCGTGACAAGCAACGGATCATTTGGCTCATATCCCTGACTTTCACGAGCGTTTTGTGTTGCGTCCTTCAACTCATCCCACTCACCATTTTCAGGATAAAGCCCGAACATCGCTTTGGCTTCTATCTTTAGCCTTTCAGCTTCAGTCAGCAGTAAAGCCTCACGCCCAGCTTGTATTGAGAAAACCGCCTTCTCAAGCAGCTCACCGAATGCCAAAGGTGTCATTCTTTGCGCTCCTTGAACTGCCAGTTGTCAAAATCAAACTCTGACCCTTCCATCTCGCTAAACGTGATGGACATCGCCAGACGTATATCAGGATTCATGTTGAAAGCGATCTCGAACGGAACGCCATTTTTCACCAACCAACAACCTTCTCTAAAAGCGTGGTCTTGTGCTACTTTTTTATAGTGTCTTTATCCGCAGCGTTCGCTTCATTGAAGTGCTTTTGAAGCCCCGTGATTACAGCAATCATGCCGTCATCGCCAAGCTGCTCGCATACCGAGTTGATTTGAATTTGAGAGTTTAGTGTGATGATTTCATCTTCACCAATTGCCGTGATGTACAGAAGTGGCATATAGCCGTTAACTAGAGCCTCATTATTTGCATATTCAGCACCCAGAGCCATGCGTAAACGTTGCATCGCCATAAACAACATTGGCGGCTTACGCAAAACAATCTTCTTGCCATCTTTACTGGTTACGGTCACATCTTGAGATTGCCCTGCAAACATCTCAGTGGTTGAACTCGGCTTAGTCATTTCAATATCCCTTCATCCGCTTAGAAAAGTATTGCGAGCAGGACGGGCGGAATAAGATCCGTCTTTTCACTGATCAAGCTATCTCGCAATTTTTTAGCCCAGAATGAGCAATGGATTAAACAAGCTCACCGTATTGAAACGACAAACTTTGTTTCACGATGGATGTGCCAGCCCACTTACCAAGGTCGTCGATCTTGATAGCAACGCGCTTAAATGTGTTGGTTGTGATCGAGCCGTCAACTTCTTGGATGATTTGCTTGATGGTGGCGTAGAAGCTGGATAAACCCGCTTTTTGAGCTGCTGTAGCATCTTTAAGTAGTTGCTCAACTGATGCGTCTTGGCGATTCAACATAAGCGTACCAGAGCCACCAGTGACGATATTCCAGGGGAATGTTTCGCCGTTGATATTAGTTTCAGCCCCTTCGACATACTTCGGCTTGGAATCAAATTCCATGACTGCCGTTGAAGGAATTGTGAGTGGGCCATTCTGTGTCATGACAACCAGTGTTTCGTCACTACCCGATGAAAATCCGCCTTGTGTTGGCATTTTTAAAGTCCTCTTAAATTAGGAATGAAAAAAGCCTCAACAAAGAGGCTTTTATGGTTGAAAAATGCTGTTAGGCAGCGAGTGGTGTTTGACTGATGGTTACGCCTTGACCACCTTGTAGATCGACGATGAAGTACCAGATAATCGACTGATAGACGACCTTCACTTGGGCGTACATATAACCGAGAGCAGCTTGAGCATTACTATTGTTGCTTGAGCCAAGAATGACCTGATAAGGCGTTGAGCCATCAGGCGCGCCGATGATCTTGTTTGTTTCCAAACCTTCTAGGAAAAACTCAAGCGCAGATTTAGCGATTGCTCGCTCCGTTGGATTTTGCAGTTTACCGATGTATGGACCAATCGCATTGTTGATCGAAACACCAAGGAAGTTGGTCATCGCCGCGTAATTATCGCCCTTGTTCGACGGATTGCTCGATGTTGTTACACCACATCGCGCGCCGAACATATTTCCTGCTGGGATTGGATTTGTGATGATCTCAATACCGTTTTGAAAGGCTTGATCGACTTCCGCATCGGTATATGGCAATCCAGCCGCTACACGTTGAGTTGTGATAATGCCGCCAATTGGCTTATTCAGCACCGACTGTTCAGGTGATAGCAACGAGCGCAATGCAGCAAGGAATACCGTTGGTTGAACAGTGATATTTGATTGACCGTTGTAAAAGTTAATTCCATCACCTAAAACATAAGTCGTATTTACAGAATCAATTCCTGCCGTTGCTTTGGCACTAATTGCATCGGACAACAACTCACCCAAACCACCAGTAGAGAACGTTTCAGCAGAGATTGACTTAGCGAATACATCGCGTGTTGTCATCACTGTCGGATCAGTCACATCCAGCAAATCGAAGTTAAAAACGCCTGAATTGCGCAGAGCATACATGCCTGTACGCGGCACACCATCAGTACCAAGCATGATCGTATCAGTTACGCCACTTGCACCATCTGTACCACCTGATAGCGTGTATTGACCTGCAACTGGAGTTGTTGAGCCAGTACCAGAAGCAACAACCAGTTTCGATGCGCTTGTGCCGTAAGAGCCTTGGTTAATCGCATTTGCAACGTTTGTCCAGAATGTCGCACCAGTGCCGCCAATGTTCTGAAAGACTTCTGGAGTGAATCCAGCCATCGCAATTGATACTTGCCATGTACTTGCCTTGCTGCCTGCTGCAATCGTTGCGACAATCGTGTTACCTGCTGTACCAGTGCATCGACCTGTTAGTGTCACTGAGGTTTGAATCGTCGCAGTGGCCGCAAGATCAGTACCATCGCTTACACGCACACACTGAAATGCTTGAGCACCGACCAGTTGCGCAGCTTGAACGCCTGTATATAGCGCATGCTTATCCTCACGCATTCCACCAAACTTGCCAATGAAATCTTTCATACCGCCGCCACCAACCAAAGTGACAGCATTCACAGCTCCCCATGAGGCAACACCAACTAGCCCCAACAAATAAGTTGGAACACCAGTAATTGCTGCATCTGGCGGGATGATTTGAACGATAGCCTTAGGCGAACCAAGTGCTGCTAAATTTACTGAACCATCTTGAATGACCGTCATTTCATGCTCTCCAGAAATGCAAAAACCGCCTTAAAGGCGGCTGTGAATGAGTAGTTGGTTATTTAGAAATTGCGCTTACTGCGAAAGACCTGATGACACGGAACTTACAGAACTTGATGTAGTGCTTAGCCCTGAGCTGACCGATGACACTGAACTATTCGTATTACTGGGGCCGCTTGAAATAGATGAAACTGAGCTTGAAGTACCACTCAAGCCACTAGATACTGAGGATTGAGCACTTTTGATAAGTTCTAAAAATGGGTTTTCAGGTACTGGGGGAATTGGAAGATCAGCAACTTTCAACACATGACGTTCATTTGCTGATCCTAGAATCTCGGTGATAACTGACTGATCTGTAATTGCTTGACCTAATTTGTAGTTACCAAATGCACTTTTAACGACTAGATTCATGGCTAAATTTCCTAATTTACTGTTGTGATTGGGTCAGATTGGTCTTGCAAAGACACACCATTACTCACCGATGTTTTGGTCAGTGTGATTGCATAATCTTGCGATGTTTCTGTTGTGGCATAATTCACATCGATCATGATGTCACGACGATAAGTGCCCTGAAGCTGATTGGCATCATTCTGAACACTACTCTTAAAAAACACGTTCGCAAACATGTTATCGGGCAATAAAATACGGTTTAGTTTCGCAAGAGTTGGCTCGACAATAGAAGCAACTGGATCACGTCGATCAAAGCAGCTCGCCCAGACTGTGACTTGGAATGTCTTTAAACGACTATGTAACTCACAAATACTTGTTCCAGTCGTACCAACTTTTGCAAGAATGCGATAAGCATCTGGGATCGTGATCGTCGAGCCTGATACTGAATTAAGATGCGTATCTAAAATCAATGTCGCAAGCCCTATCGCTATCGTTTCCAGCGTATCTGTAGGCTGAACCACATAAACCACATCATCACCATTCACAATCGCTGCAATCGTCTGATTCGCTGCAATAGTTCCGCCAATTGTCAGCGTGTTGTCTGATACAGTGGTCGTTAGCGTTGCAGGATTGATCGAAGACTCCATCCAGTCTCGACCTGTTCCAGTCGTATTTTTTTCTTGCGGTAATGGATAAACCGAAACGTAAACAATTCCTGTAGGTAGGTCTTTATTAAGATTTGCCGCAGTCGGCCATCCCTGAAAAACTTTAACGCCGATGATCCCAGAAATGCCATCCACTACTGATGGATGGGTCGCGTCGTTCGGATAAAGCGCATCAGAAATCAGGTTGACAAGGACATTCGCAACATCGGATTGATCAGCCATTATGCGTGAGCCTCGTATGCTTTTATGCGCCAACCCAAGTCAGTCAATTCAGCCCCGATCACTTCATAACGACGACCTAAATCATCAGTCAGCACGTCGCCGCTGTTGATCACTACGGTTAGTGAAGGCGGTAAAAGAATGATCCAGCCAGCCTCTTTGATGCTTGTTGGTACGACATTAATACCCTGATCGCGCCCACTTAGAAGAATTGAGCAAGGCCAACGACCGCTATATTTATCTGTAGGCGACTGATCTTTTGTATCGGTCACTTTCTCAGTTGCGGCACTTCCAACATTTGGAACTTCACTGTCCACGCAAACCCCGCTATAGGGCTGCGCCCCAAACACGGGCGGCGTTGGATTGCTTGAAGCAGATCCAGATACGATGGTTACAGCTCTATTGCACTCGATACATACAATCGGCAAAAGTGACTGTTGCGCGGCAATGTAAAAAACCTGAGCATCACGCTTAAGATAATCGCCAGGCTGAGTCAGTCGACCATCAAAGTCACCAAACCAAATCGGCTTGTTGTATAAATTAGGTTTGCGGTAATTGTTATCAGCGGCATTAAGCGCGGCATTAAGCGTCAAGATTGAGGTATCAATTGGCTGCGCGTTGCTTACTGGACGGTATAAGGCGTAATCAAGCCCTAAACGAAGTGCAGCCTTCGCACGGCCAGCGTATATTCTCGCGTTGATCTTGGTTGCGTCCATTAGACAATCACTCGAACCGAATTAGTGCTAAAACGCTCACCAACTGGAACGCCCAGAAACTCACATAGTTTTTTACAATGACCTTTGTACAGTTTTTCTCTGTCGCGCTGCTCGTTGGGATTGTGGGTCCATACTGCGGCTTGATGAGTATCTAAGTTTTGCCGTGTCTCATCGACAATATCGTCCTCAAGGAGCGCAAGACGTTCTAGATATTTGGTTCTGACTACTGTCTCTTCCTCAGGTAACATGTTGTTGATACGGAACTCAAGTGTGCCGTAATGCTGAAAAAATCGATGTCCAAACGCCTGCACAGGCTGTCCACCAAACAATGGAAAACCGCAATGACGTCGAATATCGACTTTTTCTGCATCAGTAAACATGATTAATCTGCCTGTTGAATATGGGCTTTGCGCTCGATCAAGAGTGCAATATAGAAAAAGGACAGCCGAATAGCTGCCCTTTTTATGGCAATCAACGATTTTTCAAATCATCAGCGATTAAGCTGACTCGATAACTACCGCACGTTTGTAGTAGCTATTTGTCGCAGTTGGGATGATCAGCGTGCTCGCTGTAGCGTCTGTTGGCAAAGTGAAACCGCCAATCCAGTACCATGACTGCGCGACGATTTGTTGTAAGCGGTCAAGTGGTTCGCGCGTAACCATGCAAACATCATCCACCATCACTTTCAGGCTATCGTTATCACCAACATCTGAGTAACCATTTTCAGTGAAATCACCTTCGATAATCGCACCTTGACCACACACAATCGCACGATGCACAACTACGCCAGCAAGGGTTTGTTGAGGTGATTCAGTGGTTGGAATAAAACGAACACCCATCAAGTCGATGATTTGACCGTTTTTATAGGTGTCTGACTGATAAGCACCGCGATAAAGCGTCTTAAAGTCAGCATCTTTGAACAAGCCAAGTAACTGACGATCATCGATTTGACAGTGATACAGACCGCTTTCAGTAACAGGCGGCACATTGTTACTGCGAAGATCCGCGACCGCTGCCAAAACATCTTGCATGGTCAGATAATCAGTCGCCAACAATGCTGCTGTCGTTGCGCGACCTGACGGACGTTTTACTGACGGTGCAGTCGCAGCAACTACAGCATTACCGAGTGTGCCATTCAGCACAGTAACGTTTGCAGTTGTGGTCAGAGTGCCACTAATTCCACCAGGTGCGGTTGATACGTTGCTACCATCAGCAGTCGCACCAGAGACAGTGTACGAACTTGCGCCGATAACCACAGTCAAAGTGTTTGAGACAGAAACTGGAAGCAGTACGCCATTGACCAAAACGTTTCGGAATCCACGAATATCGTCTACTGCGACAGTGGTAGCTGGTGCACCCAATGTTGCAGTGACACGAGTATTACCGCCGAGATAACCACCAAACAATGCATCACGCGCCAGACGATCAAGCGACTGCATTGCCTGAATACCGTTAGTTTGCGCGTTCTTCATGAACTGACCAGCGATACCAACACGGCTTGTGACCATGTTTAAATCAATGGTGTCACCGTACATGTTGACCGCTAAACTGTATTGTTCAACAGTCCAGCCCGAAGGACTAAGACCGTTGTCCAAATTGGTGTTACCTGATGGATTGAGCGGCGTGGTAACTGGCGCTTTTAAACCTTTGCGAGTTTTGGTAATCGTTTCACCGATTGCCGCTGGAAATGGTTCACGGTCAGCAATGGCACGAAAGCCAAGTTTTGAACGCAGACCTTCTTGAAACTCACGCTCCAAGAAACCCTGTTGAATGACAGCTTGTAAGGCTGTTGGAAATGCTTGAATACCCATGATCGGGTGCTCCTTTAGAATAAATAAAGTGGTTTATTCCTCTGGTTGCCTGAACCCGATAGGACGGTAATGCAGTTATTACTTGAGTTTGGCTTTTGCGGCCTTGTACTCTTCTGGTGTCATGTCTTTTGCAAGCTTGGTTTCTGGGTCGCCTGATGGTGGCGCTTTACCAGGATGAGTTGTGCTTGTGGTTGTACCGAATAAATAAGGCTTTGATTCTTTCAATGCCTTCATCAAATCATCCGCACCTTGCACTTCGCCGTGTTCGTCGAGCGTTACTTTGGATAAATCGGCAAGTTTTAAACCATCAAGGTCGACCATTCCAGCCTTAACCGCGACCGCTTTCAATTCCGCGCGAATAACACGCTCATTGGCTGCTGTGGTCGCTGCTGTTACCTTTGTTTCAGATTCTGCTAAAGCTGCAACCTTGGCGGCCTCTGCTACCTCCGCTGCTGTCTTAGCTTCATTTGCCCGTGTGCGATAGCTTGCATTTTCTGCACGCAGCTCTTGCACATACTCACGGCTAAATGTTTCTGGTTCTTTGGTTGGGATTACGACTGGTGGCGTTTCGGTAGTCATCAAGACATCTCCGTAAAGTTAAGTCCGCATCAAGCGAACAGTTAAACCCCACCAATTGGCAGAGTATTTTCTAAAGTCTTTTGAGTTTGTGCGAGCTTGACCTTGCTCTCATCAGCAATCTTTACCAATTCAGCTTGGACATCTTCAATGTCATATTCGTCGGCAATCGAAGCTGTTGCCGTTTGACGTGACAATATGCCGCCGCTGGCTAGAGTATTAAGGGCGGTGGCGTCAGCTTGACGGTCAGTGGCGGTAGGGTGATACCAATGCGGCCACTTAAGGCACAAACTCTCATTGGATAGATCCTTGACGTCCTTTCCTTCAATCTTAATCGATTGCTTTTTACTGACACGAACAACCATTTTTAGCAATTCAAGTAACGCGCCTTCGCCATAGCTAATCCGCAATTTATCTGCCAGCCAAATCAATGATTGATTCATCAATTCCATTGCCTTACCAGACTGAGCAGCGGCAATCTTGTCCGCATTGCTTCGATTGCCGTGGACTGACTCTAAAGCAGATTCGCGCAACATTTTGATCCATTCGGTCATAGCTGCAGAAGCTGTACCGTTGATCTCAAGTAATTTCGCATCGCCAGCAGGTTCGACTTTTAGCGCATTCCCACCGCCTTTGACGATTGTTGAGTCATCACTAGCACTATCTTTAATCACTAGCATCGGATCGCTTGAATAGCGCAATCCACGGCTACCCTGAGACATCAGGTAGTCGATCTCGATCATCGTATCAACGGCAACCTTAAACGTGCATCCACCGTCAATATCATCGCCATTTGGCAGATTTTTAACCCAGACAATAGGAACAAAACCAAGGTTGTGATTAACCGTTTTGACTGTATCTACAGGAAAGACATAATCATTAGAATCAATATCAACAACACTACACAACTTTGGCAGATACCAAGTTTCAGCCTTGTCATTCCAGTCACGGGCAAACCAGAAGTCTTGAGCACTCATTTCTTCATCAATGGCGTATCCTTGCTTACGCAGTACGCGCCCTTTGACCTTGTAGCGCTCTTTCACCACTTCCAGAGTATCAGGCGCATCATCACGCCAAACAGGTGTCAAATACTGTGTACCCATCGAATCAAAGAAAACGCGGTTATTTAAAACCTTCATGAAGATCGCAACACTTCCAACACTTCCGCGCGTTGCAGCATCAATCATGACCTGATTAAGCTTTGTCTCTTTGATCAACAGGTTTATTTGATCAGCCGTGTAGTCATTCTCGCAACCTACCGTCGGAAAATGCCCGTCCGAAAACAATAACGAAACAGAATCATCCACAACAACGCGACAAAGATTAGACCGACTAGACGGCCGACGATCCGCGAGCTTGACATACTCACCTGCCTCATTGATTTCGGTATAAAACGAATAAGGAAGATGATCGTACATCGTGCCATCAACCACTTTTGTCAAAGCATTAATGACAAACTGCCGCTGCGGATAATCTTTATCTTTCGGCAGCTTGGCGACCAGACTTTTAAACATTTAGCGCCCCATATGTGTTGATTGCGTCTGATGCGCTGGTTTATATGCGAATCGGGTGTAAAGGTAATAACCTGTTGCATCTGGCAAGTGATCCAAACCCAATTTTTTATCTGGATCGTTAGTGCCTTCCTTGTAAGTCAGTTGCTCATAGCACTTGATCGATTCTTTACAGGATGGATCAACAAATACTGTCCGCTTGCCATTGGCTGCACAGAACTTACCATTCACCACGTTTACGCGATCGCGGACCAGAGGGTGACTAGACATAGCCACCACTTTGAAACCGTGTTTTTGCAAAATGCTGATGTCAGTTTTACCTTGAGCGCTGGTACGTCGTTGAGCACCTGCTGGATCTGGGTAAATGGTGATGTGATTTAAATCAGGTTTTGAGGGATCAAAGCCTTGCTTGCCATATCTCTTTTTAATTTCATCAGCCATTTCATCGGTATTCGATGTAGGGATGATGATTTCACCAATCTGCCAAATCTCGCCGTCAGCACGCTCTTGAAATAGCGATGCACTCATTGGATTAACGTTGAAGTCCATACCTACATGGATTGGTAATGCTGGATCGTAAGGGCATGACTTAACGTTATGTATTCGCTCAAATGCGTAATAAACACGCCCTGAGTAATTCTCAAAACTCGCTTCGTATTCTTGACGAAAAGAACGGGCGTCCATATCGGCGCGCGCCACTTCGATTTCTGTCAGCGGAACGTTGCCACCATCTAACGAGGTATAGAGCCAAGACTTGTGGTCTTTAGCACCACCCTTTTGCCCCTTAGTGAAGGTTTCGTGGCAGTGATTGAATCCTTTCGGCGTTCCGATCCGTAGAGCGTGACCACCAACATGCATAATACCTTTAATCCAGTATTTGCACGTTGATAGCATTGGGCGTAAAACTTCCTCCCATGCCAAATAAGGGCAATCAGCCCATTCATCGATAAGCACGAAGAACAAACCAGAACCGCGCAAATTGTCGTAACCATCAAGCCCGACAATACGCATCACATGGCCAGATTTAAGCGTGATAGAGCATTCGGTCTCGTTCGGTTTACCTGCTCGCCAAGAAGGGGGAATCGCTTGTTTTAATCGACGCCAAAACACTCGCTTGGCCTGCTTAAAAGTAGGTGCCGCGTACCAAATTTCATCCTCAACAGATACGCCCCACTGTTTTGCGAGTCGTGCTGCACGCCGCATTTCAGCTTTACCAAGAAACGTTTTACCAAAGCGACGACCACAAACAGCATCACGAAAACGCGCGGACGCTTGCCAGCCCCAGCAGTAGATATTTGCTTGCTTAGGTGTCAGTTGCACCGCATCAGAGGACGGGCGCATCTGGCAAGTCCTCATCGGGTTTAAGTAGCGTGTATTCGCCTTTTAGATCATCTTCATCGCCAGCACCTGCCTCCCGCTCGCGCTTCTCGATCTCAAGTTCTTTCAATCTTGCATCAAGTTCAGCTTGCTTCACAGCTATAGCATCACGGCCAATACCGACGTGTTTGCTGACCATCTCAAGCGCTTTGAGCTGATCAAGGGTCTTAATCTCTAAACCTTCGCGGGTGTGTTTAGCGCCTGCATAAAGTAAACGTGCAGGCCCTTCAAGCTTCGACGTATCGCTGATGTGCAAAGAACCCTCACCCTCACCCTTACACTCTGGACAATCAGGATGTGGCACACGCGTTTTATCGAAACCAAAACCACCATCACAATCAGGCTTAACTCGCTTGAGTTTCTTTGCAGTTTCTAAAGCTTTCGCAAACTCAACCTCAGTCGTCCACTGGTAATAGTGATCTTCACCCCAGCAGTACCGACAGTTCACACGGCGATATTTAACGAGTTCATTTGGATCAGCAGTGGCTATAGACCAAAGGCGTTGTAAGACCATATCGGCGGTTATTTCGGTGCGCTCCGAACGCTTTGCAAGCGCTTCTTGAATGGCATTCTGAATGACAAGTTTTGACAAGTTTTGCTCACCAATCTGGCGAGCCGTTTTATTGCTATATCCTGCCCTGATCGCAGCCTGCGTAGCATTCAGATCAATTAAATACTCTTTTACAAATAGCGCTTGTTTAGGCGTTAGCTTCTGAGACATCGCTAACTCCTTCAAGTCTCCACTATTTACCGCTCACTTTGACAACAGTCGCGTTTATAGCCAATTTCTCAATAAATGAATTACTGGGCTTTAATCCAAAGAAAACGCCAACCCGAAAGCCCGTAATCACAAATTTAAACCACCATTTGACTGTTACGGTGCACTCTATAGTTAGCTTAGCCATGGATCAAACCTCAGACATTTAAAGAATTATTGTTTTAAACGAAGTGAGCACCAATTGACGAATAAACTGGATTGCGCCGCATTGAATTAAAATGATTGATTGGACGTTTCTTAATTGGCGTAACTGCGAGTGCAGTGACTGGAATGCTCCACGCGATAAACCGCATCAGCTTTTCAAAGAAGGAGTGAAGGAACACAATTGCAATGCGAAAGAAATACTTGTGCATAAGAAAATCCTCAAATCCTAGACATAAAAAAAGCCCAAATCAATTAAGACTTGAGCTTTATACGAACTTCTACAGCATGGGAAAAATGTACCCTATTTTTTGGGCTTGGTCAACAAGCTATTTCGCATTTACTAAAAGGGCATTCATTTCTCGCGCTTGTTTCTGGAATACGGCGGCAACATCGTCACCACGTTTAGCGAGTAATCCAGCAAGATCAAATAAAGACCGCAAGCGTGCATCAAATTCGCGCCCATCTTGTAAGCGTAAAAAGTAACTTTGCTGCGCTTTTTGCTCACCAATGTCCACGGTTTCGAGTAGATGCTTTGCGTCCTCGAAATGAATGACTAATAAATCATGATAGGTAGAATATTTATAATGGTGTTTTAGTGCGCCCCACAGTTTGGCGCGTAACGATCCGTTTCCGCCTGATCGCGTTGCAACGATGTCGTACAGGATGCCGCGTTGTTCTTCACTGATCTTTTCAGCGGTGATTTGTGGCAATGGTTTTTGCATTGCTTTGAATGCGCGAATAACGATTAAACTGAATTTTGCGCTGATCCACATGGCGTAGGCGTAAACGAGGTCTTCGCAAGCGTAAGTACCTTGATTTGTGCCGCCATGAATTGATCTAAGTGGTTGATTTTGTTCCAAGGAGGAAATTCCATCCTCGCTTAATAATTCACCAATTAGTTCTTTAGTTTGCTGATTTTTAACCCATTCTTTTGGGCGCTTGTGGAGTGGAGCGCCAGATGCTTTATGAAGATCATTCAGTGAATACAGTCCGTCAATGATGCGGATGTTTTTAGCGAGAATAACGATTGAATTAGACATGATGGTTAACCCTTGTGAAAAGTAATAAAACCCATCACCAAAGCCGCCAAGCATAGGGTGACAGGACATGCAGGATTGGCGGACTGATCACAAGTACTCAGCGCATCTTTCGATGCTCCCACATGCCCCGTCATAACTGACGAATCATGCGTGCGCAAAAAAGCCGCGATTATCGACGCGGCTAATGCGTCTTGTGGTACAGCCCGCCAAGGCTGACACCTGATTTTGCAGGTGTACGCTTAATTTACGCTCTAATCTACTCATTGTCAAACTGCCTCCTGCATAGACTTACGATACTCACCAATCTCAAAATCAATACGCATAATCCAATCACCCAAAGTGTCCATCAATTCAAGCTCCAACCACTCCCACCGTTTGACGTAATTCGTGTGATCAACACCTGTAATCGAACCAATATCGAACCGTTCACGCAAACTGTAATCCGCTGGATGTAAAATGCGATGTAACGCCATTTTTGCAATCGCAAAACACCAATCGCCTATAACGCGGTTTTTAGGCACTCTTTTACCTCCGACACACCGATGCACCGCCCTACTACTCAAATCGTCTAATACGCGAGATTTTCCGCCTTCCGTGGCACGTCCTAACAACAAATCTACCAAGTCTTGATGAACTTCTTCGAGTGATGCTTCTGCCCCTGCTCTGTCCATCCAGTCAACTTCTGGCATTCCGCCCGTTCCGATTGCGTAGCTTTGGGTCTTGTGTAAAGTTTTCGCCAGCCAGTCGATATTTTTCATCTCTCAATCTCCTAATAAATCAACAACCGCCTTCAACGCATCGCCCTTCTTGACTTGACTGGTTGTAAATCTGATGACTTGCCAACCATTCGAGGTCGCCCAGTTATATTTTTCACAATCCAATTCGTAGCCCTTGCCTGTGGTGTGACGACCACCCGACCAAGTACCGCCTTCGACTTCGACCAACACTTGAGTGTTTGAAATACGAAAATCAGCGCGCCATCTCCGTGTATCGCAAAACTTGAACTCTGTTGTGAACTCAATATTCATCGAACGCAATTGCAAGGCCATAAGCTCCTCGCCTTGCGAAGATTGTTTTTTTGTTGTTGATCCTTTCGGTTTTTTGATTGGCTTAGGCGGCGTGTAGTGCTTGCCAAGATATAACTTCGCTTGGTCTTCGGACATGCGTGCGCTCATAGGTTTATCTCCTGTGAGGCTTGGCTTTGCTTATGAACCCTAATTCTTCTGCTCATCTCATGCATTAAATCTACGCCGTTGAATGTCGCCAAATTACGAATCTCATCTTCGGTTAGATCTGGTTCAAATTTTTGAAGGTCTTTGAACATGCCGACTTCAGATCCGTGAAACGGCTTGTGCAAACCCTCGCTTTGCTCCTGATCATTTTTATTATTAATTTTTAATGGTTCTAGGTTTAAGGTTCTAGGTTCTAGGTTAGTTGGAGTGCCGTTCAATTCTGTTGGTACGGATTTTAACGGCTGTTGAAATTCCGTTGACTGTCCGTTGAGTTCTGCTAGGCGTTTGTCGCGAGCCTGTTGACGTTTCGCTGCACTCGCCTTGCCTGCAATAGACTTCTGCGTTGTGCTGCCGTGGAACTTCGTTATCTCGAAATCACAACGCTCGTGGAACCATCCTCCTGCTGTTTGTTCAAAAAATTCAGCAAGAACCATATCAACTGCTGCGCTCTCTTCCTTAGTACGTGCCAATAGCTTACGTTTAAGCGTGGCAACATCTAATACAAGCGGCTGTTCAGTGTCGTAATACATGTCGATCATGTCGCTATAAATGCTTCGCTCTATACGAGTTAGATGACGTGTGGCATTATTAAAATCGCCTACGTGGTGTGGATACTGATTCACGATTGCACCTCAATAATTCTTCCGCCGATCTCAACGCGAACGAGTCTGTCGCCAAACTTGTCGGTCAGTGATTTAATAATTTGTTGGTCAGTTTCGGGTTGCTGCGATATGCAGCACCCACCGCCTTGGGTCAGGATGAAGCGACAGAAGCGGCTCATGCTGCACCGCCGAATAGATCACGCTTGTGCGCAGCGCGTGGATTCATCCATAGGCATTCTTGACGTAACTCTGTGCCACGGCTTGCCGAGATTCGTGCTGATATGCCTGTACACTCCCAACCCTTGAGCATGTCGCCATAAAGATCAGTTGAATAACCTGACAAGACAACAGCACCTTCTAGCTCGAGTAATATATTGAGCAGTTCGATGTGTTGGTCATTAGTCATTTCGTGTTTATAGCAACGTCCAGATGCTGCACCTGAATAGCGAGTTTCATGAACATACGGTGGATCAACGTAATGTAGAGTCGTCGGGGCATCGTGCTGCTTCATGATCTTGATCGCTGGACGGTTCTCAATGAGTACGCCTTGAAGTCTCTGGCCAACAGTCGCTACTTGCTCAGGATAAGTAGCCCATAGGCTTTGAGCTGTGCCGTAAGCTCGTTTGGTGTCAATACGAAACCCTGTGTGTCCTTTGGTAGCTCCTGCGCTACCAAAGCCCATTTGAGCGCGAATAATCGTGCGCCGTGCGCGTTCAATTTGATCTACAGTTTCTGTCCAAGCCAACTCAAATTCTGTACGCGCATAAGGAGTAAGGATGAGCAGCTCGAAAAGTTTTTCGCGTGACTCTTCGCCTTGTAAAACTCGAAACAGATTTACAATGTCGTTATCAAGATCGTTGTAAACCTCAGCGTATGAACGCGGTTTTTGCATCAACACGCCTGCAGCACCGCCAAACGATTCGACATAACAGGTATGCGCTGGGAAATGGGAAATAACCCAATGTGCAAGACGGAATTTTGCGCCGTGGTAGCGAATTACAGGCGAAGTGATAGAAGTCATACAGCCTGCCTCCATGGCATACGCCACGGATCATTTGCGCGAGCGATCGCTTCCATTGGGTATGGACTTACTGAATTACCAACCATGAAAACTTGTTCCGTTTTAGTCATTGGTTCACCTAATGCGCCACGGTCAATCACATAGTCGTCAGGAAAGCCCTGAGCACGATACAACTCACGCGGCTGCAACATACGAAGACGAATATCAACGATCACCCAAGGCTCACCCTTGATCCAAACTGTGACCAATGCGAGGCGGTCTTTAGTGGTGATGGTGTCCAGTGGATTGCGAATATCGCGGCAGTCACCGTTGCCATAGAAATTGATCAGGAATGTTGCTACGCGCAGCGCACCGTCCAAATGCTCTTTACTCAGTGTTGCACTGATAAGCGCATGTCGATTCTCAGTAGTGATCGTCCGCAGCGGATCTTTCAGCGACCCTGCACGATTCTCACTTCCAGATTTTTCGCCATAGAATGCCTGTGTAAAAACAGCAGACATAAGCTGTTGCTGGCTTCCAGTATTGGTGATCGTGCTCATTGGCTCACGCATATCGCGAGCTGCTACTGTATTGAATCCACCGTTTGCCTGTATGAGACACGCCGAAGCGATACCAAGTGCATGTGGCGCACCAGCTGGGCGTTTAGCATTGCCACCAGATGTGATAGTCGGCAATGGGTTTTTAACCGAGTCGCCGATGCTATCGCCACGGAATTTGACTAGCACCGGTGCAGTGAGTTGGCTGTGCCCACCAAAGTTAGCCGTTGTTGTGGCTAATGGTTCTTTGATGTTATGCCCAAACGATGCGCCAAAATCCCGACCGATATACGGCGCAAGAACGCCTGAAACTAAGGCATGATGACCGCCCTTAACCTTTGCGCAAATTGTTGATAGCGGCTCATTGACGGACATGTTGCGCTGATTTGAAGCGTTCGCACATTCTGTTAAGAATGGTGTAACTCCATTTGACGGCACAATGAATGGATCTTTAGCATCAATCACGAACTTTTGAAGGCCTTTCGCTACACGGCGCATCGTTGCTTCCGCTAATGGCTTCGGACGGTCAAAGATACTTTTACCGAGATCAGCCCAATCAATGCACTCATGCGCAGCGCGCCATTTCTTTTGACCGCGTTTAGGATCTTTAAAATGTGTTGGTTCGGGCCATACGATAGGATGACCATCGCAACGTGCGACCATAAACAGGCGTTCGCGTGTGGTCGGTGCGCCGAAATCACATGCTTTAAGGATTCGCCATTCGACCTGATAGCCTAGGCTTTCAAGTGATTTAACAAATTGCTTCCACGTTTTACCCTTACGCTTATGGTCTGGAACTAAAAATTGATTATCACGAGGAACATGCTCACCAGGTTCGGCAACACGATTGATTGTTTTTCCTTTTCCAGCCTCGATACGATCAAGCGTGACTACTCGCCCTGTTTCTTTGCAGCGTTTTGCCACCAAAGGCGACCAGTTCAAAATCTGTTTGACGTTTTCTAGTGAGATCACATCAGGCTTAACGGTTCCGCCAAACTTACAAACCACCCATGACAAATCGCGGATTTCTTTACTGCGAGGCTGACCACCAGCTGCTTGTGAGTGATGGGTGCAATCAGGTGATGCGTGCATCCAACCGACTGGCAGACCTTGAGTTGCTTCAAATGGATCAACTGCGAATACATCTTGTACAAAATGGCGCGTATTTGGGTGATTAACCGTGTGCATACTGATCGCACGTGGGTTGTGATTGATTGCCGCTGCGACGGTTCGTTTAAGTCCAAGTTCCAAACCTGTGCTCGCACCGCCGCCACCAGCAAAAAGATCGATGACGATTTTATTTGTCCAGTTAAGACCATATTGAACATTGAAGTTCCCATTGTTGATTTTTGCTGGTGCGTTCATACGATCACCCTCTTAAATTCAACTACCCACACCCACGGATTAGCAGACCATGATTCATCGCCATAGATTTCATCCCATAGCTTGTTGAAGCCAAGGGCATAACAATCGCCATATCCAAAATCAATTGGCTGAACACCTTCTGCCTTAGCATCTTCTTCCGAAATATCATTCAACCGCTCAATGCGAATATCGGTGATTTCTAGGGTTATGCGTGAAGCAATGCGGGGCATGTGGATTGATGATCGCCATCCTTCTTGAAATGGCTTTGGAGTAATGCTCAACGTTAAGTCAGCAGGAATAAGCCTATGCATCTCTGACCAAGAATTCTGTTCACTTGCGGCATAAACAACGGTTGCCAAATCGGTAGCACGACTGTGGAGTTGCCATGTTTCACGCACATATAAACGATCACCAACCAAACCAAATGGACTGAATTTGTTAATATGGTTTTCATGATCATCTTGTGAGTTAAGCCATCCCTGCTTACCATTTTTCAGAGTCATTATTTTCAAATTGTTCAATTGCGGGTGACCATCTACCCGATCAACACTCACAACACGCCGCGTCATCGTCTTACGCCCACCCAAAATGGCTTTGACCATTTCCGTGTTGAAAATGATGGGGCGTTCTTTAGGTTTTTGATTGGTACTCATGAGCGCACCTCGCTCTGAAATTCGCCGCGCACATTCAATTCGATAGGTATGTATTTTTCAGTTTCCGCCGTCATATCCGTTTCAAGTAAAGCGAAGGCATGAACTCCTTGTCGAACTAGATCCAATAGATTGTTTTGTTTAATCTGACCAGCA
>JANYEL010000180.1 GCA_025363155.1 Moraxellaceae bacterium
GGTGCTACCACAACCTGACCCACTGGTTGGCTTGATGCGCACGCGTACAGTGCTACTGACGAGCTGATTACTAAGGCGCTTAATCTCACCAATCGAATCTGCATCTTTTTTCTCCTGATTCTTTGCCTGTTTGTTTAATGCCGCTTGTTTTATATCACGCTCGGTAGTTAACGCCTTTAATTTAAGGAACGCTTCTTTATCCTGATTAGCGACGCTTTGTTGCAACGTCCGTAGTGTTTCGCTTTTCGACGCGTATGCGCTGTGGTAATGCCACGCAAAACATCCCTGCACCACGAATAAGATTGCAAACACGATCCATAGGATTTGAGTAAGCGTGATTGGTTGTGCATCTAAACTTAGTTTCATGATGCCTCCTGAACTGACATACACTTTTTATGACGCTCAACTTGACGCGTCCAAACGCCCTTACAACCCTGCGGCCCCCAGTTGGTTGAAACTGAGCAATCGCGGCCAGCTTGCTTTTTCCATTTCAACAAGTCATCGCACGCAGTAGCGTACTCACCACGATTGATGTGCTTGCGCATTGAAGATGACAGCCAGTTGTTAATGCCGTATTGATAAATGAAATCAATGTAGAGGTCATATTCAACCTGAGTTAATTTGGCATCTGGGATTGAAGCTCTAAATTCAGCCTCATCTTTAGAGATATGAGACTGAGCCAAAATGACGGCTTTCACCGGATCAATCTTGTCACCAGCCTTAACAGGTGTGCCATTTGCATAAACGGTCGAACCAAACCCAACAGTTGGGCGGTCGCCTTTGGTTGGGATGATTGCCGAAGATGTGTAGTTTTCGTTTACGATTAGCCCTACGAGTGCCGTAGCACTCAAAACCATCACTTTTACTAGATTACGACTGCTCATGATCGATCTCACTTTCAATCTGCTTAATTCGTGCATTGCTTTCGGCTGCTTCACGTCTATCCCGTTTAATTTGGAAGTAGAGATTAATCAATAGACCAAGCACGGCACATATCACGCCAGCCAAACCAAGTAAATCTATCTGTGCGGCCCAGCCGACTACGCCTGCTCCTGCACCAACTACTGTTGTTTTACTTCCAAATGACGCCCCGATTGCATCAACAGCCATGCCTGAACTATCAGCCATAAAAAAACTCCACCCCAAATGCTTTGGCTTAGTGCCTTTCGCCTATGGGTATGGAGTTTTAGGTCTATGGGCTAGAATCTCCAGCCCTATAGGGGTCGTGCCACCATCAGTTCAATGTTTCTGCTTTACGCTGCGCAACGTCTTGACGCATTTGCGTACGCATCGCTTTTGGCGCAGTGTCAGCGATACGTTGATCTTTGGACTTATTCATCTCCTTGGCTTTTTTCAACACACTAGCCATTGAAATAACCATGCGTTGATCTGGGTTCTTCTCGTTCCATGATGTGATCGCGTCACGAGCTGCCTGAACTTCATTTGGATCTTTCATAAAGATGCCGTTGGCCCATTGAGCGTTAATCTCTTGCTTTTTAAGGCTGTAAAATGCTTTAGCACTCTGATTATGCCAATTCGCTTCTTGAATATCAGCGACACTTGATGGTTGAAACCCAATCGCTTTGAGTGCTGCCTCTAGTCCATTCGTTTCTACGACCTTGTAGCCTTTGGTATCTTTGTACATGCCTGATGTTGCCATGCTTCCGCCCTGTACTGCGTTCTGGACAGCATTAGGTGCCATCTGTTTCAGCCCAGCTAACACATCGCCCTTAGCAATATCGTCCAACCCAGAAAACACATTAGTTGCTAATTTTCCTGCTGGGCCTAAGAGTTCCATGACATCGTTGGTATGGTTGTTACTTTGTTTAAATATTCCAGTGCCAGGTATTAAATTACCCATACCTAATCGACCTGAGACATCTAGTGGAACACCAGGTAAGCCAGTAACGCCTTTATCAACGAAGTCCGCCATCGGCTTTCCTAAAGTTTCCTCAAGGAACTCCTGCCGTGCTTTTTTAGTTGAAAAGTTATAACCAGCATACCCTGCCAAACCGTCAATAAGATCAATTAAGTCATCTTCAAATGGCAACCCTCCAGCACCACTCAATACCAGCATAGTCGCAATCATCAGCATTGCTGCTTTACGACCTTGCTTACGCTCGACTGATCCTGCCTCACCTTGATTCCATAAACGGTGCATTAACTCAAGGTATGCAATGGAGTAGGTTTTGAAGGTCATCAGCGTGCCGCCAATCGCTCCACGACCCCACTGCATTTTGGACGCCTTGGTATACACAAATTGCGTCTCATTAATTGCTTTGCGTGCAAAACTATCAGGATCAGCAATGCCTTGCTCTTTTGCAATTCGATAAGCAGCGATGAATGTCACTTGGCGGTTAATTTGTTCCGCCGCACTAAACAACTTGCCCCACGCCAAACTAAAGCGCGTCATCGTGTTTTGAGCTAGAGCTTTCCCATCACCTAAATAAGTACCATCACCCGATGTTAGTGGATTGGCACCGCGCGCTTGTTTCATTAACTGATGTACTTCTTGCGGACTGATTGTTCCATCATCTTCTGCACGCTTCATTGCTACTGCTAGATCAGGCTCATAAACGGCACCCTTACCAGCCATTTGTTTAGCGGCTTTAGCCAACTGTGCTGCGGCATTTTTCGCCCCACCGAACTGACTTAAATATGGAAATGTCACCGTTATTGGCTGCGTCATGTTGACCATTGCTGAAGCAATCGAACCACCGAGGAATTGAGCAAATAACAAGCCGCGAATCGCCTGCCCTTCTTCCTGTGGATTTTTGATGTAGTCACGCAACTTGACTGCTACATCAGTCAACTCGCCCTGTGCTTTTGGAATGGCTTGTACAGCTTCGTCCAAGTCTCCCATGTGTAGACCGCCAGCAGTCTGACGAGCGTTTGAATATACAAATGATGCAAGTACACGGCCCACATCTTCGCTATAACCAGCAATACCCTTACGATGAATCAATCGCTTCATTGCACTACGGTTATTTTTAGTCAATCGAATGTACTCTTGGAATGCCTGGTCGCGTGCCTTATCACCGTCCGACTCTAGACCGAGCATGTTACCGAACAGTTCCAGCGACTCTGGTGTGATCCCAGCGAACAACTTGTAAGATTCAGCAGACAATGTGCCTTGTGAAACGTTAGTGATACCAAATTCAGAGCGCATCTGTGCGGCCATCGTGTTGGCTTCGTGCATCGTTTCAAACAGTCCGAAGTATTGACGCTCACCACCTTCAACAACATCGACCGTGTACTTACCAAAGCGAGATAACGGCGCATAGCCAGCAGCTTGAAGGCCAACTGTAGTTTCAACACGGTTCTTGATGTCTTGAACAGCTTGAAAGAGTGACGTTGCACGATCTGGTTCAGTCATTGCGATGTCGCTTAACCGCTCCATAAGCATGTGTGATGCCTCAGTTGCGCTTTGAGCACTCATCACCTGATCTTGCATATCCTTCACATCTTTACCGCCAATACGCAGCATTTCCGCCTTGGTCATAGAGTCTAGGCTTTGATTTGCCGAGTCACGGAACTCATGATAAAGCGCAATCTGCTCATCATTCAGGCTAAAAAGTGATTTCAGCTCATCGTCAGTCCAGACAACACCAGCTTTGAGGAATGTAGTCTCATAACGACTATCGATCATCTTGGCGTATGTTGCCGCTGGTAATGCCTTCCATGCTTTATGTATGCCTGCAGGTAGGTTTCCAGTGGTCTCTAGTATCTGTGCTTTACGCTCCGTACTGAGTTTACTCGCGGCCTCTGCAAGAGAATCAACCAGAACAGGCGTGCCATCACGATCACGTCCCCACAACAGCGTGCCTTCAAAGATAGGCTTTGCGATGGCTTTGTTATCGTCTGCACTGATTGGCTTCTTGGTAATGTCTTTAATCGCATCCAGTTTAGGAAGTATTTTAGGTGCAAGTTCAGCGGCTTCACTGGCGTAAAAACTTACGTCATCAATGAAGTTCTGAGCTGCTTCAAATACTGGCTTAAATGCTGGTGAACGTTCAGCAAGGTTGTACATCGTGCCAACTGTTTTATGCCATGCGCTTAATTTGCCTGGTGCATTGAATCGGCTATTAAGCTCGGCCGTGGCTTTGCTTGCAATGTCACGAACACCTGAGCGGCTGAACCGAATGTCAGTTCTATTTGTCGCTTGATAATTGACAAGATCATCATTTGATTTTATATTAGCTTTAGAAAGGTCTGCATCTAAACGTGCTTCGAGCGGCAATTGGAGCTGCTCCGCGTTTATGAATTGCAGGCCTTTTTCTTTATTCCAATACAATAAATCATTATCTAACGAATGTTGTAGGGCTTGGCGACTCTCTTTGCCGTAAACACTTGCAACATTCATTAGCTCTACGCCATCTCTTGTCTTTCTTAAATGTAGTGCTGCGATTACAGGATGATCGTTACCTGTAGATACATTTGTTTCTCTTAGCTCAGTAAGAACCACATAACCCTGTTTCACTGCATCCTGACCTGACTGAAATATCGCAATCGGGTTATTAAGCTGCTTCGGCAATTGCTTTAATGTTTCGGGTGATAAGTTGTGTAAGTTGCTGTGTTCGCCTTTAGCGATACCTAAATGTTGACCCATCACTTTTTCAATAGTTTTACCGTGAATGGAAACCTTAGCTTCAGGCAGACCGATCATCTTCAGCACATCGGGGGTTGTACCTAAATTTATAAAGCGATTAGGCGTTTTCCCTACCACCACATCATCAATGGCTTTTTGGAAAGGAGCATCGGTAGACTCATTTAAAGAGAAGCTCGCTTCTTTCTGCGCACCCTTCACCTTGCCTTCCGCCGCACGAATCAAACCAGCCTGCGCATAATTCACCATGTCAGAAACGGAAATGTTGCTAATAGGCATACCGTTGCGAAGCATCCACTGGCGAGTCATGCGCAAGAAACTACGAATGAAATCTCCAACACGCTTACCGAGACTTGAATCTACCCAGCTTAAGAAACGGCTATCCGCTTCGCCAAAACCTTGTTTCTGGCCCTCCATGACCGCTTGTTCAACAATGTATGCTGTTGCCTCCTGCGCATTGGCCGCTTCACCTGCATCAATCATGCGTGCAGCAACACGATCTAGGAACTCGCTCAAGTCTTTGTTTTTGACCTGTCCACGGTTCATGAGCATCTCTAACGCTTGCTTATCTAATGACGCACGTTGTTGACCGTGTACCATTTCATGCAATAGCACCGCTGGGCCAGTCCATGAATCCAGATTCGGCCCAACCAAGAACGTAAGGCCCGACTTAGGATCAAAGAATCCGTTAATACTTCCATCTTCCGAGAACATTTGCACCGCTTCACTGAATGGCGTACCTGTTTTCTTTGCAAAAGCGTGCGCAATACGAAGTGGATCTGCGCTATCAAGGATCACCACGCCACCACGTTGGCCAGTTTCACCGCGTGCCAGCATCTTTTTCAGTGCAGGCATGAGCTGGGGATATTTAATCTGAAACGCAGAACGAAGGCCGTCTGATGTCATTGCAGGTCGGAAGGTGTTATTAGGCAAAATAGCAGGCGTAATATCTTTACCATTAAAAGATACCAACACTTTGCTTTCTGGTGTATCGGCTGTTTCTTCCGGTGCAATTTCACGGCGTAAGCGCGGTGTCATCGTTTTACGCATCTGCGTGTTACGCGCTTCCACTTCACCAGCAAGACGTTTGTATGTCTGTGCGCCAGTCTTATCATAATCACTGATAAACGTTTTACGTGAGCCTCCCATCGCAAAGCCTTCACGATTTTGAATGGCGTGCTGTAGTTCATGCAAAATTGCAGACGCAATTTCAGAGCGCGGTAGGTTTCCTGCTAATTGAACCTCTAAACCTGTGGCGAACTGCTGAATGCGTGCTTCCGCTTTTACATCTGCAGGCATTAACGATACTGGGATGTCTTTCAATGCAGGATATGCCGCAAATAGTTGCGGATGATCGAGTATGTCACCAATATTTTGACGTTTGCGACCATCAGCAACCGCTTCAACATGCGCTCTGTCGATGACTGCTGCCGCGTTATTACCTGCTGGTTTTAATTCAGCTTGGTCGTCACTGACTTCAAAGCGCCACTTCGCATCTGCACCTCGATGCCAGCCAGTCTCTTGACGCACGGCTTCCGCATTATTTCCCTCACCGATCAACTGTTTTGCATTTGCTAATGAATGAAGATCTGCGCCTTGGGCTTTTTGGCCTGCGAATGAGTAGCTAATATCAGGATTTGATGCGTCAAATGAGCCGCTATTTCCGATAGCAGATTTAATCTGATTTGATTTTAATACTGCTACGACAGTTTCATTCCCAGCGTCTTTTCCAAAAACTGAACCGTCTTTAGTAACAGTAGTATCTAAGTCTTTTGCAATAACACCATCAAACCCATCTGTCACCGCCTGAGCAACATACCGTCCAGCCGCCACTCCACGAGACTCAATCAAACTAAGAACATCACCTTCAGCATTTTGTATTTCTACTTTTGGGTTTCTTACATTTAAAAATACTGGAATTATCGATGCAGATCCACCTTTTAGTGCTGCATTTTTAGCGTAGGCCACGGCTGACGTTGAGTCGCCGTACACATCGCGCAAACCTGTTGTGCTATTTATCGCTGAACCTGTGTTGTGCATTATGTTGTTAGTGAAAAATATTCCTGCATCATCACCAAAATGCTTACCAACCTGACCTTCTTCAAAAACATTAAAATCACCTGATGTACCGTGATACATCACCATCGGCTCACCATTCTCATCGACAACTTTTGACACAGAATCAGGGTTGAGTGTGAGCATATGGTGGAGTATATTATGTACGTCTGCTGATGTTGTCTTCGGGGAAATCACCTTATTGGTGGACTCCGTATCCGCCACAAAAACCTGTTTTTCGGCTTGGGGCATCAGCAAACGCTCTTTCATTGTCACGCTATGTAGATACATACGCTGACTATCTAGCGCCCTCTTGATGTGAACCGTCACAATTTCATCTGTACCATCTATTTTGACTGGTGCAGCAATATAATAATCAGAACGATCCGCTACATCACGAGTCGCATCATTTAAAAGTACACCTTTTTCAATTACATCTTTCACCGCCTCGAAAGCAGCTCCTTTGTGGCGACTCATACCGTGCGCAATAGAATCACGCACGGACTGTCCACTAAGCGCAACTTCCCCAAGAATAGGATTATCAGCCTTACTACCTTGAGCGTTAAATAGCTTTGCGGCCCACATTCTGACTTGAACCATACCGCCAGTCGGAACATTATCCTTGCTCACCACGGCTACTGGCGCACCATTCAATACTGCCTGATGACTCGCTGCCTCCCAATCACCAAACCAATTTTTAAAACTAGGCGTGCGAACCTGAAGCCATTGGCGCTCACTAAGGTTAGTTGAGCTGCCATTTGGAGCTTTCATCCATGTTGGTGTGCCGAAGTGTTTAGCGCGGACTAATTCTATTTCTTTTTGTTGTGAATTGTCTTTTGATGAAATTCCTTTACTGAACTTAATATCGTTATTCTGCTTTTTATCCTGATGACCAGTTAGTGTTAAAGATGGCTTGTTGTCGGCATTTCGAGTTTCATCCTTTTGGTCGCCCCAATACCGCTCAAGAAAATCACCTAGACTTTCTGGCTTACTACCCGAAAATAACAAGCTACCATCTTTGCCTTTGACCTGCATCCGTCCTTGCTTTTCAGCGATGCGAGCACCTGTGTCTTTACCAGTGCTACTTAGGATTGCTCCATCCGAATTCACTGAGCGACCATACGCCTTGGCAATCTCGTCGTATCTCTGGAGCAAGTTTTTAGTTTTTGCGCTTACTTCTGATTCAGTTGTTTGCTCGGATTGTTGACCTTCCAAGCTGTCGCTTCGAGTGGTATCAAGTCCCGAAGTTTCGTTACTTCGTTGATCTGCCGTGGTAGGTCGTGTAGTCGTTTCTGATCGTCTGGAGGCATCATGCTGAACTCCGCTAACGCTCTTTTCTTGAGTGACTGTAGAACTTCCGCGTTGCTTCTCATTTGCGCTTCCTTTAATTGGATTTTTCGACACTTGCTCAAAACTAGAGTTTAACTTATCAAAATCATCTTTGCTAAGTATGCCTTTGATTGCACTGTTTACATCATGCTCACCAATACCGACAGACAAAAGCTCATCGTTATTTTCAGTTGCACGCATTAGTCGATCTTGAACATGATCTGACAACCCTTCATGATTATCAAATAAATGCTGTTTTATGGTATCTCGAATACCATCCAAACTATCCAGCGTTTCTTTCGGCACTTTGCCTTCACGTAATGCATGAGCAGTCACAGCGTGAACCAGCTCATGATTCATCAAATTAGACGCACTACCTTCCCAATGCTTAGTTTGTAGGTGAATGTATGCAGTATTGGTGTCTGGGTCATAATGCCCACCTGATGCTTTCAATCCTGATCTAATGGCTGGATCATCAACTTGATTCAAGTCATGGACAACACGAACCTGCACATCTGGATTTTTAGCGATAATATCATTAACGAGCTTTTGGGTATGCTCTTGCTGGCCTTCGCTATCATTGCTTGAACGAACAGAAGAAAAATCGCCAACAACATCAGCAAGTTTATGGGTTCGATCAATCAGATTGATCGGGATTGTGTGAGCGGCCCCTAACTCTGAATCTGACTTAATTTCGGTTGGAGTGTTTACAACTCCTTGCTTTTGTACTACTTCGCCGCCAGATTCAGAACTTACGTCATTAGATTGCGCACCAACTGGTACGTTTTCATTGACGCGCGGTTCGCTAACCATTGGCGCAACTGTTAAGGAATTTTTAATAGTTGGATTTGATTTATCTGGTGAATGATCAACCACACCTGCCTTCATCTCTCGCACATCTGGCTCTGTCTGATGAGTACGCACATCACCATTAGCGACCCATTCATTACCCTGCTTATCAACTGATTGAACATTGACACTCCAATCGCCATTTTCATCAGGAGTATTGTATGAAATCACGCGGTCGTGCTTGCCGCCATAGCTTTTAACGATATTGCCAGCTTTGAAATAATCAGAACGTGCCTTTTCCTTAACCTTAACAACAACACTTTTGCTTTGATTTTTCGGTGCTGCTTTGGCTTTTGGTTGGGTATTTACTGCTGCTTTAGGTTCGACATCTGGCTGTACTTCATTTTTAGCGACAGGGCTTTTCGTATCACCATCTTTAAGCCAAGTTTTAAAATCATCTGTAGTCATGGCTGTTACTGGGCCGACATTCCAACCTTTATCAAAATTAGACTTATAGGCTTGAACAGCACTATCTTGATCTGCAAAGCCAAGCATTATCTTGTGCTCATCAAATCCACCTGTCTTTTGATCGAGTTGATCAACAACATACGCATGAGTTGAATCTGGTTTATTTCCTACATAAACATCCACATGGTCACCATCTGCACCCTCAGTTCGCTTGATATAACCGTAATGATTACTCATTTTGTGTGACCATGTGGAACCATCTTCGCGCTTACCTGTGCGCTCTGATCCTTGTGGATTCTCAATTGATATATCTAAACCACTGACACGCACATGCCCTTTTGCGTAATTACCTGCCTCTTTCTGAGCGTCAGTAGGTACAGGCTTATCATTTTGTGGGCTTGTTGCTGCTTCATGTGCCGCAGTATCAAGTGATGCTGGAGTTGGTGTGGTCTTAGCATTCTTTGCCATCGCGTCATTAACAGCGTTCATAGACGCTTGTTGACCGAACAACGAATCACCATGACTAATTAACTGCTGTTTGCGTACTTTGTCGCCTGCGTTGTGGGCATCAACATACTCACGTTTCAATCCGTCAAGTGTTGCAGGCATATCACGAGGTTTAGCGCTCACATCTTGCGACTGCATACTTGCTGATAGCTTTTGCTGTACTTCTGGATTGAGTGTTTCCCAATTAACCTTTGACAGATTATTCGCAATAACAGGCTTGAGATCAGTATTAGCGGTCACAACCTTGCGTTCAGCAGGTGTCATGCTCGACCAGCGAGTTGCTGGGTCAGCTTGTGGCGTAGTTAGTTCATGAGTATTATTTTGTGCCGTAGAATTATCTTGTGCCAAACCGCGACTTTGAACAGCTTGATCTAAACTGACCGCACGCTTACTTGTTGGAGCAACTTCATTGTAATGTGACGACAGTTTTTGCAACTGCTCATCGTTCATATCTGGAATTTTTAATCGATTGAGTGCCTGAAATTCTGGTAGGTTTAATTTCGCATTGGTTGGCGCGGTTAATATATCACTGGCAAGCGCTAAAGGTGAAGAACTGGACGATTGAGCTGCAGCCGAACCAGTACCGCCCCCTTGTGTGGCGTTAGTTGTCGAATTAACTTTCTCGTCTTGCTGGTTTTTTGTGGCTTGTTCCGCGGCAGACTGTAGGCTTAATTGAGCGTGCGCACCACTATCGACCGCAAGTGCCGCTGCTGATGACATCGGCCCAGCATTTGGGTCGAGGCCCATTAGTTCTGACGGAGTTGGAGCTGCTGGAGTTGGTTGTGCATCAACTGGCTCAATTCCTGATGATGGAATCGGCGTAACATCAAGAATCTCACCACGGTTAATGCGATCTTGACGATCTGCTTCAACTTGTCGTTGTGCCTGAATTGCATCATTTTGGTCAGCAGTGGTCATTACTACGCCGTCTGGCGCAACATTGTACGAAGGTGCTGGAAGGGCAAGTGTAGGCTGCACTTCATCAGGGTAGACAATCGGTGATTGTGGTTGCTCTTGAGATACTGGTTGTTCGTTTGTTGGTGCTAATTCTTCACCAGAACGTGGTTTTGTGGTGTACTGGTAAGCCTTTTGACCAGCGAATGTAGCGCCTGATTGTCCAATAGAACTTAGCGCCTCAAGCGCAGCATTCTTCGTATCCCAATTATCTTTTGCAATACCTTCTCCTAGGTACTCACCTGCAAACTCGCCAGCAGGTTCTAATGTAGCAGCACCTACGTTTCTAGCGATGTTGCCAGCACCTTTCTGCGACGCTTGATATACAGCATCATTACTAATAAGAGCTTTAAATGCAGGAGTGTTACTTACCTCCTTTACCGCGACTTTATCAGCAACATCCACACCCATCGCTGTTAGAGCGCGATCCGTAGCAGCTTTTGCTGGTGCAGTCAGTAGCGCATGACCTGCGCCTAAAGTAGCCGTATCAACAGCGCCAATGATTGCACCCTTAGCAACGCCTTGCTTTATAATATCTCCACGATGTTGATCGATGTACGCTTTAACAGCTTTAGAGTCGTTAAGGTCTACGCCAGCCTTACTCATCGCGTCAGTTGCAGCCTGCCCAACTTCAAGCGCAGCATTCCCAGCCGCACTACCAGTAAAAGCACCAGCAATACCGCCGACAGTTCCGCCGATTGCTGCACCAGGAATAGCGCCAACACCACCAAAAGCTGCGCCAACAGATCCACCTGCCACTGAGCCAAGTTGAGCGCCAGCATATCCTCCAGCAAGTTGCCCTGCCATAGGTGCGATCATGTTGGGCACTTGCTCCACGACACCTTCACCCATCGCCCGAAGATCACGACCTACCGCCTTAGCGCCAGAGATAAAACCCTCAGCTTTTCGATAATCTTTAGCAACTTGTGAACCAACTTCACCAATACCACCAAGAACGCCATCGCCACGATTCCAAGCATCCATCAAAGGCTTAGATTCTTTCATACCAGGATTGGCTGAAGCGTAGGTTTGTGAGTCCTTTATGTTCTGTGCGGCCGCAGTTGAATCGCCTGAAGCAATGTCAGCAGACAGTGCTACATTTTGCTTCATCTTCTTAAAGCCACGAGTCAGTGCGCCATCTTGCACCACCTCGTCTTTCGCTCCAAAGTTATCACTAGCAACAATCTTGTCACTCTCACCCCAGCTATCAGTCATGCTCTGTATCTCTCTTAATTTTTAATGCGAAGTTGGCCGTCTTTCATATACTTCGCACCTTTGGGTAGTGCGTTATATTCAGCAGCAGAGCTAGGTTGGGCGAAACCACCTTTCGAGGAGGTTCCTCCTGTTGATGGTTGGCCCACGAACTCACCTGTCTGGTTGTTAAGCACCTGACCTGGTCGATTGACCATAGCCATCGCTTGCGGATCGTACTCTTGACCACCAGGCACAACAGTGAAACGATTAGGCTGCTCTTTGCCGTTTAATTGCTGAATTTGCTCAGACAGTGCTTTACGTTCTTCTGTTGTTTTGGCTGCGTCATATTGAGAAAGAACCTTACTCATACGTCGAGCCTGTTGACTTGCAAAACCACGAACATCCGCACCGCTATTAAACTCTCGGTTAGCTAAGTCATTGGTCGCACTAAACTTGGTTAGGTCAGTTGAATTATTGTTGTCACTGCGATAATTCGCGCCTTGCTCCTGCATTGCAGCACGGTCGCTTGCGGCTTGGTCGCTCATTTGCTGCTTCTGTAGACCTAATGCGTTATTAACGTCAGTGGTGTACTGCGGTAGATCGCCTGCTGATTTTCCGTTAATTAATTGCATCCGTGCGTTTTGTTGCGCCACAGTGTATTGGCCGTTCGCGCCTGATCTTGGAACGATCATTCTTAACTCATTATCGCGCTGGATGTTTGCATCATATCGGCGAGCATTTAAGACTTGCGCTGCTGTGTTTTGAGCGGTTTGATAAGTGTTAGGGTTGAAACCTAGTGCTGCTGGCTGAGGAGTTGGTTGACCTTCTCCAAATGTTGGCGTTCCACCAAACAGAGTATTTTTTGCAGAAATATTTTGTTTGCTATTCCACTGAGGATTTAAGCTGGTTATACCATCCGCACCAACGCCAGCAGACTTGCCATCAGAAAAGCTATTGCCATTGCGAATAATGCCGCTCGCTGATGGAACGGCAGCATTTGGCGCTTGTGCGGACGCATCTTGTGTAGGTGATAGAGTAATGTTTGATGACTGCGGCTTAAGACCCAGCCCAGCAGGAGTTGCACCAGCAAGCAAAGGATTAGGTACTGTTTTTGGTGAAGGAGTAACCGCTGGTGGTTTTGCTGTTGCAGTAGGGGAATCTTCTATTCCGAAAATACCCTTTCCGACCTCACCAGCAAAACCTGCGACAGCTCCTATCGGTCTAGCAACTAAATCGTAACCTAGTCCGCCAACCCCTTTAACTAAACCACCTAACCCTGCTCCGATACTTTGTCCGTAATTACCCTTGCTGAACTGCTCACCGGCTTTATCTATCGAATCAGATGTTACTCGTGACGTTTCTGGCAGTAAGTTTGCATTTACCGAACCGAAAGCATTAGCAGCCGTATTGCGAACACTGTCAAACGCTCCACCGCCGCCACCTTGTTGACCATTAATCGCGAAATTACCGCCGACACTTCCATTGCTGGAATAACTATTGCCGACACGCGTCACATCGCTTATTGGCTGTTTGATTTTTTCAGGATCGACCAAACCGCCATCAGCAAAATAAAACTCAGGCTTAAAACCCTTAGAGCCTCTATCAGCTACTGGCGTATGTGTTGCGCCTTTCATTTGGTCTAGCGCCTGCACACCTACAGCATGAACCTGCTCAGGTGGCAATTCGTACTCACCGTTACTTAGATTGACTGGAACTTGTTGCGGCTTAAAGCCTAATGCACCGAGTGATGGCGCACCTATCTGCTGAGTAGAGTCCGCAGGCATGATGTAAGACCCAAAAGGTACTTGTTTTTTTATGTCATCTGACGTGCCTGTTCCTGCGCCTTTGACCATGCCGCCATCAGCTAATGATTGACGTGGCTTAAATCCAAGTCCTGCGCCCTGTTTTGAAGGTGAGTCACCACCATTATCAGCTAGACGTTGAGTTTTAGGCTTGAAGCCATTTTTTGATGTGTGCATGGGGGTAGCCCTAATGAGAAGCGGTCTGTCTGGTGATTTTCCAGAACAGACCGCTTTAAGGGTAGCCCTACAGGGGATGAGTAAAATACTCGTAAGGAACATCGTTTACAGTTATGATTGTTGGTGTAAAACAGGACTTATAAATAACAACATGAGGCAAATCATGAAAGATTTATTAATTTTTATTTCTGCTGCATTTTTCATTTTAATTACTGGGTTTGGTTTTTTTTCGACCAAAAACCACAGTCCTGCGGAAGCAACTATTGCCTCACCTGCTAATGCTTCAGAAGAAAAAGATACTAATTGGGGTGCGAACGACAAGGTTGTTCTTGATACTCCTAACTATACTCCGCCTAGCAATTTTAACTTTGACGCCACTGGTGCAGTACCTGTTGATGCGCCGCAACCAAATCAAGACCAGCCTTGGAAAGCATACTCACAACCAGCGGTAGGTATGGTTACTCAAAATAGCACACTAGCTTACAATGACCCTACTTTAGCTCAAAACGACCCATATAGATCACACCGCAACTACGCCCAATCTATTGCAGTTGAACCAATCCAGACTTATCGAGAACAACCTGTAAGCTCAACTATTCAAAATCAAAATACTTCTGATTATCCGCAAATTAGTAGTACATCTTTTCCTTCAACCACGCCTCAACCACGCACAATGACTAACTGTGATGGTGCAGGATGCTGGGATACTCAGGGTACTCGCTATAACAGGGCTGCAGGAAACACGTACTTCCCTAGTTCTGGTGGTTCATGCCAGTCTGTAGGCGATCAAATGCAATGCAATTAAAAAAATAGAGGAATTATTATGAAAAAATTGTTTTTATTGCTTATATTTACTGCTTTCACACAAAGTGCAAATGCTTTTGATATAAAATGCAAAATAGGATCAACACGCTGCATCAAAACACAAGGCACTGAAATAACTGCCGATAATGCTATTACGTTATCAGATTATTGTGATGATTTTACTAGAAACGATATTGGACGAGCAACTCTACATATGAGTATTCAAAGGATACTTGAGATATCTGGAAAAAATATAAATCACCCTGTTTACAGCGCCTATTACGCTTTTGACAAACTATACGATAGTCCTTTGAAGTTTGATCGAAAATCAAACGTAGAAGATACCAATTACCTTCAGATTAAACAGAGTTGCATGCAACTTAACCGTGACTTTTACAACGATAGCAAGTGGACAAAATAAATAATTTAATCAAAAAAAACCGCCTTAATTTAGGCGGTTTTTGTTTTGCGAATATTTAAACCAAAATCAAGCTGCTGACCGCAGTCTCTCTTTCAGAGCAGTTCGATCTGAATAGTGCTGTGCAAGTAATTGTTGCTCAGTCTTGCCAGCATCCATTTCTGCCATAATTTGAGCCATCCAGTTGCGCTCATGCACATTCTGAATGTCGTCAAGTTCCATTTGGTTGTAATGGTCTGCATCACAACCGCATGAAAACAAACGCCAGTCACGGTCAGGATGCTTTGCTTTGACAACATTCAACGCCTCTAGTGCTTCATCCACTGAGTGAATCGGAATATTGAAATTCCCGAATGGGTGAAGCTGATTATCCACATCGTTTATTGACCAATAGGCTAGTTCGTTGATGGAGTGCTTCATGCTGGCACTCCTTGCCCAATTAGCTTAGAAAGTCTTGCCAACCCTTTAGGAGTTACTCTCACCTGTTGAGCAATTTTATCGGTGCCATCAGCCAGCGAAATTGGCGTTACTTTGTGCTCAAGATGACCTGATTGAATCTTTTCTTGATACCCGATCCAATGTGAAGCCCCTACACGCTTGTGAATCCAGCCGTGCGCTTGCAGCCATGTATTAAATTTTCTAGGCTGCATTTGCAGGGTTTTAGCCGCATCGGTCAAACAAATACTGCCATCTGATTTAGAGAGACGCTCCAACGCAATAACGTCTGGCTGCATTTCTTCAAGCTTATGTTCCAAGTCAATCACTTTCTCTGAATAAGTCAAGAGCAGACCACGCATTGCTGCTGGATCATTAAAAACTTTCATCGGGTCAATTGGTTTTGCTACGATTGATTCGAGTTCTTGCCATCGATCAAAAACTGCGGCCATGTACTCTGGACAAAGACGACCAACTACCACGAGAGAGTCACGCTTATTTAGTTCGTAGTAGTCAAACCATTGACCGCGATACTCAAATTTAAGTGGCTCAATTTGAGCGTCTAAAATTTGATCGTTAATTAAGTCACGAATGACACGTAAAACATTCTTATGCTCTTTACCAGTCAACTCAGCAATCTCGCGACTGCTCATTGTCTGGACATTTTCGTTAAACGGTACTAGACTGCTCATAGGTTTTCATCCTCTTTGCTGTGGTTGACAACTGAAGCCCCGATTTCCGCCAAGAAAGTAACGGGGCTTTTTATTGCCTGTGGTTTATGCGTGATTCGCACGGTTGGTTTCCTCATTAAACAACTTCTCAAGTTGGATCAAGAGGAAGTTGTTTACACTGCGTTTATCCTCTGACGCTTTGGTTTTAATTTTCTCTTTCAATTCATGTGACAATCTCAAGAGTATTATTTGATCTTTCATGACAACCTCTGATTTATGTTGACTATGCAATCATAGTACAATCAGATTACACACTGAAAGTATTGTTGTCAATGGAATGTGTCGCTATGATCGCAATTATTTCGCAATCAGTGTGCAATCATGGCAGAACCTACAGTTAATTTGTTATTA
This sequence comes from Moraxellaceae bacterium, assembly GCA_025363155.1. GTDB lineage: Bacteria > Pseudomonadota > Gammaproteobacteria > Pseudomonadales > Moraxellaceae > Aquirhabdus. The sequence continues at coordinate 16,621 of JANYEL010000180.1, forward strand.
AGAGTTCCCCCTGAACTCAAAAAGCTAATTGAGGCAGCAGCAAAAAATAACGACAGATCAATAAACTACGAAGCCGTCCGTAGATTGGAGGAATCGTTTGGATCTCCATCTAAAACAAATCTAAAAGCATCAACCCCAAGAACTATAGCTGTAAGTCGTCTAAAAGATGAGCTAGATAGATTGCGCAATGAAATGGAGTCGCTTGCGATAATCGCCAATGATCTTGCTCATCAAGATGATTCGCCTAATGAGAATACAAACAATAAATCCCCTGAATAGACGGGTTCTTTTATGTGTATAGGTTGTCAATAAAAAACCAGCACGGGGCTGGCTTTTTGTTATTCGTCTTTTTAAATTAGTACGAGTATGTTGTATTAGTCGATGTACTTGTAGTCGTAGTATCAGAAGATGACGCTGTTCCACCGCCACTGATACTCGCTGACACATGCGCGGCTGACATTGCACCTGCTGCAAGTTGAGCTGTGTATGCCCCAACTGCCTTTGCTGCATCGAGCGCAATCTGGGCTTGCTGTATCGCGTGCTGCATCTTCGAGTTGTATTCACTCATTTGCATTTCAGAATACGCAATGTTGGTTCGCGTATTCATATCCGCAAAACGAGACTTCATTTCTGAATCAGCCACATAAGCACTCGTTTTAGCACGCCAAGCATCCACTTGTGCGGTAAATGCGGTCGTGTTGAACTGCACTTCATTCATATTGGCTTGCAAATTCGCCTTATATCCATCCACATCCGCTAGAAACTTAGATACCTTGGTCCGCGCTGCCTCCATCTTGAGTTGCGCGCCCTTTACTTGAATCTCAGCTTTACTTGATAAGCCTTGAATCGTTGAGGCATAAGCGCGTGATTGTGACTCATACATGCCGACCTTGGCCGTTTCACCTCTGACGCGTGCTTCATACGCATCGACCTTAACCTTCTCAGCATTAATCTGCTCAGAATACGCCTGAACGTCAGCACGATACGCATCAAATTGGTTCTTGATCGCATCCGCACGCACTGACGCACCTTGCATAGTGGCCTTGTAGACTTCAACGTTTGCCGTGACCGCTTCCAACTTCGCTTTAAACACCTCCACACGTTGTTGATTGATCTGGCCCAAGGCCACTTGACCATCAATCGCAGTTTTATAGGCGGTTAATTTTGAAATAGCAGTATCTAGCTTAGTTTTGTACACCTGAACCAATGTTTCAAACGCTGAATTTTGTGCGTTGAACAAGCTGATTTGCGCATTAAATACATTGATTTGGCTTTCTGCTTGAAACCTAGCCACTTCAAACAATCGCTTGGTTGTATTTTCATACAAGTTGGTCGTGATCTGCTCTAACGCCATGCCTTGTTCAATCATGAAGCGCATGTTGTCTATTTCGTACTTCGCCACTTCAATGGTGATGTCACGATTAGTTTCAGCGGCTTTGACACGACCTTGCTCACGGATTACATCAGCTTGCTTGACCAACATACCAGGCGGCATTGAGAAATTACGAGAAGCCCAAGTATCAACGGCTTCTTGAACTGAACGTTCCGTTTCTTCGGCATCACGAGCACGCGCACGCGAATACAGCGCATCTTCAATCGCTGGCGGCAATCCTGTACCACCATTCAACATAGACTGCTTAACTTTGCCTTGCAGGTCGATGAGTATCTCAGACTGGTAGTCTGGTTCGTTCCAGTTGATAAATACGTTCGGAACCACAATTCCATTTGCATTAGGTGGTGCAGAATCAAACGTCGGTAATTCTGGGAACTCAAACACAGGTAGCGTGATTCGCTCAAGCGCCTCAAGTTCTGGCATCACCACTTGCGGTGCATCAGGCAAGTGAATGTCAGTATCGACTATTGGTCGATCTGGTAACTGAACATCGGCCATACTTGGCATATCTGGCAACGTGACCAGCGGCATATCTGGCGCAGTTGGAATATCGAGTTCGCCAATTTCTAGGCCAGTCAGCAAACTTTCAATATCGATGATCGCTGGTGAATTGGGTAGCGATAAAGACACTGGATTAAATGTCGGCATGTTACCTAATTCTACTTCTGGCACAGGTGAATCTGGCACTTCAAGACGCGAAGGAGGTGGCACATCTTGAACTTTAACCGCAGCAATGCTTGTCAAAGATTCATTCAACTGCGAGCTGTAGTTACTGGCCATTGTGTCTAAATCACGGATCTTGTCAGTTACTGTCGATACAGCAACTCCTAAAATACTATCGGGTGCAATTCCCATCACACTCTCCTATTTGTTGGCGCAAGCTCTACACTTAACGCATTAATATAACCGCGCACACCGTTTAACCTCAGCGAAAATGTGAAATGCCGTCCGCGTAATCCGCGACCAAAGATAAAACGACCATTAGTAAGTAAGTCCGCTTTCTCAGTAGGCAAAATGTAGGTGTATGTTTGTGGTGAACCACTTTGCGTAGTCGTCACGTCCATTTGTGCAGCATTTCCAGCACCAGACAATTCATATTCAAGATAAGCGGCCAATGGATGAACTAAGGCATCTTTGACAGCCATATCTACCTTTCCAGTGGTTAGCGTGCCGTTAATAACTTCGCTACCGCCATTAATTGCATAGATACCATCTTCGGCCACACCGTAAATCACTCCATTAATCACAGACAGGCTTAAAAACGTATACGGCGCATATCGACTCATGGCCCACGTATCAGTGTTTGCAGTCCACGCTTGGCCAGCACTACTACCCAAGACTTCATCTTCTATGATCGCGATTTCTTCAATGATATTTCTGGCAATCAAATGATCCAAAACACTTGATTGAATCTGCGCGCTTTCTATGGTGATCGACGTTGATTTTTTGGAGTCTATGACCTCATCAGAAGTTGATACCGACTCGACAACCAATTGCTTGACGCGCTTTATACCTCCTGCCCAATCTGACGCTACAGCAGACTCACTTACTACAAATGACGCGACCTGAAAGCTGAAATCACGGATCTTGGCCGTCTCTACAACCATCGAAATTGATCGACGTTGAGCTATGACGGTATCTGTTATCTGTGCAGACTCGGTTACTGTTGACCGTAAGCGATCAATTACCGTGTCTGATGCTGCGGCTTGATCAGTATGGAGCACACGAAGCACACCAATGATCTTGTCCGTTGCTTTTACACTTTCAAGAACTAGCGATTTTGCACGAACCTGATCAAGCACTGTATCGCTAATCGTTGCGTGTTCTTCAACTAGATAACGCGTGTTGTCGATCACTTGATCGGAAGCGACCGCACTCTCCGAAGTGAGAGTCATTAAACCAAAGATCAACGTACTGGTAATCTTTACGGTTTCTTCTGCAAGCGTTGTCAGTTTTCCCCAAGTAGAATCACTTGCGACCGCAGTTTCCTGTATGTCGTCTCTATAACTACTCATTGATGACCCCTATGAAGTGGTGGGCAGATTTGTGGTCAACAAGATTGGTATATCCCCAATACTTACGCCGTCCGCCGTCTCCTGCTTCTGACACATTGGCATAAACCGAGTCCCCAAATACAACCTTACAGCCATCACGATAAAAATAAGATCCGTTTTCAGTCGGGGATATAAAAAAGTAATCTTGATCCGGTGCGGTTGTGAGAATTTGACCAACACCATCAATAATGTTTGTCATCAAACCGCCAGTTTCGGTTGATGGGCCAACTGAAGTTTTGGTGTACTCCTGCACTTTAGGTGCGCCACCGCCACCTGAGTCCAACCATTCGTTACTTTTTGGATGGATCAGCCACGCATAATCTACTGGCATACCTTGAATCCATGCACCTTGATCGGCAAAGTCACTGCAACTACTAGGGTGATATTCTTCCATTTCGACCCATACAGGGTTTCCATCAACTGGGATTGGCTTTCCTTTTTGAATAGGTAAACTTCCAAAGAATGCAAAAACGAAATCGCGTGTCCAATAACGATAAGAGGTCGGATCAGCGATTGAATACAGTTTTACGTTTTCATATTTAGTGATACCAGCAACGTTATTCTTTGTGGCATGGAGCACTGCATTGCGACAATAGAAAGGGATACAGATACCAATTTTAAGGACGCGACCTTCAGTGGTATCAATATTTGTTTTATGCGTGAAGTAGCGATTTCGCCAAAGCGTACCAACAGCTGAACGAGGGAAATCAAAACTAAAAAATGGCTTACTATCGAATTTCTTATCTTTGCCAACAATTGTCGTCGTCGATGTCACAGGTGCGAAAGGTACGCGTTGATCAAAGTCGGTTGTGTAAAAGTTACCATTATTGCTTGTTGATCCCGTTGTTTCGGTTTGCGTCCATGAGCCGACGATCATACATTCTTCATAATCGTTTTCAGCAGTGTGAATGAAACCTCGCCCATCATAAAAATACTTTACAACCTTAAGCTCATCACCGATGTAGTAACCGTACATGATGGTGTCGCACAATGGGTATGGTTCTGGGCGAGTGGCAGAGTCCATCGGTGTGAAGTCATAAGACACACAACCGTGTATAGAAGGGTCTGGAAATTTAATTTGTGGTTGAAACTTTTGTTTTTCCAGACTGTACAAAAAACCTCGGCCAACCTCCGTTACACTGCCAACATGCTGCGCGATTGGTTCCAGCTGCAAGTTATCCCAGTAATTCACATCGCTTTGATCGAGCGTTAATCTATTTCGCGCCAAAAAGTCTAGGTCAGAAAAAGATGTCCTACGTAGCTTGTACTTGATTGCTAGATTTCTTGGTATGTTTTCTGAGATTAGCGTAGTTAGTGATGTTAAATAGCGTGTGATCGCTACAACATCGAAACGCGGATCGGTTACTGTGGTCGTTGGTAATCTACCGCCATTCACAACATGCCCTAGTTTGAGCTTCATCTTAAATGAAAGACCAACCCCTAAGCCGTTTGCATGGTACTCGTAACAAGTGTTGAACCCTTCCGTACCTTTTAAATTAAAAGACCATCCACACATGGATGAGTAACCAGCGTGATCGTAGAACCCTCCCACATCACACACCTTAATCACGACTCCAGAACGCTGCCACGTCTGAAACACATCTTCTCTAGGGAATGCTTCGCCTGAAGGCATACCTCCGAACCGATCTAGTATTTTTAATAGTTCTTCATCACCTACTTTTACAACATAGGCTTTGAAAGCCTGAGACGTGGTTGCTGGAATGAGTGGAAAAGGCATAGCCCACACACCGCGATTATTGATTTTGATCAACCACGGCTTATTTTGATCATCAAAAGCCACACCATCAGTGTTACTGAACTTGTAATCGTATTGGAATTGTCCTAAAACATCGGGCAAGCCTGTATACGCTGGCAAGCGAATACCTTGTAGTTCATCTTGTATTAGCTTTAATGTTTCTGCTGGTAATGAAAATCTTGCTCGCTCAACAGATTGATTAGGCAAGTTGCTTATATCTTGCCGACCATAGCCACCAACAATCTGCATCACCTCAGCCATTGCACCTGAATACCAAGTCGGTCTTTGTTGTGCATATTGCGTAGGGGTGACTTCTCTTTCTTCCTTAGGTGCAAACTCTTGTACGAGTTCGCTGTAGTCAATCCTGAACCGTTGAAGCCGTACATTCTTGGGCGGTAGGTTATCGTTACTGTTGTAGTTGCTTAGTCGTCTGCGAGTTTGTTCACTTAACTTCATTCCTAAGCCTTCGCCATCAGACAAAATAGCTTTAGTGATAACACCAGAATACAACATGGGTATGTAGTCTTTAGCTAGACCGTCCGATATTAATGGTTTTGTTTTTTGGTCGGGCTTATGTGTGATTACGCGAAAAGTGCCACCCATATCTTGGGCTAACGCATAACCACCATCAGGCAAAGCACGAACCATCCGCAGGCTTTGCACCCCAGACAGTTCTTTTAAATTAGTGAGACGGCGTGCTAGAAGCTCGATAGATGCCGAGTCATCTTGTGTCAGCTCGCCGCCCACGGTCAGAAGACCGTATGGGCGAGGACTGTGCATCGTTAGACCGTTAGACTGACGCGGTAACCAATCTCGTAGATGTCACCATTTTGAAAGGTGCGTGCAGATGCATACTTAGTAGCAGACACCAGAACACCTGTTGTGCCACCTCGCGTGCTATTCGTAAGCAATGCTGCGCCTGTCACGTTTAACGATGTAGCCGTAGCAATAGTGACGGATGCCACAGTGGTCATGTTATCAATTGAACCAGTAGCCGTATTGGTTGGAGACCATTGCGGCCGAGTTGCGCTAGTATAACCTTCAGTTAAACTGACAATTTCCGATGCTACTGACGCAAAGTTCGATGCCGTCCAGTTCGCCGCTGGCGCAGTCGCCCCAGTAAATAATGCTAAGAAGTAGTTAGCTGGCTTTGCGGTGCTACCGAGCGACACGTTTAAGATATGCGCTAGGCCTTCTGTGACGATTAGGTTAGGAATGAGTGTCCATTCGCCACCATTCACGCGGTCAAAATATTCGCCTTTGATTTTGGCTGAACCTTCGACAATCGTTGTTTTGCGTTTAAAGTATTTGCTAATCTGTTTAGCAATCAACACTGGAATACCGACAACCAAAAACAAGACTGCCGCTGCAAAAATCATTAATTTCATTTTACTAATCCTCTAATTACCATTTATGTATGGGTTTAAAGTCTTAGAGTACGGCGGTGAGTAACTTTCTATCCAGCACTACAGAGGTGGCAGACTTTGCGGTGATCCCACTCATCACTCCAGCTTGTAACTCAATGATCTGGCCCGATGCTGTTCCAAGCACATAACCATTCTCAGCCAACCATAAGGCAGTCGCGCCACCTCCTTGAGAAACTTCACTGCCTACGGTGTCTGAATCAACCAATATCGCACTGTTTGCCACAGGAGCTTTCGCGGTTCTTCGGATTAAGACGAGATCATTAGGCTGCGTACCTTGCAAGAACACCACATGATCCACTTGGCCAACCCAGATACCGCCGTCAACAGGTATAACAAACGTGATGCGCTGTGGCATTTGCACAAACCCATGACGCTCATCATGTAAGTGATACGCAAGTGGTTCAGAGAACCGTAATATGTTGGCTTTTGCAGTCAATAATCGACCACGCCAATACTTCAGGTACTTGCCAGTAGGCATGGGTGAGAAGTATCTAAATTGCGTCACACGACCCAACATGGGCAACAAAGTAATATTGATGGTTGGATTACTTAGACTGTAGTCACCAGCCACACATAACTCACTACCATTGGGTTTAGTTAGGTAGACTCTTACACCAGTAATAGTCGTATCTAGGCATGTAGGCAAGGTAATATCTAGCGCGCTATTAGCCACCGCCTCAACGTTTGCCATGCTTGACGTTGCCGATTCAAGGGTTCCACGCAACCATGCAATCGCAATGCCGTATGTACCTGCTGTCAAAGATCCCGATGATGTAAGTACGAAAGGCTGCGAAGGAGTGTCAATCGTCAGACGTTCGACGGTCGCACCATTAAACGTGAATAATCCCGATGGTCCAGCAACGCATACATTATTGTTAATCACTTCATGCGAGACATCTCCTTCGCCAATCACAGCCAGAGTTTCAGTTGACCATGTAGTGGGATCAACTTTAACCCAGTCTGCTCCAACTGTGCCAAAGGTATCTTTATGTAGTGGACTTTGCCAAAGATTACGGAATAAGGTTTCCGTCACGCGTTGCGTACCTATCCGCAACGATGCTTTACCTGCAGGTGTAATATCTACATTGATTGCATCACGAAGGTAAACGCGTGGATTATCACCACCGCGTTTGAGTGCAGCATCCTCATCTACATTATTAATGCCGTAAAGCGGTGTCAGTTTCATGCTTGTCATTAAAACGCTCCTTTGCGGTACTGATCTGAGTTGCCATCAGGTCGAATATATTGAGTGCCTGCTTTTACATTAGGCGTTCCTGAATTAAATGCAGAGATCCCTACAGGGGTGATCTGTCTCGCAACTGTCGGAATAACGCGACGCGTCACCTTCATGCGGTCTCTAAATGCTTCTAGCTGATACTCACATCTAAAAGAATCAAATCCTTCCGCACCAATGCCGCGAACACGATTAGAGATCCATGTAAGCCCAAAATGACTCATATCTGAACCATTAGCGACAATTGGAACTCGTGGACCGATGCGCAAACCCTGCCACATATAAGGCGTATCACCGTTTAGACTCTCACCCATCACCATGGAGTTATGACCAATCGGCTTAATGGTGCGGTCACGCGTTTCAATGAGCGCATTGCCAGCAATAAATAAATCAAGACCGCTCATGTATAAGGATTGAGGCCCTAGATATGGCGAAAAACCTACCTCACTCTGACCAAAATCCATTGAATCAACGCTTTCAAACTGTTCTAGCGTTTCATTGCCAGGTATTTCAATCCAGCCCAAACGTAAACTTCGGATGCCTGAAGGCTCAATGTATCTTCGTTTTAATTCCAGTGAAGATTGTCCGTAACTTGACCCATTGATGCTAGTTGGTCGAATGAATCGAGCACCTGTTCCTGAAATGGTGGCTACGCCAAAAACCTCCCCAGCGCTTCGAGAACCACCACCACTATTTACATAATGTAGTTCACCGATAGCAGGATTGTTTGATTGCGCCTGTTCTGGAGCTTCCATCACCGCCCAGATTGTATTTGGAGATAATCGAGCTTTAGTTGGCGTTGAATCCTCGGCCCAGCCTTTCACGCCGATAGTTCTAATCTTTAGCGATAACGAAGGTTTCCCGACTAATAACTCTTGATAGCCAGGTTCAACACGAATGGAGTTAGCTGTAATTGATAATGTGCCGAACTTGGTAAAAGCAGATTGCTGACTAACATACAATACTTGTTGATTGATCGATGGCTTTCCAAATCGTGAAAGCATATCTTCAGGAAAACCAAAGACATCAATTCGCTGCGAAGCGTATGGCGGAGTAAAAATATTGGCGATTATTAACTTATCACCCACCACACCTGCATTAAACCCCTTAAGAAATCTAATGCGATCTCGATAGGCGGTCTCTGCACTACCAAAAATTTGCGTTGATGAGCCTTTTGCCACTAAAGGTCGCCACTGCAACCTTACTTTTGATGTACCAAAATCTGCACTGTTATGCCCAAACAGGTGAATTTCAGGGGTGTTATTTTTTACAGCAGGTGATCCAAGGTGGTTTTTAAGTGTCCATCTTGGCGTGATGATATTTTTGTGGATTGTGAGTGACGGTGCGCCAAATCGAGACAAGTCATGTCCAATGCCATCAATATAACGTCTGTAGAGCTTAATAACAGGTAGTTTGATTGAAGGTGGCGTAATGGTATATCTGCTTTCAAATGAGATATTACGAACGCGATAAGCAATCAACGGTTGACCGAATGCGGATGCGTTAAACCCACCAATATGATCGAAGTAACGCCGAGTCTTAACGATATTTGTCACGCCAAACGCTGACAACATGGATCCTTTGGCGTTAATGACTCGTGCATTGTTGTAAACGATAGACCAGCTTGCAATGTAATGTGGTTCGATGCCTTGTAACTGTAGATTTCGGACACGATGAGAAACCATGCCAGCTTTATAGTAAGGCGGATCAGTTGGCGAAGTAATACCTAATGGCGCGATCAAACGCGCATTATTAGTGATACTTGGTTCGGAGACTTTTGAGGCGTTTTGACCAAAAGTGGTGACTACACGATTACGATTTTCGATCTTCTGCCATTTCGACCAAGGCGGCGGATATAGCCCACTGTCTTCTTGGTAGTACATCATGATGTATTGTCGTAGGTTGTATGCTTTAGCCCGACCCCAACGGTCTGCCGACTGCTGGCCTCCTGTAAAGAAACCTTTAGCAGAAATAACACTAAGGCGGTTTTTAATGTTTGCTTGGCCAATCGCGCCACTAAAACCATTTAGATAAACAGCCTGTATTTCTGGAATGATCCGCGTGCCGAATAGTGTGGCATCGAAACCTATCGCACCAATTACTCTCGGTCGCCCAATACTAGGAATAGATACTGCGCTGGTATTAACGCCAGAAGGACTGATTGATCTTACATAAAACTCGACAGAAGGAGTGCCGTAAGCATCTGAAGAATTGCCAGACTGGTATAAAACCCTTCTGTAGTGACTAATCGTACTCATTCCAAAAGACTTAGAATCAATACCAGATAAATTTACATAAGAATTTTTATTTATTACTGATAAATCATCGCCAAAGACTAGAGTTGAACCACCAAGACCTGCAAATATCTGCCTAGCAGTGTTTTCAATGTCGTGCGTGCTGTGCTGTGTTGCTTCCCAGCCAATAGCACCAATAACTCTTGCTTTGTTTTCTAATGTCGTTAGACCATCACGAAAACCAACCACACTCGCAGCATAGATGTACTGAGTCTGGTTTTGAATCCTTGTTACACCAAACTGATTAGTCGAAAATCCAGTTAATAAAAGATAATTGTCTTTATTATTTATAGACACACCGCCAAACGCAGACGAATCAAAACCATCTAACGCTAAGTAAGTCGTATTGTCAGCGACCGCTACTGGATCAAATAAAAAATGTAAATCGTAAGGTGCGGTCAATGCACTATTTGACAGTGAATCGCCAATTAGAAATGTTATAGAGTAAGGTTTATTGTGTTCAAAGGTGTCAGACATGCACTAAATCCTCGGCGTTGTACTACCATCACCTAACGTCTGAAACAATATTTGTAGATTTGTGAAAGTTCCATCTAAATCACGACTATGGTCAGCACTACCGTCAATATTAAATTCAGAGCCGATAGTCAAGTAGCTGCTCGTCTCTACGGTATAATTTGCACTTTGATTGTATGTTGAACCTATTTTTGTACCGTCCTTATAGCAAGTCCACGCCATTGTTTTGCGCTCAAAAGATACCTCATGCTCTGTATCCGCGACCCAAAATGCTGGGATGCTCATGTTAATTACAGCGCCACCAGTATCCCAAGCAAAAAGAACAATTGAGCCGTCAGCATTGGCGTAAGTAGCCCAATTTCTTGCTCCTGACGTGTCTCTGCGTGTCGTGACCAATACGCGACGATCAGAACCGAATGTTGCTGTTTTAAATTTAAAGCGGATAACTACATCTTCACTATTAGAAAAATGAAAATCTGCATTGTATGGCGTATCAATGCGTTGACCACTTACGCGAACCAGTGTTAACGCACCAGAAACGACACTTGCACCACCGTAAGCAGTCCAAGTTTTACCAGTGTTGTCGGTTAAATCAGTTGTTAGCGGCAACCAAACACCCACGTACTTCGCATTAATCTCATTGCTTACGAATGAATCAGATGAACGGTTCACTCTAATTTTATAATAATAATTTATGCCTGCAGCAATAGATGTATCGACGTAATACATCTTGGTAATACCTGTGGCAATAGGGCTTGGCAGGTCTGCATCAGCTACACTTGCCATGCTCGTAGTTGATCTAATAATGTCGAAAGTATCGAAGTTGCCGAATTGCGCAAACTCAAGCCGAATGCCAGCCATTATCACCCACCAATCAATTCGCCAAAAGGCGTTTCATTCTTCCAATATCCCTTTGCTGAATGCCACTGACAATATTCATCGTAAACAGACTGCTCGCCTTGAGTTGCTACCTTGTCCGCCAGATAAGTACCTACCCATGTGTCAACTTCGCTTGGAGCTTGACCACTTTTCTCGGCCGCAAACATCTGAAACGCTGGCAGACGAGCGATATATTTCCAATTCATTTGAATTGGTGTACTTAGCCCTTGCTTAGCTGATGCAATCCCTTGCACTCCGACACCCTGCGTTGGCGGCTTTTCCATAACAAACTCCATTAGTTAATTAAACTTTGAAGATTTTGTTGGTGCCATTATCCCAAGTCACAATGATGTCGCCACCATTCGGCGTAATTGGTAGACCTGTCGCTGTATCAATGTACGCAATCAGTGGACTTGTTGACTCAGTACCAGTATCGACATAAATCACAATCGCTTCGATTGATGCGCCCGAAACTGAGGTAAAAGTAATGTCTGCAGCATCTGCCGCGCCACCTGTAGTTGCTTTACTGGTAAGTGTGACAGGCCCAGCGATACGCGCTGACCCACTAATATCGGACAAGTATTGATGTGCCGCGAGATTGGGTGTGTACGCGCCAGTATCAACAAGAATGACCTTAACTGTGTCAGTCATCCAATTGATCTGGGCTTCAAGAAACCGCTGACGTGCATAGTCAAAAAGGTTGTTCGCCATGAGGGTGCTCCTTACAACTGGCTATATGATTTAACGTAGCCAAGTGTGTGATGAGACCTTGTAATCTCATAGACTTACAGGGGTGGTGTCTATTACACAGGGAAAAGGTTTTATAAGTTCCAGTCACCCAACCTGTTATCCGACATTAGAAAACCCACATAAAGTGGGTCTTACAATTTGTTTAACTTATGATCCATAAGCCTCAGCAGTACACAGCTGCACATTGATAGCATCCGCTGCGCCTGTTGTCGCACAAATACCAATCTTGGTGACTGTTGTCGTATCGAATGCCGCAGACACTGTTGTTGCTACCACATTCGGAATAGTCGCATGACCCGTTGCTGCCAAATTATGTGCAAGATGAAAGTTTCCAACAGCGATCCCAGATGCGCCAATACTCCGCACAACAAAAACAATGCGAATCTTAGCCTCATCTACAACAGCAGTCCCTGCGGGCTTTGTAAATGATACCCGTGCAACATCACCTGTCGTCCCGAGTGTGCCTATCGCAATGTCAAACGTGCTCGCAGCAATACCAGCGGCCGTTTTAGTCAACGTAATATCCCACTCAGCACGAAAGCCGACGTTTAAACCAGCGGCTGGCAATGTCAAACCTGACCCCGCGATATATGTACGCGTCGCTGCGGTTAATGTTTGTGCGGCGTTTGATACCGCCGTATAACGATTACCGCCCAGTTGCGCTTGAGTCACAATATCTGCGCTATTGGTTTTTGTTCCGACGTGCTTCATTACGCAACAACCATGACACGATATTGTCCCGTTGTTGGGGCTGTACCGAATGTCAACTGCACAATATTCACGCCATTCGCAACCCAATCACAAATAACGCCAGTCCGCGTTGTAGTGTCATAGACACTCACAACGATGTCTTGCGAATTAAGATTGTGTGTAAATGTAATGGTAGTCGCTGACCCGTCTCCGATGGTCGCGATTGATTTACGCGCAGTCACTGACGTATCAATAGCAATAACGCCGCCGCCAATAATGATGCCCGTCCCTTGCGTGTAGCTTGTTCCAGCATTGGTTTGGATAAAGAGTAATGCGGTTGTGGCAATTGTAATCGGGGCATCAGTTGTCATCACCCAGACCGTATTACCCAGTGCTGATCCTTCAGACACAAAACAAGACGCGCCTAGCACCTCTGTACTCGCATCAAAATCAGTTGAACGAGTCCACGAACCAGACGCGGCAACATAAACCCCATTCTGCGAGCCTGTTGTTTGCGCTTTGACAAGTACACGATCACCAGCGACAACGGCTACACCGTCAATCGTCTGTGCGCCACTTAATGTAATGTTAGCAATGGTTGCAGCGCGAACAGGCTCTTTCCATTTATAGCCTTGGGCAAGCGAATCCGCGTAAGCTTTAGTGACCGCATCTTGCGCAAGGACAGGATCTTTGAGATTAATAACAGCAAAACCATTCGCATCAAACGTGTTTGTAACTTTCATGATTATTCCTTTAGTTTAAAAAATTAATTGCAATAAACAGTGCCAATTAATGGCATACCGTGCTTAATTTGTACGATGTTTTGATCAACGTAAGTAATGTCACTAACCATCACATTGCCTAAATTGTCTGTGACAGTTAATGATGGGTGTTTATTCAGATTATGTGCCACCGTCCAAATTAACATTGGTGATACTTGCTGATACTCAAAATATGCACCTTTATCACCTTTATCACCTTTATCACCTTTATCACCTTTATCACCTTTATCACCTTTAATTCCTATAGGCCCCTGAACACCTTCGGTAATTAGCTCAATAATTTCTTCTGTTGTTTCAATAACAATTTCTTCTGTTATTTCAATGATAGTTTCATTACCATCACTAATGATCTCAGTTGTCATTGCGTGTCACCTCACGCGATACAGTTGATATTCCTTGGAGCATCCGCCAAACATCACCATTCGGCGCAACTAATTCATAGTCGTACACAGCATCTTCAAAATTAAGACCTGCGGTAAACTCAGGATTGAGATCAATACCAAACCATTCTTTATTTTCAATAAAGAGTTTGCCGTTCTGTGTAGTTAGGTCAGCTAATACCATATCCGAATCAACATCAGGACGTATCTGCATCCGTGCTGTGTAGCCCGTCAGGTCTACAATTACGCCGCCTGATCGCCACCTCCAACGCTTGCGAAATGTGGCACCCTGTTCAATCTTTAGTTTTAACTTAACGGCAGTCATGTGTGCTCCTTATATCCAGAATGCTTTGACGTTCTGAGGAGTGTCCTCGCGTGTAATACGGCGTAAATCAACATCAGGCCGCGCACCGAAATACAGTGTGAATGCACTTTCTGCCTTCGATGCCCGGTTCGGATCAAATCCTTCGGTATCAGGAATACTGAATGCTTTATGCAATACCCATTGAATCAAATGTTGATGATGTGCCTCATTAATCTCAGGCTCGTCATCGCCGACTTCAAGCGGTGTTTTTGGTAGACGATAACCTTCAACCATGAGAACACCATCGCTCAAAGGCTTAGGCACGACGCGTAAACCTTTATCGCCTTGAATCGCGTACTTAGGTACGCCTTCTAATTGTCGCCAATTTGGAATTGAATGATTCAAATAATCCTGAGATACCAGACAAACGATTGATACGTGAGTCTGGCCTGTTGCTTGATAAGCCAGATAGTCCAGCTCATACATCGTTTTATGCAGATTACATACAGTCTGACCTGTCGAAAGACTGATACGGCACATGCTTGGGTTTGCGCTCTCATGGATCAAACGGCCACGAATGACAGCTTCAATGATTGCGTCATTAAACCAAGCGATAACTTCCTTATCTTCCCAGAAATAAGGTTGCGCCTTATCGTTCGCATCCGTGCGAAATCTATCGATCAAGTCAGATAGGATCATGACAAGCCTGCTGTAGCAATATAACCTGACAATTCAGCACGCATATTCTCAACAGACTTGCTCTTGTTGATATTGATGCCGTAATGCTTCATGCCGTACTCTTTCACAGCTTCTTTGTCCATCGAATTAACTAAGTCGATCACATCAAGTTCTTGACGTTGTTCTTCCAGTTTTGCTTGATGGCGCTCAGTATCGCTAATGAGTTGACTTGTTTCGTCTGCTTCAGCCACTGTTGGTGTGAGAACTTGCTCAGAACGTGCAAACAAGTCGATATGACGAAGTAGTTTCGACGCTAAAGCGTTCGGCACATTGCGCACTTGACCAGTAGTGAACTCAAGACCTGAGTGATAGACATGATCCGTCCACTTTTCATGACTACCGATGTATTCCACTGGTACGGTGTTCAATGGTGTTGGCATATTAGACGCGACAATCGTCGGTGATGCTGCTTTGACGAGCTCATCAGATGTTTCAATGTCTTTAAGCGCATGAACAACAGCACGGAACAAATAGTCTTTCGCTTTCTGCTCTACTGGGAGTTCAGCATAAGGCAGCACACAAGGATGTTGTTTAAGGTCCGCATCTTTGGTTTCGCCATACACCCAACCTTCGGCGACCTTTTGAGCTAACCATGATTCGTGTGATTGTTCTGGTGTCGCATCGGGATTAGCAATGTGCATACCTACACCTGCTTCCGCGCTTTGTTTCTGCCAGTCTGGTGCATTTTCCCATGTAGGCTGTGATGTATCGCCCAGTGATGCACAGTAAGCGGCATTGATAGCGTGAGCGACCATTGCAATAGTGATCTGTTTCATTGTTGTTGTTCCTTAAAAAATGGGCAGACTAGATCGCTCTAGCCCACCCTTTTTGATTGCAGCCTACGATTAACGGAAGCCTTTGAGTTCACCCGACACAATTACCTTGATGTCACTCACCTTGGCATTTGCGGCCACGGCGGTTGTGAGAATCAAGCGTGCAGGCTTAGGCAGAACAACTAAATTGCCAGTATTCGCACGATAACGACCAGCGGTCGCAATGGTTGCACCTGCAATGAAGTAAGCCGCGTCCTGCGGAACAGTCGTATCATCAACACCATCTTCGTACTGAAAGCCGAGCGAACCAGTAATGGTTGCGGTCATGCCTGTTTTTACGAAGATAGACGCATCTTGTAAGCTCATACCTTCAGGTAATGGGCCAAGATCAATGACATCACCAATACCAATTGCCGCGGTTGAATCGCTGTTATCTGCTGCACCTGACGCGATAGTCGTCAATGCAAACGACAAGGACGAAAGGTTGCCGTAGGGAGCTGTTAACCCAAACTGGCGACGACCTAAGCCTTTAAGTTTCACTGTAGCCATGATTGGCCTCCAAAATAGTAAACGTTAAGGAAGAAGGCGGATTTCTCCGCCATCTTATGTATTACGACGCCTGATTGAGTGGAACCACGGTGTCAAGAACACACGCGCCGTAGTCTGTAATTTCATTGCTATCACCCATGTTCACATCGAAACGGATCTTCGACACACCACGGATTGCACCGATCAACAGCTCAACCTTGTCGCCGTGGTCAAGCTCTTTTTCAGACCAAAAGAACGGAATACCCGATTTATCAGACTGTGCTAACGCTTCACCAACCGCCTGACCGCCCAGCAAAATTGCACGATCAATCGCAAAGTTAGTGCTGAATGAAGCAGGCACAAGGATAGAAGATTCAGTTTCACTGCTCTTTGATGCGCAATACTTGATTTCATTGCCTGCAAAGAAGCGAATCGGAATGTTTTGCTTGATGATCAAGAAACCATTCCAGATACCGACTTCACCCAAGAACACTGGATGCTGTTTCGCTTGGCTTGCACGCTTCAGTGCATTTGCTTGCACGGAACGGAAGTTAGGATCTGACGCAAACTGGTTGTATTGCAGTGGTGTGACCAACAAAACACGCAATGGCTCATCTTCTGCGGCCATATCACCTTCAAAGACTACGCTTGGTGGTGGCATTACCATGTCGTCCATCACTGCACGCAATGAATCAACCACACCCATACTGAAAACGTCAGTCGATGCAATATCAACTTCGCCACCGTTGGTTTTGAAGCTTGATACACCACCGCTTTTAGCCATGAAGTGACGGTTCTTGGTCGGCGCTTTAACGCGGTTCACCATCACATCGCTGAAACGTGAGTCGCTTGCCAGCGGCACGCTCCAAGTGAGGTTGTTGTGGAAACCACGAGCACCAGCCGCATGAACAATCAATGACTGATCGCAGTAACGATCCATTGTTGCTTGAGCTACAGGTCGGCCCAGCTTGCGGAAATCTACAGGTGAGCGAATCGAAGTCATGGTGTCACCCAGACTCACAGGAATACGCGCTTGATTCACACGTAAACGATCTTCACCAATCCCCAAGCCAGTACCGCGACCTTCTGCGTTCTCACTACCCATGATCGGAATCGCACCAAACGGTTGAACCAAGTTGAACTTGATTTCATCGCCAGCACCTTTGCTCAAATCCATACAGCGCACAAACGGCAATTGGCTGGTGGATTGCTTGCGGATCGTGTCGATTGCACCGCTTTCGCCTTTAGGCATCTTGCCCATCATTTGCGAAAGTTTACTTTTACGTTGCAGGTGGATTGCAAACAAGCCTGCGGCCTGTTGCACCATATTCGTCTTGTCGCCATACGCGGCGTGCGTGTTGTTAGCAGACATGTTCCTCTCCAAAAATGACCGACGTTAAACGCGTCGGCTTAAGAATGTTTCAATTTGCTCTGGAGTCATGTCGTGCATGGCATCCACAAGCGAGCTTCCAGTCATTTCGGCCAGTGCTTCGTCGCGTGTCGCACCCGCACCAGCTCGTCCACCAGGGAAATCGGATAGACTGACTGGGATCGGTGTACTCGCTTTCGCAAGGGCCGCTTTTGCTGCCGCCTTCACAGTTTCCGCAGAGGTTTCTGTGTTGGTCGGCTGAGTTATTCCATTCGCTTGCTTGAACAGGCCCAGCATTTCAATGACTTGTTCCGTTGTGCCTTTTTCAAGGACACTCGAATACGCGTCACGCACAAAGGTAGGCTGCGTAGCAATCCAATCCGACAACTCTTTCGATTCCGCGATAGAGTCAGCATCAGGATGAGCTGCGTAGATCGCACCGTAATGTGACTCGGTAGCACTGGTGGCTTGCTGCGCATGTAGCGGTTGCAATGCTTTGTCCACCAAGGCTTGTACACGAGCCTCAATTTTCGATTCGATCAAGGCCGCGTTTTGTTCGGCCAGTGTTCGCATACCTTTTGCCAAGGCTTCTTCTGAGAAATCACCGAAAATACTCGCATCAACACCTTGCTCAATCGCGGCTTGTGCCGTGGCTGCTTGGTTGTCAACGACGGTAGGTGCTGCGCCTGCTTCAGCACGCGCTTTTGCCTCAGCCTGTAGCGTTTGCAGTTGTACCTGCGCGGCATCGTGCTGTGCTTTCCAGTGTTTCTCGCCTTCTCGTGCTTCCACCAACTTGTCGTAAGGGATGGTGTGAATGCCGTCCTTCGCAAGTAGCACCGCTTTTGCTGGATCTGGCTCACCGCCTTCTCCTGCCGCTGGTGTTGCTTGCTCACCTTTTCCATTTGCAGTGGTAATGTCTGGCTCATTACCTAATTCCACTGCAGTTGCAGTAGTATCGCCATCGGACAACTCTAAAAGTTGTGCCACCTGTTCTGGTGAAAGGTTTCCTTCAAACGATTGGATCAACTCGTTTTGTGCATCTGTTTCTGTTGTCATGCTTGGTTCCTGTCACATATCGCCGTGACCGCATATAGGTTTTAAGCATTCGTGTTGCCACGCTCATCGTTTCGCACAATGAGTGCTCTACTTGGGAGTAAGTGTGTCGATGGGTAGAGATACATTCCATCCCTACAGGGGTGGTGACGAATTGACGTATGTTGTGACTTACGCATTTGTCAATTCATGCAATGAAAATATAATTTCAATGCAACAAAAAAATGCTTCATATCTATACTTATCAGTAATTTAAAAGCATAAAAAAAGGCCTATACAAAGGTGTATAGGCCTGTCTTCAAAGTTTTTAGGTGTTGCACCAATCAGTTAACCATTCAGTGTGGCGTTCAGATAATGCTTCTCCACATATTCACGCATCTTTGTACGTTGTTCATTGCTTAGGTCTGTGCGCTGTTCAATCATTTGCAATGCACGCTCATGATCCGCTGCCGACAATGGCGGTGTGATCGCTTGGCCTGCAATGACTGGCTTACATTCAGGACATGGCTTGCGTAGTCCTGTTGCTGGGTCGCAGTCATTGCATGGGTGGAGACCGTTCATCACATCAACCACTTGCTAATTTTAAAAATGCTACTGCTGCTTGCGGCTTAGATCGAGCCATGCGTATAGCCCACTCCTTAATATCGTAATGACAAATTATTTTTGTGCGCTCAGGTAAAGGCTGCGCAGGTTGCACCAACTGCGCGTTACGAATCTGCTCTAAAAGTTTATGGCTCACTCCGTCTCTCCTGCTGTCAAATTATCGGACGTTGTTGGTGTTTCAATCCCTTGCATAGCTGATGGGCCATGACTCGGAACTGGTGGAAATACTGGGCTAGTATTCGTGTGGACAGGAGGAATACCTTGCACGCCCGGACCTTGCGGTAAGGGTGCAGCTTCAGGTATTGGGAAATTAGGATCTACACCTACAGGTGGACGTTGATAGCCTGCGCCCTTCATCACTTCGTCTGCAATCGGAGCAATAGCTGGGTTTATCGCAATCGATGATCCTGCTTGCATTGCTGAGAAGGCCGCTTGTACACCTACTTGTACTGATCGTGCATCGATGTTCTTGATCTCGCTTTCACCTTTGCGTTCCTTCAGCTCTAACTCACGTAGTTTCAGGTCGTGACCAGATTTAACCAGTCCATCCTGAATACCTTTGTCAATCTGCTGTTGGATCTGCTCAGGAGTTTGCTTTTGTTGCACGTCACGAATGGCCTGCACAAAGTCTCGCTTAAACGGCACATCCATCAGACTGACCATAAACGGCAAGCTGACTGCTTGGTATTCTTGAGGAAGCGATTTAACTGCTTCTGACATCGCGTTGAGTTGCTGACCACGATAGCTGTTCGTGCTTGGCACGTCTTCAAGCGATACTTTTAGACGTGTGCGCTGCAAATCATTAGATAGATACGTGAATCCATGCTCATCCGTTTCAGGCTTATTGATATGTACAGCGCGATCTTCTTTGACTGAGTCCCCTTCAATGATGATCGTTTGTGGCTCATCGCCCATATCATCAATGATCATTGACATCAACAACTCACCTACCTGACCACGCGCGTAACGGAAGTTATCCATGATTCGAGATAGTGATTGTGTTGATTGCTCAATCTGTTGTGACTCTTGATAACCTGATGTGGCGGTGCCTTGCTTACCCATGAAACCGTTTGTAGCAGTAGAAACACGCTCAATGGTCTGGCGATTGTCTTGCAGCATCTTGTAATGCTGATCAGTCAACGTATAGTCGCGCTTTACCTCAAATCTAGCACCAGGCATTGCCATGTGTTGCGCATTCAGCACAATATCAGCGTCTGACCGTGCGACTTGGCGACGTAACTGATTGTCGGTCATATCTACTGCGCCTTTTGTGCGCTCGGTCCGAACAACACTCATACCCCAACGTAGCTTACTATTACCACTGTTAAGTGAGTCTTGTGAATACTTCATCCCACGCACGTAGCCGTAAGGAATATTGGTTAAATCCTCTCTAAAACCCCAGAATGGCACGTAAGGAAAAAGACGATGCGAATACGGTGTTGGGCCATCATGCAATTGGTGACTACCTAGCCAATACGCACGACGAACACGCGCCACTGTTGCGTACGTTACTTTCGCTATGCCTTGTGCGACCGCGATGTTGTGATTTAAGTTGTTGTCGTCATATTCAACCACACGGCCATCTGATGTTTTGATGACTGGAATGCTTACCCAGCGTCGATACCAAATCTCTGAGATACAGACTTCTCTGCTCGTTGTGTTGTACCAGCGTTCCTCTTGCATCGTCCACGCACGCCCTTCGTTCCATGCGTTTTGTAAACCAGTGCTTACACCACCATCAGCGGCAGCAGAATGATCGAACCATGACGCGCCGTAGTTGCCGCACATCATGATGAGTTCTTTCTTATCAGGAAATACCAATGCAACACGTTCAGGTGCTAACCAGCGTTGACGGCGTAACCACCGTGCATCTGACCAATCAGGCTCGATGCCTTTCATATCCCAGTGAATCTCATTGCGGTGGATTGATGTGCAGCGATAAGGAAACTTGAAAGGATCGGATTCTTTGGCCACTTCGACAATACCCAAGCCGCAACCGATCTGACCACGAAACGCATCACTACACGCACGATCTGCCTTAGATTCACGCTCGGCCTGATTCAATTTGAAGTTAATCGCGTCTGCTATGTCTTGGCCGCCTGTTTCACCGCTCGCTGTGACACGCCAATCTGTACGTGTTTTGGTCTCAAAACCTTGGATTGCCAATAACGCTGGGCCAATCAGATCCTCAACGGAAGGAGGAATGCCAATCTCCTGCTGTTTACGCAGTAAATCACTGTCGAGCTGATTACCGTCTGCATAATCCATCTCTTTGTCAGCGGTACGTCTCCAACTCGGTTGATTTTCTATCTCGCGCACAATGTCGCTGTACTCTTGCTGTGTGAGTGCATCGTCGCCTTTTGGAATGTTATCGTATTGCATGGTCATTGTCCTTATAGCCGCCAATCGGCTGCTGGTGCTTCTTTGTATGAGTTGGTGCGTTGTGCGCTACCCAACATCCCAAGTTCTTTGGCTTGCGCCCATTGACGCAAAGCATCTGCGCCTTCACTACATCCGTTACTTTTGTCCGGTGAATCGGTGTAGCGATTATCTTTGTGGCTAAACCTCTTGCGGTAGCCTTCGATCCGTTGAATACCCAGCTTACAGTTGGTTTCGTCAAAATACGCGCCCTTCAGGTGTTTACGGACTTGATAGATACCTGACATCAATTCTTCAATGCGAGGTAGGACGATGAAGTGCTCACCAGGCAGCAAGTCACGAAGCATGTCTGCAGTAGATTTATTGAAATCACTGAGGCGTTGGTGGCCTGCGTCGTGCGGTAGGAAGTGTGTACCGAACAAATAGCCCTTCGCCTTCAATTCTGTGACGTAATGCCGTAAATCCTCGTTGTGGGCTTCGTAGCAGTCGATAAAGCGATCCTCACCGTTTACCTCTTGCGCAAACCAAATAAAACACCCATCACCATTACCAATATCCCAGAACGTGTTGATTGGAACACCCAAGATAGGCACACGCGTAATACCGCCACGCTTGCGAAGTTCGATCATGTCCTTTGCGTAATAATTACCAACACTGCTGACTTGGAATGCTTCAGAAGGATATGACGGATACTCTTGCCACATCCGTTCTTCTGCGCCTGTGAAGTCCGCATTTTTAGTAGCGACATACCAAGCGCGCTGATCTGGGTCGATGCGAATTTCAAGGCCGATATCGACGCGGACCTTGTGCTCAACTTCATCGAAATAGGCGTGTTCTTCGGGTGAAATTGTGACTGTCATCGAGTCAAGACGGTACTTAGGCTCATCCCACCAAGCGTAAAAGTGGAACCTGTAGTCTTTTGGCGTTAAACGGACCTTGCTTGCGTGCTTGCGTTCCGCAATAGTCACCATGTTGAAGAAATCGCCTTCGCGTCCTTCTGCGGTACTCTCGATTACCAATATGCCGTTGGTTGGAACTGCTGGGATCGAACCAGTCATCACCTCTTGCGCTTTGTCTGGGTACTTAGCGCATATCTTGCCGAACTCGGATATATGCAGGCGGTGGATCGTGCCTGACCGCATGGATGTCGCAACACGGATAGATGAGTTGTTATGTGCGAACAGTAGCTCGTCGGCATTGTCTGCTGCGAGTGGGAAGCGGTCACGGATCTCTACAGGAAGGTTGGTATACGCAAACTTCACTTTGTCACGGAAAATAACCTTTGCTGCGTCTCTGTCCTGAGCAATGATGCCGCAGCGTTGATCTGCGTTAAACATCGCATGATCCAGCCATATAACTGCAATGAGCGTTGTAAAGCCAAGCTGACGCGCTTTCAGGATCAGATTGCGATGCCAGAGTCGCTTTAGAAATCGTTTCTGTGCGCGATTAGGCTTGAATGGAAGGATGAATGAATCACCCTCATCAGGCAGACCATCATCTCCAACCTTATCGTCTCCTTTGATCATGATCTTGTACAAGCAACCGCTTGTGATACGCCAAATCGGATCAGCTAAACAGCGTGCAAGCTCTGCCGCGTCTGTTGGAAGCGGCACAAGAGGTTCATCAAAGATAATATTTGAAGGGCTTGCGACGTGATTACTTCTAGCAATATTAGTTGCCAGTGCAGTCGTCGGAAAACCCTCATCCCTGAACATGGTTAATTTCTTTCTTCATGTTCAGGATCAAGCGCAACAGGCATGATGGCGTTTGTGCTGGTCTTAGCAATGCCATGAAGCAGTGTTGTGAGCGCATCAACAGGTGCGTTGTCTTTATCATCGAGGCCGAAGGCTTGTCGTTCGAGTGCAACAACAGTCTTGAGTGTTTCAGCTAGAGACTTCATTGTTGCAGCCCGACCACTTAAGCTGATGACCTTCATGTACAAGTCGTTACGTTTGTCTTGGCCCCTTTCATCTGGTTCATACATCAACTCACCAAGCTGAACCAACAGATCTGCGTTTTCTTGTCCAACCTGCAATTCAAGTTCATCAAATAGACTCATGAGGATCTTTGTTGAACGTGAAATGTTGGTGCGTTGAGATAGCCGAACGTTGGCTAGATCAAGTGCATTAGCCTCAACAACCTGTCTTTCTGTTGCTGCACGCTCACTGCGAACCTCAGTGCGAACTGCCTCTCTGCGAACCAACTCCTCAGCCTTAGATTGAATCTTTTTAGATAGATCGCGCGTCCATTCATCTTTCTTGGCTCTCTTGCGAATCGCTGTATCTGAAAGGCTTTGCTCAGACGCTATCTGGCGTAGGCTCTTAATACCTGCCCGATAATCAAGTTCGATCTTCTCCCAATTAGGTTGCTTAATTTCAGTCATGTTATAGCTCTCGGAACGACATCATGGAGTGATGTTGATTGCATGTGCGAACCAAGTCCAAGCCTACAGGGGCTACAGACAGCAAAAAGCCCAGATCGTGAGAAATGGGCTTTTTAAATGTACAGAGTTGCTAATTGAGTATTTGCTGTCGCTTTTCCCAAATCTGCATGATCGTTAAATTACCTGAGTGGACAGCACCAGTATCGATGTAATAACAATTGTTACGCACAATAGGACGTGGCGTTATCGTATGCCCCATAAACACAGCGTCGATGTTCTTGACCGTCTTATATTTATTTTCATTGGATGGCTGATAAATACGATCTCTGCACCATAGCGCCAAGTCAACAGCAGATCTTTCTGAGAACGCACCTGTTTCACCTTCTAATTCGCTCTTAAAATCATTCCAGTCATTTTGTTCAACGTGTGCATGGACAAAGCCATACTTCTCACCGTTAAAGCTCACCTCTAATGCAATTGGCAATGATTCCATTTGTTTTACGATGTATGACTGTTCCGCGTCAGATAGCTCATAAAACCACGCGCCACCATTGTTTGACATACGATGGCATTTACGCACGTTTTCCGATGTCATACCTTCAATGCACATTTGCTCGTGATTACCACGCACGGCCATGAACCAAGGCTGGCCAATAAGATCCATGCACTCTCTGTTCTGCACGCCACGATCAACTAAATCACCGACTGAAATGAGCATGTCGTCTTCAAAAGAGAATCCAACCAATCGCAATTGATTCATCAAAAGATCGTAAGAACCATGAATATCACCAACAGCGAACAAGCGTTTTTTATGGTTTAAATCTAAAACTTGTATAATATTTTTCATTTCAATCTCCAATACCCCAGCAATCACGCCGGGTCTAAATTTAATTTGGCTTGTGTGGCTGTGGGAGAAGTTTCCACGACCTGCGCTTTCACGTAATCATTAACAAACCGTCTTAGCTCATTAATTTCACGTCTACTCTCACGCACCTGAGATCCCAATTCATTTGAGATATGGGCCGCTTGATGCCCTAGCTCAATGGCTGCACTCTGCTGTCCTGCACCAGCCATAAGCTCACCAAGCATTCGATTCTCGCGTGGTGTAAGCGTCCAGACATCATCACCTATCTCAATCTTTACAATTCCACCAGGCAGAACCGTCTTACTGATGATGCGTGCAGGTTTGTGTTGTGGCGCAGGAACAAACACACCGCGTTGAACACGATGTACTTGGCCGCTGTCGATCAACAGTGCCACACGGTCATCAATCACCGTCAGCTTTAGGCCTGTGTGTTCCATCAACGTCTCACGCGTGACAATCTGCTCTAGAGCATGTAAGTCCTCAATCGCTTCCAGTAGTATTTCGGTATTTGAACGTTTAGCCATTGAAATCTCCTCCGCTCAGTAATGCTAAAATATCCTTAATTGCTTCGCCTTTTTTTACCTTTTCTGTACTAAAGCGATGAACTAGCCAACCATTCGCCGTGGCCCAGTTGTACTTTTCCATGTCCTTCTCGTAACCTTTGCCACGCGTATGTCTACCGCCTGAATGAATACCGCCTTCGACCTCAACAAGTATCTGAGTGTTCAAGATACGAAAATCAGCGCGCCATTTCCGTGTATCGCAAAACTTGAACTCAGTTGTGAATTCGATATTCATCGAGCGCAATTGCAAGGCCATAAGCTCCTCACCCTGCGAAGATTGTTTTTTCTTTGCTGATCCAGTTGGTTTTTTGATTGGTTTCGGCGGCGTGTAGTGCTTGCCAAGATATAACCTGGCTTGGGCTTCGGACATGCGGAGGCTCACAGGTTTATCTCCTGTGAAGCTTGGCTTTGCTTATGAACCCTAATTCTTCTGCTCATCTCATGCATTAAATCTACGCCGTTGAATGTCGCCGAATTACGAATCCCATCTTCGGTTACATCTGGTTCAAATTTTTGAAGGTCTTTGAACATGCCGACTTCAGATCCGTGAAACGGCTTGTGCAAACCCTCGCTTTGCTCTTGATCATTTTTATTATTAATTTTTAAATTGGTTTCTGGTTTATGGTTATATGGTTCTATGGTTATATGGTTTAGGCTTTCGTTGGGTTCGTTTGGGTTATTCTGGGTTTCGTTTGGGTTATTCTGGGTTTCCGAATTAATCCCAGACTTAGTCGTATTGCTTGTATTTTTGGGTGGACGACCGCCTTTTTTCCCGTTCTCAGACTGCTTTTTAGCAAAATCTTTGTAAGCCACTAAATCTTCCGCAATGTGATTTTGTACATACAGACCATCAGTGAGCTTAAAGAACTTGCGCAGCACAAATTTAACTGCTTCGATTTCTTCATCAGTTTCAGCCCATACCCAATCAATCGCTTCTTCAAGCGTTGGAAACTGTTCACGGTCATAACAAGCGTCAATAAGCAGGTTATAAACGCCATGCTGAAGGATATTTAAGCGTCCTGCTTTACGATGATAATCACCAATATTTCGTTCATAGTAGTGCATTGAAAGCACCTCTCACTGATACATTTGTCTTGTTAAAATATTCAATTAACCCATCAAGCATCTCGTCAGAAAGAGAAAACCACTCTCCTTTTGTTTTGAATTTTTCTAACTTTTTGTGAAGGTCTTTTTCTACTTTTCGTGGAATTGGTGTGCGAATGCCTAGCCAAAGACTTACTTCAAAAGGACACGCGGATTGAATGTTAATAAACCGCTGGCGTGGTGATTTAGTCATACCAATCTTCACCAACTTCAAATCGGAAGTAGCTAAGGCATAGACCATAGGTAAGGAACGAATCTTCGCTGTATCGCGCATGAAATCGCCGATATGGTGTTGGTAGTAATTCACGATTGCACCTCAATAATTCTTCCGCCAATCTCGACGCGAACGAGTCTGTCGCCAAACAAGTCGGTCAGAGATTTAATAATTTGTTGGTCTGTTTCAGGTTGCTGCGATATGCAGTAGCCACCTTGATTTTGGGTCAGGATGAAGCGACAGAAGCGGTTCATACAGCCACCCTCAACTCTGATAACCACGGATTGTTGATTCGTGCAGGTGCGTTCATGAGCGCACCTCACTCTGAAATTCGCCGCGCACATTCAATTCGATAGGTATGTATTTTTCAGTTTCCGCCGTCATATCCGTTTCAAGTAAAGCGAAGGCATGAACTCCTTGTCGAACTAGATCCAATAGATTGTTTTGTTTAATCTGACCAGCA
>JANYEL010000201.1 GCA_025363155.1 Moraxellaceae bacterium
ATTAGCTTGGATTGACTTGCATGTCCACCATTCAAAATGATTCAGTAGTGAACTTTCACTACACTTTAACCAACGCAGCTGGTGATGTGCTCGACAAGTCACAAGGCGAGCCATTGGTTTACCTGCATGGCGCACACAACATCGTTCCAGGTTTGGAAAATGCACTTCTTGGCAAACTAGTTGGCGACAAGTTCCAAGTCACTGTTGAACCAGAAGAAGGCTACGGCGAATACCAAGCTGAAATGGTTCAAGAAGTGCCACGTAACATGTTCCAAGGCGTTGATGACATTACAGTTGGCATGCAGTTCCAAGCACAAACTGATGACGGCGTACAAGTTGTAACCGTTAAAGACGTAACTTCAGAAATCGTTGTTGTTGATGCAAACCATCCATTGGCTGGTCAAGCGTTAACGTTTGATGTTGAAATTGTTGCGATTCGTGCAGCAACTGCAGAAGAACTGGAACACGGTCATGCACATGGCGTAGGTGGTCACCACCACTAATTTATCAGCTCGCTGATAATGCAAAAAACCGCTGATTCGTCAGCGGTTTTTTATTGCCTATTGATCACACTCACACCCATTAGATCACTGAGCCTGTCGAAGTGCGCAGCCTATCCCCGCGCATTTCGACAGGTTCAATGAGCTATTCAGTTGAGTAAAACCTATAAAGTCACATGCGCCCTTAACTTCTCCAGTGTCGCAGGACCAATACCCTTTACTTGCTGCAAATCATCAATCGACTTAAAGCCCCCTTGTTGCAGGCGATATTCCGCAATAGCTTTTGCTTTTGATGGGCCAATTCCGGGTAAAGCTACTAAGTCAGTTTCACTGGCACTATTGATATTAACTGAACCTGTACTCGCCTCTTTCTTTGTACTGCGAGTAGTTTTGGTTTGAGTCGTAGGCGTTGTAACAGGCTGCGTTTGTACGCGTGGGACTGAGTTGCTGTAACTACCATAACGAACTGGTGCTGATGACAACATTGGATTTTCGACAACACTTTGCTGTGCTTGGGCGGTCGAAAAAAGAGTAAGTGAAAATATTAACGTCGTATTCAAAACTACTTTTTTATAAAAATTCAAAAACTCTACCGCATGTTTCTTATTCATGATGAATCCAAAAATCTTATTATTAAAATTGATAAAAACAAACGACTCTCCCTTTAACTAAGGAAGAGTCGTATTTTAAACATTAAATTAGATTAACGTGCTTGAAGCGTACCGAACAAATGCGGCTTGCCATCTTTAGCCCCAGTCAACTCGAAAGTTGTTTTCTTACCAACTTTCTGTGCTTGTAAATGAACTTTGTTCGGCAAAAATACTGGTAACTTGAATTGAACATCGATGAAGTATGCATCTGGTAAAGTGCCCAGCGCTGCAAGCGAACGCGCTTTAGTCCACATACCATGTGCAATCGCACGTTTGAAACCAAACGCTTTTGCAGTCACAGCATGAATGTGAATAAAGTTGAAATCGCCACTGACTAACGCATAACGACGACCCAAATCTTCTGACAAAACGAAATCTTCATTGATGTCATTTGCTTTTGGCGCTAAGCGTGTTTCTTTCTTAGTACTCTTCGGCACGACACCTTCAGTTTTACCGCGCGCCAAATAATACGCAACGCTTTCCCAAACGATTTCGCCTTTCACTTTTGCAGTGGTGATGAAGGTGAATAATTTACCTTTCTCATGCGCAGTGATTTCGCCGAAACGTGTTGCCAACGCAATGGTATCACTCACATTCACAGGCTTGAACTGTTCTACTGTATTGCGAATATGCACGATACCCAAAATCGCAAATGGGAAATCTTCACCAACCATTAACGACAATTGCAAAGGCATAGATAGGATGCCTAAGTACAATGGTGGCAATGTGTCTAAATCTTGATAACCACAAATTTTGTTATAAGAAGACAGATGTTTACGGTCGATTTTGACTGCGTCGACGCTGTACTCAGCTTGTGGCAAAGTCTTGAAAGTATTTTTTTTCAGTGTGCTTAAAGCAACCTTTGCAAACAAACCCAAAGGTTTTGGAATCGATTGGAACGAACGGTTTGGCATAACAATGCTCGATTTATAAAAAATAAGTTAAAGTAAGTAAGAATAGGGGAATTCAGTGCCGCTATCATATTCAAAAAAACGCCGCACCTTTCAGAAAAAGTACGACGTTTATGTAAAAAATTATTCGTGTTGCAGGGTCTGCATCTTATGCGCCGAGTAGGCTTTGACCACAGACACGTACTACGTTGCCGTTCAAACCACCTGATGCTGGGTTTGCAAACCATGCAATCGCTTCTGCCACATCAACAGGTTGACCACCTTGTGACATCGAGTTCATGAGACGACCCGCTTCGCGGATTTGAAATGGAATTGCAGCAGTCATTGCAGTTTCGATGAAGCCTGGTGCAACCGCGTTAATGGTGATGCCTTTTTTCAGGATTGGTGCAGTTGATTGAACCAAACCGATGACGCCTGCTTTAGAAGCTGC
>JANYEL010000211.1 GCA_025363155.1 Moraxellaceae bacterium
GTTAAAATGGATTAAACTGATGAAATGGGCTGGATCTACGTTACGAGTTATTAGCTCAAGGGTGCACACAACTCCATTCCATCAGGCACTATCGTTAGCAATGTAATCTAACAAGGTGCAGAGTCATAATACAAGGGTGCAATAAGCCCAAGTGCATTGCACCTTTCGGTAAATATTCATAATTCTAACCCAAACAATACATTTTTGAATTATGTCCAACTATCGTCGTTATTATCATAAGGGTGGTACTTTATTTATTGCCCCATTGCCATCGCAAAAGACACTTCAGTCAATTCAGCAATCGAAACACGTCCATTCGATTTGTACCACAGCGCAGTTCCGAACGTTGAACCACTGATCAGACGTCGCCAAATAAAGGCATCGTGTTTCAATTTACCCTCTTGAATTAAGTCGTCTAATACATTCACCCACAGCGATTCGTATTCTTCACGCATTGCAAGTAAAGGTACTTGCTGCTGCTCGGTAATCGCATTCCACTCATAAACCAGCACCGCCATCGCATGGCTAGTATTGCCATTGATCGATTCTAATTCCGCCCGAATCAAACCTTTCAGTCGTTCCGCAGGCGTTGCGCCGCTCTCAATGGCTTGATGCATTTGCTGCAAGTTATAAATGATCGCTTCACTCATCACCGCACACAGAATTGCATCTTTACTCTTAAAATGATGAAACAAACTGCCTGATTGAATACCAACCATCTGCGCCAATTCGCGCACAGTCGTCCGCGCATAACCCTGCTCGTGAAACAGGTATGCGGCAGCACGCAATACGCGACCACGCGGACTGTCGTCCATTCCGCCAATGGCGGGAAGGGCATGGAGCAATTCTGGTGACATTAAATGATTCACAGACGACTTCCCATTAAAAAGAGTATTGTCGAACCTATCGCACAATGTTTCAGTATTCACTTTTCATTAAAACTTGGTGACCAGTGAATGCCATTATAAAACATTGAATTACGTTCATTTTACCATTGCGGACGATAGTACATGAGCGCTTTGGTCAAAAAAGAATAACATAATGCTATTTACAAACCAAGCGCTTGCTTGGTATTGTTCGTCTACTTTAACAAAGGTGAAGAAATCGTGACTGATTCCATGAAAAGTACTCAAAACCAAGATGCAGGACGTGTGGTCAAAATTGGTTGTGCTTCGGGTTTTTGGGGTGATACCAATACCGCTGCTTTCCAGCTTGTGAATCAAGCGCAAATTGACTATCTGGTATTTGATTATCTGTCTGAAGTTACGATGTCAATCATGGCGCGCGCCAAGTTAAAAGACCCAACATTGGGTTATGCGCATGACTTTGTCAAAAACGTCATGGCACCACTTTTAAAGAAAATTGCGGATAAAAAAATCAAAGTCGTGAGCAACGCAGGTGGTGTCAATCCGCTGTCTTGCCGTGATGCGTTGGTACAGCTGATTGATGCGGCTGGTCTGAATTTGAAAGTTGCCGTTGTTCTTGGTGACGACTTGATGGATCGACAAGATGCGCTGCGTGCTGCTGGCACAACGGAAATGTTCAGTGGTCAAGCGATGCCAGACAAGATCGTCAGTATGAATGCTTACCTTGGCGCAGTGGCGATTCGTGATGCATTGGATGCGGGTGCGGACATTATCATTACAGGTCGTGTGGTGGATTCTGCGGTGGTCATTGGGCCGCTGATGCATGAGTTTAAATGGGGCGTGAATGACTATGATCATTTAGCGCAAGCGGCGCTTGCAGGCCATGTGATCGAGTGCGGCGCACAGTGTAACGGCGGTAACTTCACCGATTGGGATACTGTTCCTGGATATGACAACATGGGCTTCCCGATTGCAGAAGTGTCTGCGGATGGTTCTTTCATCATCGCTAAGCCTGAAGGCACGGGTGGTCTGATTAGTACTGCGACGATTGGCGAACAGATTGTATATGAAATCAACGATCCACAATCTTATTTGTTGCCTGACGTGATTGCAGATTTTAGTCATGTGCATGTCGAACAAGTTGGCGAGAATCGTGTGAAAGTCAGTGGTGCGCGTGGTCGTGCGCCGACGTCACAATACAAAGTCAGCACGACTTATATGGATGGCTACCGTTTGCTAGTGAGCTTCGTGATCGCGGGTATTGATGCTAAACGTAAAGCAGAAAGAGTGGCGAATGCAATTCTGACCAAGTGTGAGCGTGTCTTGGCAGAAAAAGGCGTGCAAGGTTTTACCGAGAAACACATTGAATACCTCGGTACTGAAAGCACTTACGGCCCTCATGGTCGTCATGCGGATACGCGTGAAGTCGTTCTGAAAATCGCGGTTACTCATCCGATTCAACAAGCATGTGCGTTCTTGGCTTCTGAAATTGCTCAGGCGTCTACAGGCATGGCACCGGGTCTGGCTGGCATCATGGGTGGACGTCCAAAAGTGTCGCCAGTCGTTAAGTTGTTCTCGTTCTTGGTCGATAAAGATCAATGTAAAGTTGAAACGGATTTGAATGGCGTACGCACTGTTATTGATGTGCCAACTGGTGTGAAACATGTTCCACTCGCACCTATTACTGCTGGTGAAGTCGCTGATTTAAGTAAAGCTGGGGCATTGATCACAGTGCCGCTGATTAAAGTGGCTTATGTCCGTAGCGGTGACAAAGGTAATGCGTCTAACCTCGGAGTACTTGCGCGTAAACCAGAATATTTGCCGATCATTCGTGCATCGCTAAATACGGAAACCGTACGGGCGTATATGGCACATGTTTTGGACGGTGCGAATAGCGACGTGTTTTGCTTTGAATTACCTGGTTTGAATGCGATGAACTTCTTCTTGACCAATGCATTGGGCGGCGGTGGGATGGCAAGTTTGCGCATTGACCCACAAGGTAAAGCGTTGGGTCAGCAGTTGCTCGATATGCCTGTGCAGATTCCTGCTGATTTATTGAAGTAAGTTTTTAGGTGATGAAAATCAAGAGCAAAATCCATCCCCATGAGAAGCATTGTTTTTGATCCCGTGATGTTTTGCATTGAAGTCTTCCCTTTCAAGGGGAAGATTTAGATGGGGATGGTTTTGATTCTAACTCTAAAACCATCCCCATTCCAGCCTTCCCCTTGAAGGGGAAGGAGCTAAATTTTAATTGAACCAATTTATAAAAGTGGAATATCAAACATGTCGTATCAATCAATTTTTCGCTCAGATGCTTTTGCTGGCAAAGTCGTCATCGTGACTGGCGGTGGTTCGGGTATCGGTCGTTGTACGGCACATGAACTTGCTTCACTGGGTGCGCAAGTCGTGATTACAGGTCGTAAGCCAGAAAAACTGGATGCCATCGTTGCCGAGATTAAAGCAGACGGCGGCAAGGTTCGCGGCTTGGTTTGTGATATTCGCCAAGAAGATCAAGTGAAGGCGACCATCGCTGCGGTGTTGGCTGAATTTGGTCGCATTGATGGGTTATTTAATAACGCAGGCGGTCAATTTCCTGCGCCACTGGAAACCATTTCATTCAATGGTTTTGATTCGGTGATTCGCAATAATTTGCATGGCACGTTTCTGATGATGCGTGAAACGTATAACCAGTGGATGGGTGAACATGGCGGCAGTATTGTCAATATGACCGCAGACATGCATGGCGGTATGCCAGGCATGGGACATTCAGGTGCAGCGCGGGCAGGGGTGGAAAATCTCACCAAAACCGCAGCGATCGAATGGGCAAAATCAGGCGTGCGGGTGAATTGTGTAGCACCGGGTTGGATTATGTCTTCGGGCATGGATACCTACCAAGGTGCGTTCCGCGCAATGATTCCGTTTTTGGCGGAAAAAGTGCCGCTGAAGCGCATGGGTACAGAATCAGAAGTGTCATCGGTGGCGTGCTTCTTATTGTCCGAAGCGTCGGCATTTGTGAATGGCGTGATGATTCGGATTGATGGTGCAGCGTCGCTCGGAACACCGTCGTATCCGCTGATGGATGCCAAGAATAACGAGCCGTTCAATGGTTTTCATCGTGCGTTTATTCCCGATGTATTGAAAGGCTCTTAATGAGTCGTCTATAGCTGTTTCAATAAATCGCTAAGCCCAGTAATCAGTTCACCAGAGTAAAAAATAATGGCAATTCTTGAAACGACACTTGATCCGAATAGCTCACAGTTTGCGGCAAATCGTGAGTTTGTTGAGAAATCTATTGCTGCAATGCGTTCGATTCAGCAAAAGGTCATCGATAAGTCGCTTCTTGCTAAGCCAAAATTCGATAAATTGGGCAAGATTTTGCCCCATGACCGTGTGCGTCTGCTGCTTGATCCAGGCACTCCTTTTGTTGAGCTCTGTGGTCTGGTTGGTTATGGGATGTATGACGACAAAGACGGTTCTGATGCAGGCGGTGGCATTATTGCAGGCATTGGCATGGTGAATGGTATGCGTTGTATGGTGACTGCCAGCAATAGCGCGATCAAAGGCGGTACGATTTCACCCGCGGGTATGATCAAGACATTGCGTCTACATGAAATTATTGTGCAGAACAAATTGCCTGTGATGTATCTCACTGAAAGTGGGGGTGCAAACTTAAATTATGGTGGTGAAGTATTCGTCAATGCTGGACGCACCTTTGCTAACCAAGCCCGTTTGTCAGCGCTTGGTATACCGCAGATTTGTGTGGTACATGGTAATGCCACTGCTGGCGGTGCGTATCAACCTGGTTTGTCGGATTACATCATTGTCGTTCGCAAACAAACACAAATGTTTCTTGCAGGCCCACCACTTCTTCTTGCGGCTACAGGCGAAGTAGCCAATGGTGAAGATTTAGGGGGTGCAGAAATGCACGCAATGATTGCAGGCACAGCAGAATATCTCGCTGAGAATGATGCAGATGGCATTCGTCAGGCACGCGATATTGTCAAAATGTTGAACTGGAAAGAACAGACTCCAACAACGCCAACGGAATATTTAGAGCCGCGCTATCCGATTGATAATTTACTCGGTTTGATTCCAGAAAATATTAAACAACCGATTGATATGAAGGAAGTCATTACCCATATCGTTGATGATTCTGAATTTCTAGAATTCAAACAAGAGTTTGATTCGTTCACTGTGTGTGGTTGGGCAAAAATGGGTGGCATGTTGGTTGGGATTATTACCAACAATGGCCCGATCACCGTCCAAGGTGCAACCAAGACCGCACAGTTCATTCATTTGTGCGAGCAAACCAAACGTCCACTTATTTTCCTGCATAACACTACTGGATTTATCGTCGGTACGGATGCTGAACAGAATGGTATCGTCAAGCATGGTTCAAAGCTGATTCAAGCGGTTGCCAATGCAACCGTTCCTAAGGTTTCTATCATTGTTGGTGGTTCCTATGGTGCGGGTAACTATGCAATGTGTGGTCGGGCATTGTCGCCACATTTTTTGTTTGCATGGCCGAGTTCTCGTACTGCGGTGATGGGCGGCGCACAGGCAGGTAAAGTCCTGCGTATCGTTGCCGAGGAAAAGCAACGCTCAAGTGGAATGGTTCCTGATGACAATGTTTTGGACATGATTGAGCAAACCACAGCGGCAAAACTGGATGCACAAACCACCGCGCTGTTCAACACTGCACATGGTCATGACGATGGGTTGATTGATCCGCGTGATACCCGAAATGTTTTGATTTTTGTCTTGCAAACGATTCATGAAGCCAATCAGCGGACGCTCAATCCGATTACGTTTGGTGCGTCGCGTTTTTAGTTTTTATCGCTTTGAAGTCCTCCCCTTCAGGGGGGTGAGAAGCACTGCTTAGCAAGAGATGGGGGTGTTTTTGATGTTGACGTTAAAACCATCCCCATCCCAGCCTTCCCTTTGAAGGGGAAGGAGAAAATCAATTTATTGAAGTGGTTTGATAGCAATTTTGATCAAAGGAATTAGTCATGCAATTTACCGCAGAACATGATGCACTACGTCGCACGGCACGCCAGTTTGTTGAAAAAGAACTCAACCCAAATGTCGAAAAGTGGGAAGAGCAAGGATTTTTCCCGCAGCATGAAGTATTTGCCAAGATGGGCGAATTGGGTTTACTCGGTATTTGTAAGCCAGAAGAAAATGGCGGTTTAGGTCTCGATTATTCTTACAATCTCGTCGTCACCGAAGAAATTGGCCGTTGTCATTCAGGCGGTGTTGCGTTGGCAATCGGCGTGCAAACGGATATGGCAACGCCAGCGCTTGCGCGTTTTGGTAGCCAAGAGCTGCGTGAAAAGTATTTGAATAAAGCGATTTCTGGTGAATATTCAGCATCGATTGCAGTGTCAGAGCCACATGCAGGTTCTGACGTTGCCGCGATCAAAACCACTGCGGTGAAAGACGGTGACGACTATGTCATCAACGGCACCAAAATGTGGATTACCAGCGCGATTCAAGGTGATTTTTTGTGTCTACTGGCGAATACCTCTGACGGCAATCCACACACCAACAAGTCACTGATCGTCGTGCCAAACAAAACTGCAGGCATTACCTTTTCTGATCCGTTAAAGAAATTGGGAATGCGCGCTTCTCAGACCTGTCAGATTTTCTTTGACAATGTTCGTGTCCCACAAAGCAATTTGATTGGTGTCGAAGGCGCGGGCTTCATGATGCAAATGATGCAGTTCCAAGAAGAGCGTCTATGGGGTTCGGTGAATGCGGTTGGCGGTATGGATCGTGTGATTGAAGAAACGATTAAGTATTGCAGTCAACGTAATGCCTTCGGTAAATCCATTTTGGACAACCAAGTTGTGCATTTCCGTTTGGCTGAATTGAAAACTGAAGTGGAAGCCTTGCGTGCATTAACGTATCGCGCTTGTGAGTTGCATGTGGCAGGCGAAAATGTCACTGAATTGGCATCAATGGCGAAACTAAAAGCGGGACGTCTAGTCCGTGAAGTCTCTGATAGTTGCTTGCAGTATTGGGGCGGTATGGGTTTCATGTGGGAAAACCCAGCAGGCCAATTGTACCGTGATGGTCGTTTGGCATCGATTGGTGGTGGTGCGGATGAAGTCATGCTGGGCATTATTTGCAAGCTCATGGATATCTTGCCTACCAAGAAAAAATAATCGACCCATTTCATTTATCTTCCTAATTAATGAGCGACATGACGATGGCATTACCAGATACCCAAGCATTAGTCCTTGATCAACAAGGACCCATTTTACATGTGCTTTTAAACCGTCCCGAAGTGCGTAATGCGATGAGCTCGCAGATGGTCAGTGAGTTAATGGCCGTTTTTGAAAGCATCAAAGATGACACGACGATTCGCGGTGTTGTGCTACGCGGCGCGGGCGGTAGTTTCTGTGCAGGCGCGGACTTAAAGGATATGACGGGTCTGCGCGTGAAAGCGATGGAAGAAGGCTCGCACGATGTGTATGTCAAATTTAATCGTGGTTTCGGAACGATGATTGACATAGTCAATAACGCACCACAAATCGTTGTTGCTGTGCTTGAAGGGGCAGTGCTGGGCGGAGGTTTTGGTCTCGCATGTGTCTCTGATGTGGCGTTGTGTTTGGACAATACCAAATTTGGTCTGCCTGAAACGGGTCTGGGCGTGATCCCTGCTCAAATTGCACCGTTTGTTGTGCAACGTATTGGTCTGACGCAAGCGCGTCGCTATGCGTTGTTAGGC
The DNA here is from genome assembly GCA_025363155.1 of Moraxellaceae bacterium. GTDB lineage: Bacteria > Pseudomonadota > Gammaproteobacteria > Pseudomonadales > Moraxellaceae > Aquirhabdus. The sequence goes on from JANYEL010000211.1 coordinate 7,600, forward strand.
AATCGTTTCGAAGGAGCTGAGGCTGCTCGTATCGGTCTAGTTCATCAGTCATTTGAAAATGTTGAACAACTGGATGCTGGCTTGGCTGAAGTGCTGCAACAAATCAAGCGTACAGCCCCGAATGCGAGTCGTGTCACCAAAGATATTCTTCATCGTGTCGGGCATGAGCTGCTGTCAGGTTTGCTGGATGATGTTGCCGTCAAATTTGCCGAAGCGGCTGCAACCGAAGGCATGGAAGGTACGTTGGCGTTTGTCCAAAAACGTTTACCAAGCTGGGCGGAATAATTCCCCAGTTTCTGAATTTTTTTTGAATTAGCTTTTTGCATTAAGTGCATTATTTAATAAGTGGTCTGGAGGCCGTATGGCATTTACCAAAGTCTTAGTTGCAAACCGTGGTGAGATTGCAGTTCGTGTGATGCGTACGGCCAAAGCATTGGGTTATCGCACTGTTGCCGTGTATTCAGAAGCGGATGCTGGCGCATTACATGTGCAATATGCCGATGAAGCTGTGTGTATCGGCCCTGCTAAAGTGTCTGACTCGTATTTGCGCATTGAAAATATATTAGACGCCGCGCGTAAAACAGGCGCAGATGCGATTCACCCTGGTTATGGCTTCTTGTCAGAAAATGCTGAATTTGCCAAAGCATGTGTCAAAGCAGGCGTGACATTCATCGGCCCAACACCAGAAGCAATTGAGCTGATGGGTAGCAAGCGCTTGTCTAAAATTGCGATGCTTGAAGCGAATGTGCCATGTATCCCTGGTTATCAAGGTGGCAACCAAGACCTTGAGCATTTGATTGCGGAAGCGAAAAAAATCGGTTTCCCGTTGATGGTAAAAGCCTCAGCAGGCGGTGGTGGTCGCGGGATGCGTTTAGTGCATCAGGAAAGTGAACTGAAGTCTTCACTGGAAACGGCACAATCGGAAGCACTCAATGCATTCGGTTCAAGCGAAATGATTCTTGAACGTGCGGTCATTGCACCACGTCACGTTGAAATTCAAGTGTTCGGGGATACGCTCGGCAACCATGTTTATCTGTTTGAACGCGACTGTTCAATTCAACGTCGTAACCAAAAAGTAGTCGAAGAAGCACCATGTCCAGTCATGACGGAAGATTTGCGTAAACGTATGGGTGATGCGGCTGTTGCAGCGGCAAAATCTTGTGGATATATCGGCGCGGGTACGGTTGAATTCTTGCTCGACAGTTCAGGTGAATTCTATTTCTTGGAAATGAATACACGTCTGCAAGTTGAACATCCAGTGACTGAATTGATTACGGGTACTGACTTGGTTGAATGGCAACTCCGTGTTGCAAATGGCGAAAAATTACCACTGGCACAAGATGAGCTGACCTTAACGGGTCATGCGGTTGAAGTGCGTTTGTACGCGGAAGATCCAGGTACAGATTTCTTGCCACAAACTGGCGAAATCTTGCTGTGGAAACCAGCAAATTTACCGGGTGTTCGTGTTGATCATGGTATGACCAGCCTTGGCGAAGTCAGCCCACACTACGACTCAATGATCGCAAAAGTAATTGCTTACGGCAAAACACGTACCGATGCGGTTCGTTTGCTGGCGCGTGCGATTGAAGATTCTGTATTGCTCGGTGTGAACAGCAACAAGCAATTCTTGGTGAACTTGCTGAAAAATCCAGTGCTGGTATCAGGCGATACCAATACTGCATTTATTCCAACCCATTTCGCGCAAGACCCGAGCTTGAAACCTACATTTGCAACGCATGAAGCGTTAGCAGTGGCAGCAAGTTTGCTGGTCTACCAACCGAAACAACAAGGCTGGCATACAGGCGTTGAATTGCCCATTCCACTGAAAGTTCAAGTCGGTGACGTGGTTCATAAGCTCTCTATTGATCAAGATGACCAAACATTTACTTTGGTTTATGGCGAAGAGAAAGAGAGCTTGACAGTATTGTCTCGTGAAACTAATGAGTTGGTTTATATCTGGCAAGGTGTGCGTAAATCGGTTGCTTACGTTCAACGCCGCGACACCATTTACCTTGATATGGGCAATGGCAACTTGACTTTGGTTGATGTCACTCACGCACCGCCTGCAGCTGCTGATGAAGCGGGTGATGGTCAGATTCGCGCACCGATGAATGGTGCTGTGGTCAACATCCTCGTTGCCGAGGGCGACAAAGTGGTGAAAGATCAACCACTCTTGATCTTGGAAGCGATGAAAATCCAGCAACAAATCAAGTCAAACTGTGATGGTGTAGTCGGTGCGATTTCTGCGCACATTGGCGTGCAAGTGAAAAAGCGTCAAGTGTTGATGCAGGTTACTGCGGATTGATGTCTGAAGCTCCTTCCCCTGAGGGGGAAGGCTGGGATGGGGGTGCTTTTGATTTTTACTCAGAACCATCCCCATCTAAATCTTCCCCTTGAAGGGGAAGACTTCAAAGCAGTAACGAAACGATTACTTCGCAGCTTCTTCGGCTTCTTTCACGCGAATGACACTGCCGCCGATACGTTTAGTGTTGAGGCGTTTGATTGCGGTACGCGCTTCATAGAGCGGCATTTCGATGAAGCCAAAACCTTTAGATTTACCTGTTGCTTTGTCTAAGACCAAGTTGCAAGATTCCACTACGCCGAACTCGGCAAAGAGTGCTCTTAGTTCTTCTTCGGTGGTTTCGCGGGCTAAGTTACGGGCGATGATTTTCATAGTGTGTTCCAAGCTTTGAATGATATGTAATAAAAGATTGTGAATTGAAAAAAGTTAGAAGTAATTAATTAGGTGTCTGGGTTTGTTGCCAAGCGTAATGACCCCATTTGACGTATAAGTCTTCCACTTCCTGTCTTGCCCACGGTGTACGTCGCAAGAAGGTTAGGCTGGACTTGATACTCGGGTCATGACTGAAGCAGCGAATTTTGACTAAACGAGCCAATTCTTCCCAGCCATAAACGGCGACAAGGCGTTCGAGTAAGACCGCTAGCGTCAGACCTTGTAAGGGATCGGTGCTTTTATTCGCACCAGATTGAGAAGTTGGATCAGTTGTCATAATAGAACCTGAGCACTGCGATTTAATGTGTCAACAGTGATGAATTTATAGCGTTATCGAATGCAGTCATCATACCTTGTATTGACGTTGAACGATAACAAATGATGAAAGCATGTGTTTGCGAAGAAGTTTTAAGAGTCGATTTTGTGAATTAGTTGAATATTCAATTTTGATTTTTTAGCGCGTTTTTTAAAGAATGTTTTTTTAAGGATGTTTAGCCATTATGTATATTTCTAGTTTTAACCATGAACTAAGCCCTGAGCTGGTTGCTCTGCGTGACAGCGTTCGCCAATTCGCATCAAAAGAAATTACGCCATTTGCCCAAGACTTCGATAAGGACAATCATTTTCCTTTAGAACTCTGGCGCAAGATGGGCGACCTCGGCATCCTCGGTATGACCGTTGCCGAAGAATACGGCGGCGTCAACATGGGCTACTTGGCGCATGTGATTGCATCCGAAGAAATTTCTCGCGCATCGGCGGCTGTAGGCTTGTCGTATGGCGCACATTCCAACCTGTGTGTGAATCAAATTCATATCAATGGTACTGAAGCGCAAAAGCAAAAATATTTGCCAAAACTCGTCAGTGGCGAACATATCGGTGCATTGGCAATGTCTGAGCCGGGCGCTGGTTCTGATGTCGTCAGCATGAAATTACGTGCCGATTTGGACGGCGACCACTATGTCTTAAACGGCAACAAAATGTGGATCACCAATGGCCCAGACGCAGATACTTTAGTGGTCTATGCAAAAACGGATGTGGCAGCACATTCAAAAGGCATTACAGCCTTCATCATTCAAAAAAATTATGCAGGTTTTAGCACCGCACAGAAACTCGATAAGCTCGGTTTACGCGGTTCAAACACCTGTGAATTGGTTTTTGAAAACTGCCGTGTGCCCGTCGAAAACGTCTTAGGCAAAGTGAATGGCGGCGTAAAAGTCCTCATGTCAGGTCTGGATTACGAACGTATCGTGATCGGAGCGGGGCCACTCGGCATTATGGCTGCGGTGCTTGATCTGGTTGTACCGTACATCCATGAGCGCAAACAGTTTGGTCAAGCGATTGGTGAATTCCAATTGATGCAAGGCAAGCTGGCAGATATGTATGTCGGCTACAATGCCTGCGTTGCATATCTTTACGCGGTTGCTAAAGCGGCGGATCGGGGAGAGCCAGTCCGCAAAGACGCAGCGGGTGCGATTCTGTATGCCGCAGAGAAAGCCACATGGATGGCAGGCCAAGCGATTCAAGTGTTGGGCGGTAATGGTTATATCAATGATTACCCAGCAGGTCGTCTATGGCGCGATGCGAAGCTATTTGAGATCGGCGCGGGGACTTCGGAAATCCGTCGCATGTTGATTGGTCGTGAGTTATTTAACGAAACGAAGTAATTAGCTGAAAAAATCAAAGCCCAATGTTCGGTGAATGTTGGGCTTTTTTGTATTAAGTAGTTTGTAGTTCTCTTAATATTTCAGGGTGCCTTATAGCAATTTTAATAAGAGATTGAGCTGCTCCACTTGGTTTACTTCTAGCTTGCTCCCATTCTTGCAGAGTTCTTTTAGATACGCCTAAAAGAGCAGCAAAACCAGCTTGCGTTAATCCTGTCTTTTGTCTTGCCTCTACAATATCAGGTACTTCTACGATTGTTTTTTTTGCAAAATTACCAGCTACCATTTGCTCAACACTCGCAAGCAATTCAGCACTAAAATCTCGATCAGCTTCAAATTTCTTGAGCTCTTTGTCTTTCAATACGGTCATGATAAATTTCCTTAGTGTGTTTAGTACACTTCATCTAAGACTAAATCCCCTTTGATTCGAATCCAAAGAGAGTAAAATCTTTTAAGCCTTTCTACATCAGATTCATCAGTTTTGAGATCTTTATCAGATCTGCTGGTTTGATGACTGCCTCTTCGCTTTTCGAGTGCATAATCAATAAACTAATTTGCCCTTTTGCAACTTGATTGTAGTAAATCACGCGGACACCGCCAGATTTACCCTTTTCCTTCATTGACCAACGAACTTTTCTAAGTCCATTTGCTTTTGGAATTACTGCGCCTTCTTCTGGATTCGCGGCGATAAAGATGTCGAAGGCTTCTCGTTCTTCTTCTGTCCAATATTTCGGCCACATTTTTTCAAAGATAGGTGTTTCTACGATTGTCAGCAGCATATACATACTTGCGTTATATTTTTAGTGATTGTACGTTTTTAACGTATATATGTCTACGTGTTTCACGTATTATTGTATCTGTGGCTGTTTTAGCTAAATAGATTTAAAATGAAGCCCAATGTTTTGTAAATGTTGGGCTTTTTTGTATTTACGTTTGTTTTTGAAGGCAGTTGGTTTTCCTTCTAACGCCGATTGCGCCCAGATGTCAGGACCGAAATAGCCATAACGGTAAAAATCTGGGTCTGAATACGAGGTCAAAATCTTACCGTCAGCTTTACTCGCAAGTTATTTTGCTTGGGGTCGATAGTTGTCGATTCGTAAATTTATACAAATAAATAACTTACACGACTTTTTCGATAGTGCCTGATAACCCTCGAACAACCTCAAATCACCCCACACAACTCACCAACTCCAAATCCTTGTTCGCCACAAACACATCGCTCTTATCGTAAAACTTGACCCGATAGAAGGTATGTTGATTGAACAGAGCTGCTTGGTTTGCTGATGACAGGTTGGTCATCATGGCGCAGAGGCTCATTTTCATCTGGCGGAATTCAGACTTGGCTTTGGTGACTTGTACGTCTTTGGCAATATCATCGGTGAAGCGGAATTTGGCTTCGATCATGTTGCTGCCGTCCTGCATGTCGATATGCTCAAACGATATACCTGTCTTGATCTCGCGGGGTAGGGACAGGTCTTTGTTCTTGGCGTTGATCAGATGCGTGATCGCTTCAAACCGTGCAGCTTCGTCAGCATTATCAAACGCTAAGGCAACCTTGGCGACGGCAGGCTGTTCGACATTGACGGGACTTTTGGCGGCTTGGTCGGCCATTTTTTGCTTAACAAAATTTCTGCCAACAACCGACAGCACAATCACGCTTACAATGATCACTACAAAGATGACAGTTTTTTTCATGTCGCGTCCAACACCTAAAATCTCGAAAATTTGATATGAAAAAAGGCGCAACTACCTTTTCCTTTTGCCCGCTGGTTCAAAGCAAGCGTAGGTCGCAATAACCAAAGGGCATTGCGACATGTGCATATGATATACAAACACCATTTATTTTGGGGATTGTTTGGGATTTTACATGCTGTTCATGGGTTTTATTTCTGCTGTCGCAATGCGCTTGGGCTTATTGCGACGCGGGCTAAAGGACCTGCAGTTTTATGTGTAACAGTGGCTCGACCAGCTAACACATCATCAACCGACTCAAGCAACTCTGCACCTAAATCACGTGAAGCTTCACGAATTTTAAGTTTTTGGGGTGATAGAGGCATCGAGTTTCTCCTTCAATTGACGTAAAAGTACGCCTATTTTGAAAGCTTTGTAACCTTCATCAAAGCCTTCTGAAAAAACAGCATCTTCGATTTTACGGTTTTGGATATAACGTTGTAGATCACTCATTATTTGTTTTTCCGCTTACGTTGGAAATAACTTTCGTAGGCTGGTGGCTTGCCCCAGCACTTTACTGTCGGTGCTGGGGTTAACCCCAGCCTACGATAGTTCTAATGTTTGAGTTAGGCATATTTCTCATTGTGACAATTGGTTTTGTTGGAGATACATTTGTAATGGCATGCTTACTCCCTGATAGATGACTGACACTGGGCCACCAATATAAGATCCATCAGGCTCCTGTTTATACCAACTCATACCTCCTACCCCATAATTTTTTTCATGCAAACGAACGATGACGCTTCCATTACGGCTCGCGGCAAGAACCTCCACTGGAATTCTAGCTTTTAGGCACGGCTCAGCATCAGGAGTCGATTGGCAACCTTGTATACCTCCAACAGCAGTTTCGCCAATGGTGAACCCAACAATATCGTTCCCAACAGACTCACACTTGCCAGATTGAGTGCAGTACTCAGCTCCGACGGATAATGTTCCGGGCAAACCAATCTTTATGTTCCAAGCTGGAGGTATTGGGTCGTAGCTCTTATCATTCGTCGTAGAGCGCGGCTCGACTTGATTAGTTCGCAAAATAGTGTGCTTACATGCTATAGAGGAAATCTTTGCAGCAATGGAAAGCGGTGGTGCGTAGGTAGTTGGAGACCAGTATGAAGAAGAGGTTTGAAATCGATCATGGCAATCAAAATAAAAATGCAACACATTATCTAGATTGAAGGTATCCCCTTCAGAGATGTACACGAGTACCGAAGCAGCACGCAACGAGGCACGAGGATCAGAGTTTGCTGGGAGGGGCCGCGTTATAGTATCTAAGGCAATTTCATAGACTTGGCCGTTCGATGCCTTAATAGTTTTCCAATTCTTTGACATATATCGAAAGGCGGCCTCATTACACTTCGACATTTGTTTAGGCGTTAAATTACTGTACGGCTCTGAGCGACAAAATGCAGGGGCAGATTTTAACCACTCATGCCCATCATCGTCAGCCATAGCTATAGGCAATGTAACAAGCATTTGCATTGCTGCCAGAATCAAACTTGAAATCACAATTCTTATATTCATTAGGTACTTTCCTATCTTGCATTGTGGAAATCTAGAAATCGTAGATGGGTTTTAACCCATCTTGCAGCATTTGAAACTCAACTGTCATTCTAAATAAAGTCTACATAGTTCCAATCACGTCAAAAAAGAATATTACCTTGATGTTGATTACCAGTGATGGGTCAAAACCCATCCACGATACTAAAGTTGGAGTTAAACGGTGTTGCTCCTTAAACGAATTGTTAGGCGGTGCCGAATAGCCATAGTAGTCAATTTGACTGTACACGAACGACAGTAACCCCACTCTCAGTTACTTCAACACTGGTCATCAAGTACGACTCGCCTTGTATGGATAAGCTCACAATATTAGCTTGATCTACGGTAATGCTTGAGTTTGTACCGTTAAACAGAAGCACTTTGGCTTGCGGAAGAAACTCAACTTTCAAAATTTCCGTCGTTGATCCGTCTTTCTTGATTAGGTTTACGTCAACTTTCTTACTTGGCGTAGCCATATTCACTCCTTAAAAATATGAAAATTTGCGCATAAGATACTTATTTTGATTAATAAATGTCGAGCTGAATATGTCATTCAGCTTTAGTTAAGTCAAGAAAACTTATAGGTTTTTACATTCAAATGGTTTCATTACATCATGGTTTGGTTGTCACAATTATATTCTTATCGTTCATCTCAATGACCATAGCGAATATACCAAACATCAAACTTTAAAATGTCATAAACCCAACCCAGAGAAAGCAAATTTTTGTATAATCTTGCGACAGATTTTTCATGCATAAAAATGCACTTCACAAGAGCGCATTTAAACGACCACTTAAAAGAGGAATACCATGACTACTCGTATTGAAACCGACACGATGGGCGCGCTGGATGTAGAAAACAGCCGTTATTGGGGTGCACAAACCCAACGTAGTATTCAAAACTTCCCAATCGGTGTAGATCGTTTTAAATTCACCCGTCCAATGATTCGCAGCCTCGGTATCCTGAAAAAAGGCGCAGCAGAAGCAAACCGCGACTTGGGTCAGATTCCAGAAGACATCGCAGCACTGATTATCCAAGCGGCTGACGAAGTGATCGCAGGCAAATTAGACGCGCATTTCCCACTCGTCGTGTTCCAAACTGGTTCAGGCACACAAAGCAACATGAACTCAAACGAAGTGATTTCAAACCGTGGTATCGAAATCGCTGGCGGCGTATTGGGTAGCAAATCACCCGTTCACCCGAACGACCATGTGAACCGTGGACAATCAAGTAACGACACTTTCCCAACCGCAATGCACATTGCCGTGGTGTTGGAACTGAACGAAAAACTATTCCCAAGCGTAAAAGTTCTCCGTGACACATTGGCAGCAAAAGCTGAACAGTACAAAGATTTGGTAAAAGTCGGTCGTACCCATTTGCAAGACGCAACACCGATTACTTTGGGTCAAGAAATCGGTGGTTGGGTTGCACAATTGGATTACTGTATTGCTGAAACACGTCATGCATTGGTGGGTCTATATGAACTCGCAATCGGTGGTACAGCGGTAGGTACAGGCTTAAATGCGCATCCAAAATTCGGTGCATTAGCAGCAAGCTACTACGAAAAAGAAACTGGATACCCATTCAAATCAGCAGCAAACAAATTCGCTGCATTGAGCGCGCATGATGCGTTAGTTCAAACATCTGCAAGCCTGCGTACTTTGGCTGGCGCGTTGATGAAAATGGCAAACGACGTGCGTTGGTTGGCGAGTGGTCCACGTAACGGTATCGGCGAATTGAACATTCCTGAAAACGAACCAGGCAGCTCGATCATGCCAGGTAAAGTCAATCCAACACAAAGCGAAGCAATGACGATGGTTGCGGTGCAAGTGTTTGGTAACGACGCTGCGGTGGCCTTCGCAGGTAGCCAAGGTAACTTCCAGTTAAACGTGTTTAAGCCAGTCATGGTGCATAACGTGTTAGAGAGCATTCAATTGATCTCTGATTCTTGCTTAGCGTTCAACGATAACTGCGCAACGGGTATCGAACCAAACTTGCCAAAAATCGAAGAAAACTTGGCGAAGAACTTGATGCAAGTCACCGCGTTGAATCCACATATCGGTTACGACAAAGCGGCTGCGATTGCGAAGAAAGCGCATAAAGAAGGCTCAAGCCTGAAAGAAGCGGCTCTGGCACTTGGGTTTGTCACTGAAGCTGAATTTGCGCAGTGGGTTGTGCCAATTGATATGACACATTCTTAAGTTGTTGCTTTGAAATAAATAAAACGCGTACTTATGTTCGCGTTTTTTGTTGCTCCTCTACTGACTTGCCACGTTTTAAGACTTATTTTTTAAAGTATTCAACAGCTCATTATCAATATTTATCATCGATGTTCATCTCTTGTACATATCCATAATTGATCATATATCAATGATTTTTCAATAAAAATGCCAATGCAAGTTGTGGCGTTTGTCGATATTATCTTGCGCACTATTTTAGATTCTGTTTTAGCTTAAAAAATCTTCTTTCGTCATTCATAGGAATCTACACGTGAAAACACAAATGACCTTCAGGTTATTGTTGGCGTTGCTCATGCCATTCAGCATTTTGCTTTCGACTTCATCGTACGCAGAAGATTCAACCTATGAAATTCGTTCGAAGTTCACACTGGGGGATGCTACAAAGTTTGATTTGACTGCCGTAGACAATCGTCGTTTGCATCTTTATGTGACGCGTGGTGATCGAATTGATGTCGTGAATCTGGATTCCCAAAAGGTCATGGCAACGATCTCGGACACTTTAGGTGTGCGTGGTGTTGCATTTGCCCAAGACTTAAATCTAGGTTTCAGCAGTAATAGCCAAAACAATACGGTGACTGTCTTTAACCTAGATTCCATGCGCCGCATTAAAGATATTCCAGTGGCAGGAAGTGGACTAGACAGTATTCTTTATGAACCAGCAGTTCATAAAGTGTATGTGTTTAATCAGCAAAGTGGCACTGTCGATGTGATTGATGCAAAAACACTGCAAGTGGTCAATTCAATTAAATCTTCTGGCAAGCCGACTCAGGCGATCACAGATAACTATGGGCATATCTATATGAATGTCCAAGATAGCGCTTCAAATAGTTCGGCGATTGAAATGATTGATGCCTCCAAAGATAAAGTCGTCTCGACTTGGAAACTTGAGGGGTGTGATCAAGCGTCGGGTTTAGCCTTTGACATTGATCATTCCCGATTAATTTCAACGTGTCGTAATCGTAAAGCTGTTGTGACCAACTCCTTAACGGGTACACGCATCGCGCAATTCTCCGTCGGGGATAATGCTGGTAGCATTCTTTATGATTCCGAAACGCGGAATATTTTTGTTGCCAATGGTGGAGAACCAGCAACGTTGACGATCGCACATCAGTCGGGATCAGATAGTTATCAAGTGATTCAAAAAATGCCAACCGTAAGTGGTGCAAAATTCATGACGACGTTTAAACAGTCCAAAGAGATTTTTTTACCCGCGATCGCAGATCAAAAAATGGTGATTCTCGTGGTCGGTCGTAAAAAGTAAACAGCTTCTAAGACCTTAAATAATTTTTATAAACGCTCATTTCTAAGCTGAATTGAGCGTTTATTTTTTACTTAACAGTGTATGTTTGAATTCTTTCTCCAATATTCTTCGACTGCCGCTACAATCAATGAAGTTCTAGCAATAATTTTTATGAAAAAAATGACAGGAGTAATGCCATGAGTATTGATAGTCCAATTCTTCGCATTGAAGGCCGTGTTGCAGAAATTGGTCAAGGACTCAAGATTGCACGCATGATTCCGAATCGATTTCAGCGGACGATTGGCGCGTGGTGTTTTCTTGATCATGCAGGGCCTGTGGATTTTGTTGAAGGTGAGGGGATGAATGTTGGCCCACATCCGCATATTGGTTTACAGACCTTCACATGGATGATTGAAGGCACGGTTAGGCACATTGATAGCTTGGGCAATAACCAAATGATTTATCCCAATCAGGTCAATCTGATGACAGCGGGTAAGGGAATTTCGCACGCCGAGATTTCACCAACTGATAAGGCTAGTCGGCTACATGCGGCACAATTATGGATTGCTTTACCTGATAGTCATCGTCATATGGAACCAGCATTTCAAAATTATCCAGAGTTGCCAGTAGTTGAAACGGACTGTTTTTCTGGCACAATTTTAGTTGGCAGTAGTTTAGGGATTACTTCACCTGTTTCTGTCTTTACGCCACTTGTTGCAGTGGATTTAGTTGCTAAAAAAAACAGTACCTTTGAGCTGCCACTTGATTTGAATTTTGAACACGGCATTACCTTGCTGGAAGGCGAGGCAACGGTTGATGGCGAGTCATTGGAAGCTGGTTCGTTATTGTATTTTGCTGTGGGGCATTCCAGTGTGACGATGAGCTGTGAAGTTGGGGCCAGAGTCTTGATGATTGGCGGCGAGCCGTTTGAAGAAGACCTTCTACTTTGGTGGAATTTTGTAGGTCGAACTCAAGCCGAGATAGAGCAAGCGCGTGGTGATTGGGACCCGAGAAGTTCACGTTTTGGTGTAATTGATGAAGCGATTGCAGGGAAGCGACTGCATGCGCCTTCTTTAGAAGGGATTCATTTGAAAGTGACACGTAAATAATGTGAGTAATAAATCAAAAGGACGTGAGGAGTCCTGATCCCAAGCTGATGAGGATGACTCCCGCAATACGTGGAATCAGGCGACCCGTCGGGATGATTTTTTCGAGCAAAATGAGTACGGTGAGACCTGCAATCCAGAGGATGTTCATAACGCCGCCAACAAATAACAGCAGCATCAGTGCCCAGCAGCAACCCACACAATAAAGTCCATGCCTTACGCCGAGTTTTAATGCCCCGCGTTGTGTGGCGCTGAAGCCACCATGCTGTTGGATGAAGGAGAGGGGTGACTGGCATTGAGTGAGACAAGCGTCTTTAATCGCGAGCCACTGATAGATGCCCGCAGCAACCAATAAAATTCCACCGAAGACATGACTTGCACTCGCCAGCATTGGCGTGATTAGAGCTGCACGTTCAAGCTGCCATTGTGCACCCGTGGCGATCAGTGCAAAGAGTGTCCAAGTTAAAAGATAACCCGTTGCAAACCAACCAGTTGCAGCAAACGGATGGTTTTGTTGTCGTGCCTGTCGTCCGACGCGCGCGTATAGCAACAGCATTGGCGCGGCGGAGGGTGTCATCATGCCCACCATCATCACAACCCACATGATTAGCATGAGTAGGAATTGCTCACCAGTCCACGACTGGAAGACAGGATGCAGCATTGACCCCATATCGCCGCCGCTCATGTCTGTTGCGAGCTTCAATACATAAGCCCACGCGAGAGCGGTGACCACGATGATCGCTGCCACCACAATGATTCGGTCGCGTCGCAGCACGAGCTCCAGTGCGGTGTCATCCATCGTTAGTGTACGACGCCGCTTTGGCAGAGATGCAGAACGGTAAAGTGTCCATGCGAGTCAGCCAGATCAAGTGCGATTGGCCCTGATGTCTTCGACCAGCCGCGTCCTGCTTCTGCAAGGGTATATTCAAAGCCATTCGGCATGTCGATGCGGACACGATGTTCCTGACCCGTGATCGGATTCAGGATCGGTTCTCCGTGCGACAAGATCACGTCTTTCACTATCAGATGGGCTTTGCGATCCTCGATATCAATATGAAAATCGATGTCGGCATAAATGGGATCATATAGTTTGTCTAAAGTAGTCGAAAATACTTGGAAAATAGTGGCTCCTTGTTCTGTATCTAGGCCTCCAAGAATACGCAACAACGCTTCCCGCTGTTCTGGTTTTGCGCGTTCATCAATCACCAGTGCTGCTTCGCCGTGACCTAGGTGAATTGGACCTGGCCAACGAAAGATCCCCGCCACTTTTAGACCATCGAGATTGATGTCGCCGTGATGACCTTGATCAATTTCAAAGGCAACCACCGCACTACAATGACCTTGCGTGGGTAGGGCGTTAAATTGGCAGGGACAGCCATAGGCGCAATTACAGTTGGAATATTCCCGCGCGTTTATTTCCCATTGTTTGAAATTGTCCATTTTTGTGATCTCCCTTATATGAAATAAGCGAGAGTGCTCTACCTATTCGGTGAGCACACTTACTCAGCCGTTGTCGGATCAATGATCGATGTGACCTGCGATATGCGGTTTGCGGGAAAGCCACCTAATCGAGCGTGCTCTCTGACAAGTTCCTCATTTGGGGCGATATATTCACAGTAGATTCTGTCGGCGGTCACAAAGCTTTGAACCCATTGCACTTGAGGCCCCAATTGATTAAGCACCCCACAAGATTTTTGTGATATGGCTTGTAATTCAGCACCTGACAGCTTTCCTGCTTCAGGAATGTCTCGTTCAATGATGAATTTAGGCATGACAATCTCCAGCGTGTAGATTGCAACAAGTCTGACATTTTGGAAAAGTTAGTGTTTTATGAATTGGCGGCTTCCCAAAGTCTGGAAAAATGCCATATTTTGTCAGACCTTGTAAGATGGCATTTATTTTCTATTTTGAGCTTAGAACTTTTCGGGTTCAAAGAATATGTTGCTCCAAGATAAGAGTGATCACAAGCTGAATTTACACCTTACGATAAAAGGTATATCGCTCTAAATGTGATTAGGCCGATTGCATTTTCGGTTGGGGACGTTCATCCGAAAACGTCACATGAGTGATATTTGTATTCACGCTTAACGATTAGGGCGCTCTAGAACGATGCTCGTTTCGTTAAAAAGTTCATATCGATTGCGACCATTGGCTTTGGCTTTATAGAGTGCGGTGTCAGCATCATGTAATAGCTCCGCGACATTGGTCTCGTTAGTCGGGATTGAGATGGCAATACCCATACTGAAGGATACTGAGTTTCCGTTTGGATGAGGAATTGCTAAACGTGCAACTTGATCAATCAAACGGATTGCTTGCTGTTTTGCCGAATTCGTATCCATGCCTGGATAGACCAGCACAAATTCTTCACCACCATAACGTGCGGCTAATTCGCCACTGCGTTTAGTCATCCGCTCAAATAATTGACCAATTTGACGTAAGCAACTATCACCCGCGAGATGCCCGAGTTTGTCATTATAATTCTTAAAGTGGTCGACATCGATCATCATGATGCTTATCGGCTGATTCTGGCGTAAAGCACGATTCCACTCATCATCCAAAACCTCATCTAAATGACGTCGATTGGCAAGACCAGTCAGAGAGTCTTGGCGTGATAATGAATCCAATTGTTTTGCCAGCTCTTCACCTTTTTTCACCGTGATGCGTAATAACAACGTGTTCAAAAAATTCTTGCGTTCTTGATTTTCGAGCGCATAGCTTAGTCCAAGGCCTAAAATACTAGAGCAAATATAGATTCGACCCAATAAGGACCAATTGACGAGGATATTTGTAAAATCCATGATTACAATAGCGGACAAGCCCCCAAGTATGGTTGCCACAAGTCCCCAAATAACAGTCAGACCAATACATGTATAAATAATCACGATGGCAAAAATGATGCCGGCATAGAATAAGGGTGAGTTCTGACCTATAGGAAATAGATTGGTAATAATGATGGTTGCAGCGACGACAATCGCGCTGGCGACAGTGCCATACCACTTAATCCAACGATTAAAAATGGGGAAAAAAGAAAGTGCCATCGCAAAGAGGATGGTAGACGTTACTGAGATGACAATTGAGAGCCAGAGTGAGAAGCTTTGTTTTGGAATAAAATCAATAATTCCTGAAATTATAATCGCATAGAGAAAAATGATAATTGGCAACAACACATGAAAACGCCGAATCGCACGAGGAATATGCAGATCAAGATAGAGTTCTTCGAGCTTTATGGGAAAGGTGAGTAATCGATTTTTAGACTGCAATGCAGCGGATAACTCTTCTTCCGTGACTTCTTGTGTAAGCGCTGGATTATCCATTTTATTTCCTTCCATGCTCAATGAATACAATCATAAATAGATATTAGTATTTCCGTATACACATCTACAGGTTAATCATGCGCCGTGAGGGTCGTGACTGAACATTCGAATATTCAGCTTTGTGTTCTTTTTATCAATCACCAATTATGAAAGCGTCTAAACGAAAGTGCGATTCGAGGTTCATTATATTCAGTTGATTTTTTAACAGCATGTAAATAATTGACTTGGCTATTCTCTGACATGATGCAGAGGTCTCCATCGTTCAGTAAAAATTCATATTCTTCATGGGTTTCAATATCTTTGAAGGTGATATATCGCGGTGAGCCGTAGGAGAGAATGAATATTGGCTGATTGAGATCAACTTGCTGTTCCTTATCATTCCGAAATAGCAGTTCTGACTCGCCGTCTTCATAAAAACTTGCATATGCTGCATTCATTGCGACACTGAAATTGGTGTTGAGCGCCCTCATGATTTTAAGGACAAATGGCTCTATCGGCTGCCCATCTTGAAAGTTTTCGGAATCAAAAAGATAGTCCGCACCCATATTGCAGTATTGCCGCCCTGACAACCCTTCAGAATATGCCCAGCTGAGGTGGTTTTTTAGATATTCAAACGTCTGTTTAGTATCTTGTATGTAATGATGTATCACAAAAACATCCGCCTTCGGCAGCTCAAGTTTTTGATCATCCATAGATATGACACTCTAATAATTATAATGAATTAGTATTCGTTCTTTCTTAGAGACTATCCGCATTCGGCATATTGGGCAATCAAAAGTTCTCGAATAAGTGTCTCCGTTCACATGAAACCAGTGCGATACTGATGATCAGAGACGTTCTATTGGATAATTGAGGGTTAAACTGCTTCGAATATCGTGGTTTCGATACGATTTCGTCCACTATGTTTCGCCAGATACAATGCCTCATCCGCTGTTTTAATCAAGGCATGTGATTCAACGGTGTGCCCATTTACACTCACTAAACCAAAGCTAGCCGTGACCTTGATCAAGGTATTATTATCGGAAAATATTTCTGCCTCTGATAATTTAATCCGGCAACGTTCAATGATTTTCTGAGCTTCTATGTGATCTGCACCAGGCAACACAATAACAAACTCTTCACCACCATAACGACCTAATGCATCAATTTCACGAATATTGTGCTTTAAGACTTTAGCTGCAGTTTTTAAAACCAGATCACCCATCGGATGTCCCCAGACGTCGTTTACTTTTTTGAAGTGGTCGAGATCTAGAATCACAAATGAAAGAGAGCTTTTAGAGCGTTCCGCGCGCGCTACTTCATGGTCTAAAATGCCAAGAATACTCATTCGATTGTGAATGCCTGTCAACGCATCGGTACGACTCATATGACGAATTTTTTCTTCTCGTTCGCGCCACCACATGAGCATTTGATCAGCCATCAAAATAATGGGTATAAAAAACGGTGCAGCAAAGAAAAAGACGCTATTCATCCAGAATAAGTTGCTGATGTGATCAGTGGGTGTGACCATGATGGGTGCGTAGGGCAGTAGACCATAAGCCGTAGCGTAGCTGAGTCCAAGAAGAACAGCGAGCGCAGTAATCGTCGCACCCCAAACCGCCTGACGATCCAGAAGAATAAAGCCAAAAACTGGCGCACCGAGAAGCACCAGACCCGCACAGAAGGAAACCGTGCCAATCGTGTAACTCATTGCCACTAAAGTGAGTGAAAAGAAATGTAATGCAACATGCTGGAAAATCAGGCTATTTGGTTTGGTTCGTCGTAAATAAAGTCCAAAAAATAGAATCAATACTCCGACAATGATAAACCCGACTTCAATTTTCATGGTTTCAGTCGTTAATGCCACATTGACTAATTTTTCACGATCATGGCGGCTTAATACATAGAATGACCATAATAAATATTGACCATAAATTGGCAAGATCATCGTGAGCAAAATGAGCCCTTTGTCGACTGAACTCCACTCTAAAGCGGCAGAAAGACGTTTACGCCAAACTCTGATTTTCCGTATCTGAGTACCTACATTCTCTCTAATGATGCGATGACTATATTCGTCGCTATGCTTATAAAATTTCGACATTTTATGGAATGAACTTCCTGTTCAGGTTGTTGATCGTGTTCGTTGTTTTATCTGTGGTCAAGCGTTACTGGCTATTTTCAATACGCTGATCAGTTGCATCATAACCTAAAGTCGATGATTGATTCATCAATATGCAGATGAGAAATCGTGCGGCGCAACATGAAAAAGCGCGAACTGCAAAGTCCGCGCTTTTTTCTAAATCGTCTATTCACTGAGATTTGATCAATGTTTTTTAACCCGCCATACGAACCAGTTCTTCGATATTGACCTCATCGATTTGTGCTGACGGTATAAAATCGTGGGCATAGTCTAGCCATAAACGACTTTGCACAAAGTAGATAAATAGATCCTTATCGAGATGATTTTCTTGACTCATCTTTGCCATGATCTTGAGTGATTCAGAGATGGTCTTGGCCGATTTGTATGGACGATCCGCAGCGGTTAATGCCTCAAAAACATCCGCCACTGCCAACACGCGTTCCTCAATTGACATCTGCGAACCGTGTAACCGTCTTGGGTATCCATTACCATCCATACGTTCATGATGGTTGGTCGCCAGATCTGGAATCCGTTGTAAATGCTTCGGCCAAGGCAATTTTGTTAGCATGATGAGGGTTTGCACAATATGATTATTGATCGCAAAGCGATCTTCATTGGTGAGCGTGCCACGACGAATGTTGAGGTTATAAATTTCTCCGTTATTTCTTTGATAAGGTGGTAATTGCATATCAAAGCCATAGGTATTACGTGGATCATCCCGTTCTACCACAGGTCTCTGTCCCTCTTCCCATGGAACAAGGTGCTCAAGCTTGTCAGCCAGTAACTGTTCGGTCGCAGGTAAGAGATTCGCCTGCGGTGAACCTGCAGTGTCGTCGCGTGCCAGCTCTAGGGCTGATAAACCAAGATGGTCATCAAAATGCCGCAACCATGTCTGTTGTGCTATACGCTCTAAACGTGCAATCGCCTCATCACTTAAAAACTCCCCGCCAATGTTACTCTGCGCGACGAAGGCAAAGTCATCCTGTAACAGGGCGTATTGCGCATCGCGCAGAGCTTCTGCTGTCGCTTTGTCTGTACCTGCCAGTTGAGCCTCAAGAGACGCGATTTGCACATCGCGTCGAAGAACTTCAAAACGAGTCCGTACTTCATGGATACGGTTATAAATTGTTTCCAGCTTGGTGGCTTTATCAATGATATGTTCTGGTGAAGTAATTTTGCCGCAATCATGGAGCCATGCTGCCAGACGATATTCTTCGCGTTTATCGCCATCACAATGGAAGTCTGCATAATGACCGTGGGTTTCTGCTGACAAGCGATCCACGAACATCATTGCCAGCTTAGGTACGCGTCGACAATGTCCACCAGTATGAGCACTTTTGGTATCAATCGCATCTGCGAGAACGAGAATAAACGCATCCAATAAGGCCTTCTGGGATTCAATTAACTGTCTGGTTTCGATGGGTATCGCCAGCATCGCAGTCAAACGTTCACTGAAAATCAAGAAACCACCAGAGGTGTGCTCTGAATCACCTATGTGTTTGAGGATGACGTGTCCAAGGACATCGCCATTGCGTCCACGAATGGCAAACGTTTGGCATTTTGCATTTATATCAAGACGTAGATCTGGGTTTGTGTGTAGTCGAATAGCAACCTCATCAAGATTATCCTGCGGACCGCAGGCCGCAGTTTTTGTCCAACGTTTATCTTCTGGATGATAAAGATAAACCGCGCCACTTTCGCAACGGGCTGCTTCCACAAATAGTTTCAGTACTTGATCAAGCATCGTGTCAATTTTGGGCTCAGCTTGTAGGACCTGACTAATTTTTAACAAGGCTTCCATGGTTCGGCTGACATCATCGGTGACATCAGTGAGTTGAAAGGCTTCATAGAGGAGGGTGAAATCTGGCGTTGGACGACTAAAGTCGAAATTAGACATTTGTCTGACACGGTGAATATGCCGTTCGATGACTTGACCAATACGATGTCCAAGCCATGCGCCTATTGATAGCAGTAAGATTCCCAAGCAAATCGCAATTAAAATCATCTGGCGACTATGGGTATATAAATCCTTTAAAAGCTCTTTGGTTGGGGTTGCAATGAGGAGTTGCAAACCCAGATCGTGATATTGTGCCAGCGCAATACGCCGACCGAGCCACTCTTGATTATCACTGCGATAGGACAACACTTGGTGCTCTGGATGAAGCTGCCATAAGCGTAACAATGCAGCATTTCCCAAAGTATGCACTGTTGATAACTGTAACGTAGATGATGTTGCTGAAGATTCTTTGGTCGAAGAGGATGTATTGGCGGCAATGATTCCACCGTTACTATCGACAAGGGCAATTTGGCTATTAGGCGTGATACTCAGCTTCTGCAAAGCTTCTTTGATCCCGACTAAGGGGAGATCCATCGCAACGACAGCGTGCGGATTACTTCCACGCATTGATAAGGTGATCCCCATGATTGGCGCATCAGCATAGAGATAGGGTTTTGAAATGGCCACGTCTGTTGAGTTGAGCGCATTGCCATACCAAGGCCGTTGCCGAGGGTCATACACATAGCTTGGATCAGGGCGCTGCTCAATAAGATTCAAGTGACGATCATAAAAAAATATTTGATGAGCGCGTGGTCCACCGTCTTGACCAAGCGCGGTGCGAACCGCAAAGGATGCGCGTGCTGGCGCATGATAACTTCTGCGGATTGTGGCTTGGTTCAGTGGGCTGACTAAAAAATAATCTCCATTATCATAGCCAATAAAGACTGCGGTCATAATGGGATTGGCGCGCAAATCTGTGGCAAACACGCGTAAGCGTTTTAAACGTTCTGCGAGGGAAGTGGCATCAACGATGGGGTCAAGTGCTAATACACGGAGTAATGCTTCAGCAGGGCCAACAATGTGTTGCACCCGTTGTTCAGTAATTTGACTGGTCATTTCCGCTTTGCTGGCGGCAGTGTTTAGAAGTAACGTTCGTGAGCCAATCCAATTGACAGTGATGAGTGTGACCGCTGTTAATGTGATCGCGATGACCATCATCACGGCCATGACCACACGAATACGCCATTTATGCTGTAACCAATGCATGATCCCTTGCATATATCGTCCCATTCTCTTTTTTTTTGCGGGTGACCTACGCAATGTAGCAGTATTGGTAGAGGCTTAAAAGGACTATTTTTTATGCGTTGGTTCAATTGTTTTGTGGTTGATGAAGAGGCACAAAGTCATCAATTTTTGAATTAAAAATATTCAACCAATAAAAAAAGCGCGAACTTTAAAGTCCGCGCTTTTTCCTTAAATCAGGTTTTACAGCGACTCACTTATTATGCAAATGTCGTGAAGTATTCTTCATCGAAGGCCATGATGATATCAGAACCAGATTCAACGATTTTTGCGCGGCTATCCAACTCAGGCAGGATACGAGTCACGAAGAAACGTGCAAGGTCGATTTTTGCTTTATAGAACGCACCGTCTTTTTGGCTGGCTGCTTCAACAATCATGGCATACATGTACGCATAGCTGGTGAGACCAAACGCATGAAGGTAATCAACCGCTGCTGCATTGGGTTCGAGCGGGTTGACTTTAGAGCGTTCGACAACATGCGTGGTTAATGCTTCTAACGTATCCACAGATTTCAGCACAGCCGCTTTCATCCAATCAGTTTGCATTGTTGCTGCAAATTCGCGAATTTCAGCCAAGTATGTCGCGACGAATTTACCGCCGTTCTTGGTGACTTTACGTCCGATCAAGTCCGCAGCTTGGATACCGTTAGTACCTTCGTAGATTTGAGCAATACGCAAATCACGAACGAATTGTTCCATGCCCCATTCACGAATATAACCATGTCCACCAAAGACCATTTGCGCATCAATACAACCGTCAAACGCTTTGTCGGTTAAGAATGCTTTTGCAACTGGCGTAAGCAATGCAACACGGTCATTCGCTTTGGCTTTGGTTGCATCATCGCTGTATTTGGTCATGTCTAATTGCTGTGCAACATACATTGCGAAGCAACGTGCCGCTTCGTTATGCGCTTTGGTTTTGAGCAACATACGACGGACATCTGGATGAACCAAGATGCTGTCCGCTGGTTTTTCTGGTGATTTCACGCCAGTTGCGCTGCGACCTTGTAGGCGGTCAGTCGCGTATTGAGCTGCGTTTTGATAGCTGACTTCAGAAGCGCCGAGACCTTGAATACCCATAGATAAACGTTCGTAGTTCATCATGACGAACATCGCAGCTAGGCCTTCGTTTTCTTTACCCACGATAAAGCCTTTCGCGCCGTCAAAGTTCATCACGCACGTTGCAGATGCTTTGATCCCCATTTTATGTTCAATTGAACCAGGGCCAACGGGATTGCGTTCGCCAAGTGAACCGTCTTCATTCACCAAGAATTTCGGAACGATGAACAGAGAAATACCCCGTGAGCCAGCAGGTGCATCAGGTGTTTTTGCCAACACTAAATGGATAATGTTTTTGCCGAGGTCATGATCGCCGCCGGTGATGAAAATTTTATTACCTGTGATCGCATAGCTGCCGTCAGCATTTGGAACCGCTTTGGTTTTGATGATGCCGAGATCGGTACCTGCATGTGATTCAGTCAGACACATCGTACCTGACCATTCGCCGCTGTACATTTTTGGTAGATACTGTTCTTTTTGTTCTTGTGATGCGTATGAATTCAATGCCATACATGCGCCGACAGACAACAGCGGGTAGAGCATGAATGAAGGGTTTGCAGAGAAAATCATTTCGTCGGTCATGACGGAAACCATTTTCGGCATGCCTTGACCGCCCCATTGCTCATCAGCGCCGAGGCCAACCCAGCCATCATTTGCGTAGGCTTGGAATGCTTCTTTGAAACCTTTCGGTGTGGTGACTGCGCCGTTTTCGATTTTCGCGCCTTCTTCATCACCAGTTCGGTTCAATGGTGTGAGGACGTCTTGGCTGAATTTTGCCATTTGCTCTAAAATCGCACTGACGGTTTCGCTGTCTATATGTGCGAGTTCAGGAGTTGCTTGCCAGAACGCATCTGCTTTAAAAACATCATT
>JANYEL010000220.1 GCA_025363155.1 Moraxellaceae bacterium
AAGTGGAATTCATTGATATTGAAAATCCCGTTTAACATCATCGTTTAATACCATCGGATTTGCCTGCTTTTTGGGCATTTAGCAACACAAACACACACATCATCCCTTGCAAAGACCGAGGGGTTTGGGGCATCGTATTGGGGCGCGCTGAAGTGCCTTTTTATTGATTTTTCCAATCCGAATTTTCTATAAAACCCACTTTAACGCATCGAACTTATTTTATTCACTCAACCCTATTAAGGAATTGAACATGGCAGTATTAGTTGGCAAACCAGCCCCAGATTTTACCGTAGCAGCTGTATTAGGAAACGGCGAAATCGTTGATTCTTACAACTTTGCTGAAGCAACCAAAGGCAAATACGCGTTGGTATTCTTCTACCCGCTCGACTTCACTTTCGTTTGCCCATCAGAATTGATCGCGCTTGATCATAAAGTTCCTGAATTTGCTGCACGCGGCGTCGAAGTGATCAGCGTATCGATTGACTCACAATTCACTCACAACGCATGGCGCAACACGCCAGTTGATCAAGGTGGTATTGGTCCAGTTAAATACACCATGGCAGCTGACACACAACATGCAATCCAAGAAGCGTATGGCGTAGTTCATGCGGATGGCGTTGCTTTCCGTGCTGCATTTATCATTGATAAAAACGGCGTTGTTCGCTCACAAATCGTGAACGATCTACCATTGGGTCGTAGCATGGACGAAATTATCCGTATTTTTGATGCGCTGCAATTCACTGAAGAACATGGCGAAGTTTGCCCAGCAAACTGGCAGAAAGGCGATGCAGGCATGACCGCATCTCCAGCAGGCGTTGCAGCTTATTTGGGCGCACACGCAGACAAACTGTAATTCTAGCTAATCTAATAAATAGCTAAGAAGAACTGACGATAAGCTTTACACAACAGCTCAGAACTTTTTTTGGGCTGTTTGTTATATAGTTAATTTGAATTATGAAACAGCAAAATCAAGAGCTAAATCCTCCCCAGCCCTCCTTTTTCTAAGGAGGGGGCTCTTAAAAAGCTCCTCCCTTTTAAAAAGGGAGGTTGGGTGGGATTCGCTTTTGACGTTAAGTGTTTTTGTTCGGATTCACAGCCAAATGCTTCTATAGAAGCATAGCCAACTACAAGGAAAACATCATGTCAGAAATTACTCTACCCGCTCTGCCATACGCAAAAGACGCGTTAGAGCCACATCTCAGTGCAGAAGCATTGGATTTCCATCATGGCAAACATCATCAAGCCTATGTGACCAACCTGAACAACTTGATCAAAGATACTGATCTTGCTGGTAAATCATTGGTAGAAATCATTCTTGCTTCTGCTAAAGATGCAAGCAAAGCAGGTATTTTCAACAATTCAGCGCAGATTTGGAATCACACGTTCTATTGGAACAGCATGAAGCCAAATGGCGGAGGTGCACCAACTGGCGCACTTGCAGCAAAAATCGACGAAGCATTCGGTAGCTACGACAAATTCAAAGAAGAATTCAAGCAAGCTGCATTGACTCAGTTCGGTTCAGGCTGGGCATGGTTGGTTGCTGATCAAGTCAATGGCGCACTGTCAATCATCAAAACCCCAAATGCGGATACTCCATTGGCACATGGCAAAATCGCAGTATTGACTGTAGACGTATGGGAACATGCTTACTACATCGACTACCGCAACCGTCGTCCTGACTACGTCACCACTTTCCTAGACAAGTTGGTGAACTGGGATTACGCAAACGCTAAATTGGCAGGTCAACATGCAGGTATCGAGCATTAATTTGCCGACTGCGTGATGAATAAAAAAACAGGCTATCAAAGCCTGTTTTTTTATGGGAAATTAGAGAAACTCATCATCGGCAATCACCGAATTAATTTGTAAACCACTCATATTCACTTCACCAAAAGAATGAAAAAAACAAAGAAAAAAGAAGTAATCCAATGACAAGCCCAGACAAAGTCACAAGAGTTATTTTCTTGAGAATATTGAACTTAGAATATCCTGATTGCGGCAATAAACTCCCTCTATAAAGAAGTTCTAATGTATATGCTGCCGTATTATCATCAAATGGCGGCGGATTACCTTTACGCTTATTTTGACCAAACACATCAAGGCTGAAAACAATCACGTTTAACAAGATTGTATAAAACCTCATGTCTTTTACAGGAATACCAACAACCAAGGTTAAAATCAAAAATACAATAAATGGGATAATAATTAATGTATAACGCATTTTAGAAAATACACGAACCCACCAAGGAACCCCCTCATCAAAAACAAATCGATCCGTGATCTTAAATCTCATATCATTTTCATCACGCTTCATTTCAGTGATTAGGACTTCTAGTTTTTGTTCATCTGTCATTTGGCTATATAGTGGTTGCACAACATTTACGAGATTATCCATCAACAACCTTTTTAAATTAAAAGAAATATATCGCAGAATCACAATACAAGGATGGGTTAGGCACGAAATCCATCACACGATATCAAATTAAATCATGAGTTCCCTTCATCAAGGCATCCCATGCGTGCTTATGCTAGCTAATCAAATATTCATCAGCCGCTTTTTAAGCACCTCTTTAAAACTTCGTTCAAGTGGTTCAACCTGTAGCCATTTTTCGATTTCTATTGGATCGTTAAACTTTTTATCGTTGTAAATATCCCAAAGCCTATCTAAATTTGCAAATGAATAAGGTCTCTCCACTAAAAAGCACTCATCATTTTGATTAATAACCCCAGTCTGAAGTATCTTGTAATACCAGCCGATACATTTATGATCCTGCAAAAACTTAGCGACACCACTTTTATTGAGTAGCGTATCAATTTTCCAACAGGGTCGTCGCGGACGAGTGACTTGCATCAGTACAGATCCAACTTGATAAATATCGCCAATACAAACCGTGATCTCATTCATACCGCTAATAATGATATTTTCCCCTAGCATTCCCTCATAAATGATCACAGAAGGAAAGTTGCTTTTTATCAGTGCATAGACTTCGATAGGCATTTGATGAACAGCTTGAATATACCCACCATGAAAAAACTGATCCGCTTGTTCATCACCGACAAATCCAGTCTCGATAACCTCAACAGATTCCACTTTATATTTATTAATTGCACTGGTTTGTTCACGTGCAAAAGGCAAAGCTTCTCCTATTTGTAAGCGTTGCACTTTACCGATTAAGCGTGAATTATTCATCATTCAGACTCTAAATTTGTCTATTTCATCCGCTCAGCATACAACCAAAAATTCTCACAAAAAATACGTCTTCTGTGAACAATAAAGATCAACACAAAACCTTTTGAATTAAAAGTAAAAAACAGGATAGTTGCGACCTATGCAGGCTAACTTCTAAAGGGAGTAACCAATGCTGCGCAAATTGCGCGTTTTTCACTCTCAGGTAACTGATGTGCCAACAAGCCTTCGACCGTGAAAACGGCGATTTTTACGAATGTTTCGATTCGGTCATCCAGAATACCCGCCTGCTGTAGTTCAACCTTTAACATGCTTTCGACAAGAAGGTGAAAACGTTCGTGCCAACTGTTGATTTCTGGAGAGACTTGAAGCCGAGCATGCACTGTACTGACCAACCGATTCGCCAATTGAAGTTGATCTACAACCCAAAGTAGACGCTCAGTTGGATCTTGCTTGGGTTGCAGGAGGTATTCGTTGAGTCGTTCTGTTAGCTCCACATTAAGGATGGCAACCAACAGCTCATCTTTATCCTTGAAATACCAATAGATTGTGTTTGGCGCAACCCCTGCTGCAATGGCAAGTCGGTTCATGGACGTCGCTTCATAGCCCTCCTGCAAGAATAGAGCGCGCGCTGAGGCCATGATCTCTTCTCGTTTTTCTTCACGATCCTGCAAGCGTTTATTACGAGCCATCAGAGTTTCTCACTTTATGTACTTATCGGATCAGCACATCAGAAACCGTTTATCAATTTTATTGTAAACGCATCTTGAATGCCATTCAACAATATGACTACAATAATTACTTGAATGACATTCAAGATAATTAAGGAAAGTACGATGCACAACCAATTTACAGAAGAAAGGCTGCAATCGCTGTCAATACAACAGCGGCTCCAACTCTTCAAAACACTTGAAGCTCCTGAAATTGAAGAGATGCAGGGTGAGTATGCGGCGTGTTTACTGGCTCAACCGAACTGGTTGGCTAATGTGGTAGGTCAAGCTACTTTGCATAATCCTTTCCGTGACTGGTTGTGCAAGGCTTTTCGACCAGTCGATGATAAAAGCGGTCGTGGCTACAATACCTTTTTACAAGGGAAACGTATTGTCCAGTGTTACCCAATGCTCACGACGATTGCATCGTCCCGCTTCGATGGTCTACCTGCGTATCAACTGGTATATAGACATTTTCATTCTACCTGCGGCAGCATTCATATGGTCGATGAGATCAGACGCGTTGCACCAGAGCTTTATCTCGGTATTGGAACTTATGGATTTACTAATGCCCAGCGCCGTATTCCTTATCCTTTTTTGCTAAAAGGACCGCAAGCAACTTATCGCGGTGACATTGGTCGCGCGCGTCAGGGTTTTGAAATTGGACCATGTAAAATTCCCGCTTTAATCATTTAGGAGAACAACATGACGATGAATCATCACACCGCGCTGATTACGGGCGCTTCCGCTGGGATCGGTGCTGCATTTGCTCACCTTTTAGCAAAAGAAGGCTATGCATTATTACTTGTTGCACGTCGTACTGAACGGTTGCAGGAACTAGCCGACGAGCTGGCTAAAAAATATAACGTCCGGTGCGATGTGTGCGCTGCTGATTTGAGTGATCCAACAGCACCTGCATCCATCATAGAGTATGCGGAAAGCAAGGGGATTACGATTGATGTGCTGATCAACAATGCGGGTCTTTCAGGAAAAACAGCTTTTGCTGATACGCCTTGGATAAAGCTTGCAGCTGAAATCCAACTCATGGTGACAGCAGTCACTGAACTTTGCCATCTTGTATTACCTGGAATGAAGGCCAGAGGTTGGGGACGCATTATCAATCTATCCTCAATCGCGGCTTTTTCCCCACCTGGTGCTAGCCTGCTTTATACAGGGATTAAAAGTTACGTCTTAGACATATCTCAGTCGCTAGACATGGAGTTAAAGCCACAAGGTATTCATGTGACTGCACTTTGTCCTGGATTCACGCATAGCGAGTTTCATGATGCGATGGGCACACGAGATGCAGCAAATAAACTTCCAAGTATTCTTTGGCAAGATCCTGAAGATGTCGTCAGCGAGGGCTGGCGTGCAGTGATGAGCGGTAAGCCTGTCTGCGTACCAGGGACTGTGAATAAGATTATTGCTAGCAGCATTCGACCTCTACCAGTGACTTTGCAGTATTTTCTGGGCAATCGATTGAATCCTTTCAAGGGACACTGATCATCATTTTGCTGACCCGCTAACGCTAATTTCATTCGCCTTTAAATAAAAGATTGGATGGCATTGAGCCAATGCCTAATATTCATGAATAGGTAAAAACTATGGTAAACCGTCAATATCCCGACACATCTGATGTAAAAACATCGGCTCTTAAATCAATCTTTATCGCTGATGGCGTCACTTGCGCAGCCACGCTTTATCTGCCAGAAGGCAGTTGTGTGCAGCAATTGCCAGCCATCCTCATGGTGGGCGGTTGGGGCAGTATCCAAGAGGCATTAACATCTTCATTCACCAATCGCTTTGTTGCCGCAGGATATGCCGTAATGGAGTTTGACTATCAGGGCTGGGGTCTGAGTGGGGGCTGGCCGAGGCAGGACATCAATCCATGGCGACGGGTAAAAACAGCCAATGCGGCGTTAGCTCATATTAAAAATCTGCCGCAAGTGAATGCCCGTCATATTGTCCTGTGGGGTACATCATTTGGCGGGGGGCATGTGGTGGATCTCGTCGCACAGCATCCAGATCTACAGGGTGCCATCATTCAGGTGCCGATGCTGGATGGCTTGCAAGCGGTACGCTCAGTACCCGTGCTGCAATCAATTAGGTTTTTGGGATATGGACTCGCAGATTTGCTCAAGCCCGGCGCGCGGATTCATATTCCGACCGTGGCACCGCAAGGCGAGTTTGGATCGATGGATCGTGATCAGGCGTGGAATGCGGTCCAGCTAGGCTTGGCGGCGCATACAGCAAGAAATATGATAATCGCGTCACCGCGCGTTCAGTCTTGACCATGGGGGTTTATCGCCCTTGGACGAAATTAAAGCAGGTGAAAATACCGATGCTAATCATAGGTGCGACACAGGACACGGTGGCGCCTTTTGTGCCTGAAAAAATTAAACACGTCAATAATCCGTTGATCGAAGTGATCGAGATGGACGTGGATCATTTTGATCCTTATTTTGAACCGCATTTTCCTGAAACATTGCGACATCAGTTGGAATTTCTCAAGAAGCTGGGTTAACGAAGTGCAGACCATTTCATCCAATGGATGAGGTGGTCAAATCATTTGGAATGGGTATTTACGATGAGAATCGTGTGGGAAAATTGGATACTATTCTGTAAGCACATACCGAATCTGATTTACATACCAAATCTTATCGCCTTTGGGTGTTTTTACAATCACATCGTCATCGACTGCTTTTTTTAGTAGTGCGCATGCCATTGGCGAATCAATCGAAATATAATCTTGTCGCCCATAGATTTCATCAGGGCCAACAATCCGAATCAAAACTTGCTCACCCGTTGGACTTTCAATATCGACCCATGCACCAAAAAAAACTTTGCCGTCTTGGACTGGTGAATAATCCACCACCTGTAACTCAGCAAAACGTTTGGTTAAATATCGAATCCGACGATCAATCTCACGCAGTAGTTTCTTGTTGTATTGATAGTCTGCATTTTCACTACGATCGCCCAAACTCGCTGCCCATGAGACCTTTCTGGTGATATCAGGACGATGCTCTTTCCATAGATAATCCAACTCTTTTTTGAGTGCTTCAAAACCATCTCGCGTAATCAAATTCGATTTCATGTGCTCTATCGTAATTATTGACAAATCATCCAAAACCCATCTTAACCTAATAAATAACCATCACACACGCTTAAAATTCTATATTTTTCAGCAATTAACGATCATTACTTAACCATATTTGTCGTCTTTTACACAAGAAAGCGTAAGCCAAAGAGCATGGAAAAGTAATCTTTAAGCGAATTAAATGGAGTTTTTTATCCTTTCGTCTGTTTTTTAATCACAATCAATTTACAATTTGTTACTGGTATAAATCAGTCTATTTTTCATTCAAATTAATTTTATATTCAATAAATACAACATATTAAAAAACACAAACCTGTTTACTTTACGTTCTAAATTGTCAATACCACGTTACATGTAGCTCATAAAATGTGCCGTTCGTCACATAAAACATGACAAACACACCTTGGATGGGCATACTGTTCGCACTTAGATACCGTCACTTGTGACGCTATGCGATGCCGAACCGAGCCATACCGCGCACGATGCACTAGTTTTTTGTTGAATTGCATCGTACCGATACCGACTGCTGGAGACACACATGCGCCCCATTTCCGATTGGTTAGCAATTAGCTATGCCTTTTTTTCTTTAAACAGTAAAACGTCGAATTTAGAACAGAACACAACTTTAAATGCAAACAAATTAACTGAGAAGTTACCTACTAATCAAATTGATCAACCATTAAATGCTTACTCATTATTTTTATCAAAACTGAACCACAATGCCGTTAAGAAACCATTACTCGTTGGTGGTCTCATTGCTGCGGGTCTTGCACTGCAAGGCTTTAGCCATACAACACAACTCGATCAAGTGATCGAAAGCCATAAGCTACGTGTTGTGAGTGTTGCTGGTGATAGTACATTCTTTAAGAGCGACAGTTTTCTTCATGGCTTCGGCTATGAAATGTCACGTGAATTTGCCCGAGACTTGCGCGTGAACTTAGAGTTCCAACAAGTTGCAAGCACTGCTGCTGCACTTGATGCCGTTAAACAAGGTAAAGCGGATATCGCTTTAACAACAGCGACCAGCGCTCAATTGCAATCGAAAGCACTTGCATCAGTTGACCTGAGCTGTGGCAATAGCAAGACTTTAAGTAGCCAAGGTTTAAACACTGCAGTGAACTGGTCATTCCGTAACGCTGCAGATCCACTGCTCGGCAGTGGTCATGGTTTTGTTTGTGATCAACGTCAATTGGGTAGCACTAAACAATTGGCATCATTCTACAATCGCAGCTTAATGAATGACCAAGTTGAAAAAGTTGCATTTAGCAAAGCCTTGAATACACGTTTACCGATTCTGAAAGCGTCTTTCCAAATGAATGCAAAACAGCAAAATTTGGATTGGCAACTGCTTGCTGCGGTGAGTTATCAAGAATCTCACCTTGTTCCAACAGCAATTTCGCCAACAGGTGTCACTGGCTTGATGATGTTGACTCAAAGTACAGCAAAAGAAATGGGTATCAGTAATCGTAACGACCCAGCTCAAAGCATCAAAGGTGGCGCGAAATATCTGCAGTTGATGCAGAAGCAATATGCAAGCATCCCGAATCCAGATCGTCTATGGTTCTCACTTGCAGCATATAACATGGGTAGTGGTAACGTAGATCGTGTACGTAATGCACTGAAGAAAGCAGGTAAAAACCCAAACAGCTGGGCGGATGTGTATCAATACTTAACGACTCATGCGAAATCAAACTCGCAATATGGTCAATGTGTTCACTACGTAACCCGTATTCGTGGTTATTTAGAAGCCATGAAACAAAACAGCAATTTGGCACAAGTTTAATCTGAGACTGTAGCAAAACCGCTAACGCAAATTTGCTACAGATCTACTAAAACTTGCTACCCTAATTCAGTTTAAAAAGTATCAAACTCGTATTATCAATCTGATGATGCGAGTTTTTTTTGCTTCTTTTTTAAGCGGTCATTTAGTTTAGTATTTTGAATCGTTAAGATCGTTTTCAGCTGATTGTGAGATAGGGATATTTGAACGGGCAAAAGGATATGCGCTCACTCAGCTTTGCAGAGGAATATTAATTATGAAACGCTTATCTTATTACGCAATGATTGGTCTGCTGACTGCACCAATGCTTGCTTCCGCCGCTGTCGGCGTATCCATTAATGTCGGGCAGCCTGGTTTTTATGGGCAAATCAACCTTGGAGATGCGCCGCCTCCACAACTCATTTACGCACAACCTCAATGGGTTCAACAGGGTCCAGTTTACGTTGACCCTATTTACTTACGTGTTCGTCCAGAACATGCAAGACATTGGAGAAATTATTGTAGTTTCTATAACGCCTGTCGCCGCCCAGTTTATTTTGTAAGAGACAGTTGGTACGACAGAGTGTACGTTCCATATCATCGCGAACATTATGTGTATCGTGATGATCGTCGTGAATGGCAACATCGAGATCATAGAGAACATCGTGACTGGGATAATAATCGCGGAAACGATCATGATGGAAACCGTGGGAATGACCATGGCGATCGCGGGAATAATGGCAATGGTCACGGAAATAATCATGGCAACGGAGGTCATGGCAATGATCAAGGCGGAGGGCACGGTCGCGAACATTGATCAGAAATCAATGTCTATATATTTAGCTTAATCAAAAAAAAATGACGCGCACTTGGCGCGTCATTTTTTATCTCTGGTTTAGAGCAACGCTTTTTGCGTCATTCTCTCTAATATGCGTTGTGGCGCTTGTTGTTCATCGTGCATCGCTGCTACAGGCAAATAGAAGGTCTGCTCAAATACATATTGCCCTGCCATTGCCGCATGCGACACGTGATCGGTGTATACAATCCATGTGCTGCCTGCGGGAAATTCATAAGCCAAATGATCAACCGTCGCTTGGTATTCAAGATCAGCTTTCATGCTGTCATGCATCCGCAGCATGTAATGGTCATAAGCGCTGCGAAGACTTTTGGTTAATCCAACAGCATTCAGGAAACCACGAGCGCCCCACGCTGGGCCAGAAATATTTGGTAAAAAACGTTGTGCAACTTTTTCGAACGGCTCACCTAAACGCCATGACCGCGGCTTTCCTGTAGGATTTACATTGGTAAACACTCGCAAAATACGTTTATCTTGAACAGGTGTCGCGGGGAAACTATCAACGTGGAGGCGCGTATCATCTTTACGCCAAGATGTTGTCCGTCCAGCAATTTCTAGAGGACGATAACTAGTCCGTGATTGAATCAAATCTTGTTGATATTGTGGAAATAAATGATCCATCAAACCTTTACTAAAAACCGCATAGCGATGCATCATCTGTTGCAGTAAGACTGTGGCATTTTCATCAACACTACTGCCCTGCAACTTACCATTATTAATATCAAAACTGACATTTTTACTTTTACCAATAATCGATGGCGACAAAAATTGGCTTTCACTCTCACTCATCGC
The DNA here is from genome assembly GCA_025363155.1 of Moraxellaceae bacterium. Lineage (GTDB taxonomy): Bacteria > Pseudomonadota > Gammaproteobacteria > Pseudomonadales > Moraxellaceae > Aquirhabdus. The sequence continues at coordinate 10,402 of JANYEL010000220.1, forward strand.
AAAGCTTAAATTTGGAAACACAAGTACGTCGCCATGCTCAAGCGCACGAATCGCTTGATCCTGTAATTCAGCAGAAAAAGGCTGTTGCCAGTCAGTAATCGGCAGATTGACGATTGCACTCATATTATTTTACCCAAAGGATGATTTCGCTGCCTTATTGTAGCAAAGATTGATTGAAATGAAGTATTCCAAAGGTGACCGCAGCGCATGGCCAGCAATTATAAAAATAAAGAATAGACCAGAAAGTTCAAAACAACGAATATCAACGCTTGGGTTTTGAATCCACAGTGACAATCCACAAATCACAACCTGTATACTATGCCCATCTTAAAAAACACTCAGGCATATTGAACATGGTTGATGCTCGCACCGAAGTTGAAATTGAAACCGCACCGAATCCAACACTCACTGTCATTTGGCTACATGGCTTAGGCGCTGATGGCAATGATTTTGCGCCTATCGTGCCTGAACTCGGCTTGCCTAAATCAGCTGCCGTTCGTTTCATTTTCCCTCATGCCGATCATATGTCTGTCACCATCAATGGCGGTTATCGCATGCCTGCTTGGTATGACATTTTGTCACTGGATGGTAGTAATCGTAAGATTGATGAAGCGGGTATTTTAGCGACGCGCAATCGAATCCGCGCGCTCATTACCCGGGAGAATGCACGTGGTATTCCTTGTGAACGCATCGTTTTAGCTGGCTTCTCTCAAGGCGGCGCAATGGCCTACACCATTGGCTTAACCCATCCTGAAAAACTTGCAGGCATCATGCCGTTATCAGCTTATTTGCCAGCGCCTGAATTACTCAAAAATGAATTTTCAACAGTGAATCGTGATACCCCAATTTTTGCGGGTCATGGTACACATGATGACATCGTGCTGTTACCCATGGGCACAGACGCTCGCGATCAAGTTCAAGCGCTTGGCTGCAAAATCGAATGGCACACCTACCCGATGGCACACTCTGTTTGTATCGAAGAGATTCGAGATATTGGT
>JANYEL010000016.1 GCA_025363155.1 Moraxellaceae bacterium
GCCGTGGCCCGCATGTGCCGAATACGCGTTTTTTGAAAGCGTTTAAACTGACTAAATTGTCAGGCGCATACTGGCGTGGTGATGCTAAGAACGAGCAACTACAACGGGTATACGGTACGGCATGGGCTGACAAAAAACAGCTTGCCGCCTATATCACGCGTATCGAAGAAGCCGAAAAACGCGATCATCGCAAAATCGGTAAAGCGCTCGATCTCTTTCATATGCAGGAAGAAGCACCGGGCATGGTGTTCTGGCATCCGAACGGTTGGACAATTTATCAAGTGCTTGAGCAGTATATGCGTAAGCTACAGCACGATCATGGCTACTTAGAAATCAAAACCCCACAAGTGGTTGATCTTGTCCTCTGGGAAAAGTCAGGACATGCCGCGAACTATGCGGACAACATGTTTACGACCCATTCGGAAAGTCGCACCTATGCGGTCAAGCCGATGAATTGCCCATGTCATGTGCAAGTCTTTAATCAAGGGTTAAAATCTTATCGCGATTTGCCATTACGTCTGGCAGAGTTTGGTTCTTGCCACCGTAATGAACCGTCTGGATCGCTACACGGCATTATGCGTGTGCGTGGGTTTACGCAAGATGATGCGCATATTTTTTGTACTAAAGAACAGATTGGCGCAGAAGTCTCTGATTTTATTAAATTAACACTTGCGGTGTATCGTGATTTTGGCTTTGACGACGTGCAAATGAAGTTATCGACGCGTCCAGCTAAACGCGTGGGTGATGATTCACTGTGGGATATGGCAGAAAAATCGCTGGCGGATGCCTTGAATGATGCAGGACTGAAGTGGGATCTGCAACCAGGTGAAGGCGCATTCTATGGCCCTAAAATCGAATTTTCATTAAAAGATTGTTTAGGTCGTATCTGGCAATGTGGTACGATACAACTAGATTTTAATATGCCTGTGCGCTTGGATGCCTCGTTCGTCACCGAGAACAATGACCGCGATCATCCTGTAATGTTACATCGTGCAATTCTTGGCAGTTTTGAGCGGTTTATTGGTATACTGATTGAGCAGTATGCTGGACTATTGCCGCCTTGGCTTGCACCTGTGCAAGCGGTGGTGATGAATATTACGGACACACAAGCGGATGCTTGTGCTGCGGTCACCAAGGCACTCGGTGCACAGGGTATCCGTGCAATCAGCGATCTTAGAAATGAAAAGATAGGTTTTAAAATTCGCGAACGCACCATGGAACGTATTCCATACCTACTGGTAATGGGCGATCGCGAAGTCGAGGAAGGCACAGTTAATGTGCGGACTCGCAGTGGTACAAACTTGGGAACGATGACCATAGATGCATTTGTGGCAGTCGTTCAATCCGCCGTCGCCCAACGTGGTCGGTATATTTTGGAGTAAGAGCAATTAAACAGCCTGAACGTGATCCTGCGAGTAACGCAAAAAGCAAACGTCCTGCCATCAATGATGAGATTAGCGCACCTGAGGTGCGTCTGGTCGCGGAAGATGGCGAACAGCGTGGTGTCGTTAGTATTCTTGAAGCGATTAAAGCTGCGGAAGCCGCAGGACTAGATCTCGTCGAGATTGTTGCCAATGCTGAACCGCCTGTCTGTAAGATTATGGACTATAACAAGCATCTGTTTGATATCAAACAGAAAGCTAAAGATGCTAAAAAGAAACAGCATAAAGTCCAAGTCAAAGAAATCAAAATTCGTCCGGGAACGGAAGAAGGCGATTATCAGGTCAAGTTGCGTGCAATTAGCCGTTTCTTAGAAGATGGTGACAAGGTCAAGATTACGCTGCGTTTTCGTGGTCGTGAAATGGCGCATCAAGAAATCGGTCTTAAGCAATTGCAAAAGATCGAAGCCGATGTGCAAGAGTTTGGCATCATTGAGCAATTTCCTAAAATGGAAGGTCGCCAAATGGGTATGCTGATCGGGCCAAAACGCAAAAAATCGTAATGATTGACGCATCGCCCAACGTCCTATTTTAGTCAATAGGGCGTTGGGCTTTTTTATGTCAGGTTGCTTAGTGCAGGGGTACACACTGTACTGGTTAATAGAGTCTGTGCAAGTCCAGAGCCTTGATGGAATGGTCTCCTTTCTCCTTGAAACCAGCCTTAAGCATGAAGGCAGTGTAGATTAAACCCAATTTTCTAAAGTTAAGCCTGCGACACGTTCAAACTCACGTTGGTTATTGGTGACGAGAATTGCATTTTCGGCAAGGGCATGTGCTGCGATAAGCAAGTCCATATTGCCAATCATTAACCCTGATGTTGTCAGCTGCGTTCTAATGATCGCATATTGCTTACTTGCGTCGTCTGTCCATGCAAGGATGTTAAAAACACTCAGTAGCCCGTCTACTTGCGCCATCAGCTTGCTGGAAGCTGTTTTCATTGCCCCAAACCGTAATTCAGCCGCGACAATGCTGGATACTGCCAAACCGCCAACAGATTCGTGTTGTAGATAGCTTAAAATGGACAAGGGATGCTGACGTAAAATATAGCTACAAATGTTGGTGTCCAACATTTTAGTCATCACTCAAGCTCCTGACGTGCTTGCGGTGGCGTATTGTCTCTCTCTGCTAAAAAATCTTCTGGCGCAGTCTCGAACTGTGTATAAAACTGTTGCAACCAAGCTGCCATGGACGTTTGTTTCGGGCGTAAAATCACCACGTCGCCTTGTTTTTCGATATAGACTTCTGTTCCTGAAAAACGAAAGTCCACAGGCAAACGTACTGCTTGACTGCCACCATTGGTAAAGAGTTTTGTGCTGATTTGCATGATGCGCACCTCGGTATATATACATGTAGTATATACTTAAAATACTTGTTGTGCATGACTAATGATTTGCAGTATATATACTATGTAAAATGTGCTAATGTTGATTGCGTAAGATAAAATGGAGTCTATAAAGTAATGAGAAATATTTTTTTAGTGTTAATTTCTTTATACGCTGGAGCTACATTTGCTGCTGGTTTGGTAGACAGCAAAGCGAGTATATTAGTACCAATTGATGCCGATGCTATACCAATACTGACACCACAAGTCACAAACTATAGTGGACCCCAAAAAACAGACAGCAGGTTAAGATGGAATCAGTCATAAAAAGGTAAGCCTAAAATGAGTGAAAAAAGCCGTAAGATTTTGACTGGTTCGCAAAAAGCAAAAGTTGCATTGGAAGCCATTAAAG
>JANYEL010000045.1 GCA_025363155.1 Moraxellaceae bacterium
CCCAGCGGAATTCTTATCGCAATTTATTTCTTCCTTAACGGGGTTACATATGCCAGCTTATAAAGCTCCTCTTCGCGACATTCGTTTCTTGATGAACGAAATGTTTGATTTCCAAAGTCACTACGCAACATTGTCTAACGGCGCGCTCGCTGATCCAGACACTGTGGACATGATTTTGGAAGGTAGCGCAGATATGTGCGAAAATATTCTCGCACCGATCTACCAATCAGGCGATGAAGAAGGCTGTCACTTCAACAATGGCGAAGTCACTACGCCTAAAGGCTACAAAGAAGCCTACGATCAATTCGTTCAAGGTGGCTGGCAAGGTCTGTCATACCCAGAACAATACGGCGGCCAAGGCCTGCCAATGTCATTAAACTTGTTTAAATCTGAAATGATGGGTACGGCTAACTGGTCGTTCACCATGTATCCAGGACTCTCCATGGGTTGCATGAACACGATTCTGCAATTCGGTACAGAAGAACAAAAAGATCTCTATATGCCTAAACTGGTTGAAGGCACATGGAGTGGCACAATGTGTCTCACAGAGCCGCAATGTGGAACCGACTTGGGTCAAGTAAAAACCCGTGCCGAGCCAGAAGCTGATGGCACATATAAAATATTCGGTACCAAGATTTTTATTTCTGCAGGCGAACATGACCTGACTGAAAATATCGTCCATATCGTTCTTGCACGTCTTCCAGATGCACCGAAAGGCACTAAAGGTATTTCGCTATTCATCGTTCCGAAATTCACACCAAATGCAGACGGTTCAGTAGGCGCACGTAATCCTGTGACTTGTGGTTCAATCGAACACAAAATGGGTATTCGCGCTTCTGCAACTGCTGTGTTGAACTTTGACGGCGCGATTGGTTACTTGATCGGCGAGCCACATAAAGGCTTAAACGCGATGTTCACTTTCATGAACACAGCGCGTATCGGTACAGCACTTCAAGGCGTTTGCCATGCAGAACTGTCATTCCAAGGTTCATTGCCTTACGCAAAAGAGCGTATTTCAATGCGCGCATTGTCAGGCAAAAAGAACCCAGACCTCGTTGCTGACGCGATCATTCATCACGCTGACGTACGTCGTTTGTTGTTGACCCAAAAAGCAGTTGCTGAAGGCGGTCGTGCGATGATTTACTTCGCATCACAACTTGCAGACAAAATGACTGACGGCGTTCTGAAAGGCGATCACGCTGAATACGAATACTGGGATGACAAACTCGGTTTCTTCACTCCAATTCTAAAAGGTTTCTTGACCGAAATGGGTCTAGAGTCTGCAAACTTGGGTATGCAAGTATTCGGTGGTCACGGCTATATCAAAGAACACGGCATGGAACAGATCGTTCGTGATGCGCGTATCTCTACGTTGTACGAAGGCACAACGGGTATTCAAGCACTTGACTTGCTAGGTCGTAAAGTGTTGCTCGGTAGCCGTGGTAAAGTGGTTCGTGACTTCACCAGCGACATCCTCAAATTCTGTGGTACGCAAGCGAACCATAAAAACATGCGCGGTTTTGCATGGGATCTGACTAAGATCTGTGCACAATGGAACACATTGACACTGCGTCTGATGCTGATGGCGCGTAAAGATCGTGATGTCGTTTCAAGTGCATGTAATGACTACCTGATGTACTCAGGTTACGCAATGATGGCATTCATGTGGGCACGTATGGCTGCGAAGTCATTCAAAGGTTTAGAAAAAGGTGGCAGCGAGTCAGCAGAATTCTATCAAGCCAAAATCCAAACTGCAGAGTTCTTCTTTGAGCGTTTATTACCACGCGCACAAGGTCATGCAGAAGCCATGGTTAAACCATCTAAATCATTGATGCAGATGGATATCAGCAGCTTCTCATTTGACTATTAATTGATAGTTAAAATGTGAAACGAAGAAGGAAGCCTAAGTGGCTTCCTTTTTTTATGGGCATTGCATCATTGATGTCGGCTACGTTGTAGGGCATCATTCAGTTAAAATCACTCTGATAAACGAGTATGTTTTTCAGCATATTTAGAATGCAATCGAGGTTGCCTAATGTCAAAAACTCACGAAATCCGTGTTAGTACCGAAATTTCTGCACCACAAAGCACCGTATGGGCACGTGTCTCAAATTATGTGGATTCCCCAAGCTGGATTGAGCCGGTGCAAAAAGTAACATTAGACAAAACTGGCACACCATCTGCAAATGGTGTCGGTGCTGTACGCGTACTCGAATTTAAGTCTGCCAAATGGCCTACAGTCTATGAAAAAATCACTGTATTTAATGCGCCAAGCGCTTTCCACTACACCGTCATAAAAGGCATGCCTGGACTCAAAGACAGTCTAGGTAAAGTCATCGTCGAGGATCTGGGTGATGGACGTTCGCGCTTGCGTTGGGAAGCCGACTTTGAATTTAGTAGACTACACCCCTTTAATCTCTTGGTTCCAAGATTTCTCAGGGAATTTGAGGAAACCCTCACGAATGCACTTGCCGAGCTTAAGCGACAACTTGAAAGCTAAATAATACCAATCTTGATGAATTAATTTTATACCCTTGCAGAACAATGTTTCTCAGGACGAACTTAGTTCGTCCTATCCAATCTCACTCCACAACCCGCTTCTTCTTACTTGTTCCTTGAATTGCCACCGCACCCGCCACAAAAATCACCGAGCCAATCAGTGGCCACAACCCCATACCTGTCACCTCAAGTACGGACGCGACACTGCCCTTCTTCTTAGCAGCATCCATGAGTTTTGCTTTCTTCTTATTTTTTAGTTTATGAGCATGAACCACGATGCCTTTACTCTCCAGCAGCGCGATTTTTTCTTCGACCAACATAAAAAAAGCACTCGGCTTTAAATCCAATCCCTTACACATCGCAAAAAGCTGATCGAGGGCCATTGAGGTTTCGCCATTTTCAATACGTGACCACGACGACGTACCAATATCCAAAAAATGCGCTGCATCCGTCTGAGACAAATCGCGCTCAATCCGACGTTTGGCAATCAATGAACCAATGATCGCTGGAATGCTCGTATGTAGATCTAACTCTGTCGGCATACGCCATCCTTAACAGTCAAAAACAATGCTTAGAAGTCCTAGCATAACGATTGCCGCCATTGATCAGCAACCAAATTTTGTAAAATTTTGCATAAAACGGGAATTATGTGATTGACGCAACTATTGCATTTATCCTAATATTCGCAACTCGAACAAACTGATTAATTTTTATACCGACTTACACTGCATCAATCGCAAGGCGTGGAGGATTAAATGACTGCAATGATCAATATCGGCGATCACCTCGTTACGCCGCGCTTGGGCTTTACCCATCATGGGATTTATGTCGGTGATCAACGCGTCATTCAGTACGCTGGATTTATTGGTGGTTTATCCAAAAAACCTGTTTCGATCACGTCACTAGAACGTTTCGATAATGGTTTTGGTTTTTGGGTAGAAGAACCGAGTGTCAGAAGTTTCAGTCCTGAAGAAAGCGTCGAGCGGGCTTTTAGTCGTCTAGGTGAGAACGAATACAATATTATTTTTAATAACTGCGAGCACTTTGTGAATTGGTGCATTTCAGGCATGCATTCCAGTGCACAAATCAAGAAATACACATTAAATACTAGAGCGGCAGGGTATTTTGTTATTCAAGAAATTGGTGATTTAATTTCGAGAATCACGGCTCGGTACAAGACAATCTAAAAGCTGGGGCAAGCAATAATCTTTACTCTGCTAAAAACTTCAACAGCGCAGAATTCACCTGCTCTGCATGTGTCCAAATCAGTCCATGTGGGCCGCCTTCAATCTCGACCAGTTGTGCATTTTTAACGATCGCTTGAATGCGTTTTGCGGTTGCATCAATCGGCACGATACGATCTGCATAGCCATGAATCACCAACGTTGGAATTTCAATACTCGCTAAATCTTGGCGGAAATCCGTACCCCATGAAGTCACACAATCTAGCGTAGCTTTTGGTGATGCGGCAACAGCAATATTCCAACTATATTGAAGGACTTGTTCACTAATTCTATCTCCACCTAGCACATCAAAATTATAGAAATTCTTAAGGAACTCCGCCAAAAATGCGGGTCGATCTGCGGCAAGCCCTTGCTTAATGCCCTCAAAAACACTGCCGTCAACACCTTCTGGATTATCAGCGGTTTTCAATAAAAACGGTGTAATTGCTCCAATCAGAACGGCCTTGGTAACGCGTTGTTCTGAACCGTATTTGCCAAGATAACGTGCAACTTCACCGCCACCCATAGAGAAGCCCACAAGGGTTGCATCATAGACATCCAGTCGAACCAAAATTTTATGCAAATCTTCCGCTAAGGTTTCGTACTCATAGCCTGTTGACGGCTGCGTCGAACGTCCAAAGCCACGGCGATCATACGTAATCACCCGATGACCCGTTGCGATCAACGCCGCGATTTGTTTTTCCCACGAAGCTCCGCTCAGTGGCCAGCCGTGAATCAATACGACAGGCTTGCCTTCACCAAGGTCTTCATAGTGCAGATTGATATGAATTGAATTTTCGATGCCCACATTGATCAAGCTCATGCTTAACTCCTGAACGATTGTTGCGCTAAATAGCCTAGAGTGTGCCGCATCTAGATTGCAAAATTACTCAGCAATTGGTGTAGATCCTGTTGGTGAATTGTTGATCAAATCTGTATTTGTAAATGCAAATGAATGTGTCGTCATGAGGCTTTGTGTTACTTCTCGCAACCGAATATGGTCATCATTGATCTTTGTGGTTATAGTTGATTCAACGTTGATTTCCCACTGTTAAAGGATTATTTGTGAAACGCCTGATGACCCGAACCCTGATCGCCGCCGCAGTGCTGACACAAATGACTGGGAATGCAAATGCAGAAGCGACCATTCCTACGACAAACGCGCCTGCAACGCAAAACACCCCATCAAAAACAAACTCAATTTCTGGCATTAGCCTAGAAAACATTGACGACAATGTCCGTGCACAAGATGATTTCTATACCTATGTGAATGGCAAATGGCTTAAAAATACTGAGATTCCAGCCGACAAATCGAGCTGGGGCTCATTCAATGAATTGGCTGAAAAGTCACTGAATCAGCTGCATTCAATTATTGATAGCGAGACTCAAAAGAAAGACCTTCCTGCTGGCTCGATCAAACAGAAAATTGTCGATTTTTATGCCAGTTATATGGATGAAGCGACATTGGAAAAATTAGGCATTACCCCGCTGAATCCTGAGTTTGCTCGTATTGACGCACTTCAAAATAAAAAACAATTAGCGACACTCATCGCCCATCTATCGACGATTGATGTTGGTGCGCCGCTAGAGCTTGGCATTGGACAGGACTCTAAGGACTCCACCAAAGTCGTTGCTGGTTTAGATCAAGGTGGACTCGGACTGCCAGATCGTGATTACTATTTAAAAGATGACGAAAAACTCAAAACGACGCGTGAAAAATACGTCGCCTATATCGAAAAAATGCTGACGATGTCAGGTGATGCAGCAGCAAAAAAACATGCGGGTGAAATTTTAGCGCTCGAAACTGAGATCGCAAAAATCCAGTGGACTAAGGTTGAAAACCGCGACCCAGTCAAAACCTACAACCCGATGACGCTGAATAAACTCAAAGTACTCGCACCGCATTTCGATTGGACGCGCTATTTAGTGGATGCCGAATTGCAGGGCAAAACACCCTACTTAGTCATTGGACAACCGAGCTATATCAAAGGCTTTGATCGTTTACTTGAGAAAACACCGCTGGATGTGTGGAAGGTCTATTTCAAGTGGCACGTCTTAAGCAGCTTTGCCTCGCAATTGTCTAAATCGTATGTCGATGAACGTTTTGCCTTCTTCGGAACAACACTGCGCGGCGTTCCTGAAAATGAACTGCGCTGGAAACGTGCTGTGAAAACAGTTGAAGCTGAGATTGGTCAAGGCTTGGGTCAGCTCTATGTAGAGCAGTATTTCCCTGCTGATAATAAAGCGCGTATGGAAAAGCTGGTGAGTAACCTCATCGCCGCTTATCGCCAGAGCATTAACACCTTAGATTGGATGGGCGACAACTCAAAGAAAGAAGCGCAAAAGAAGCTGGATAAACTGGCAGTGAAAATTGGTTATCCGAACAAATGGCGTAACTACGATCAGTTAGAGATTAAAAGAGATGAGCTGGTTGGCAATGTTATGCGTTCAAGCCAATTTGAATATCAACGTCAGATCAATAAACTCGGCAAGCCTGTTGACCGCGACGAATGGGGAATGACGCCGCAAACAGTGAATGCGTATTACAACCCGTCAATGAATGAAATTGTATTTCCAGCGGCAATTTTGCAGCCGCCATTCTTTCATGCAGATGCGGATGATGCAGTGAATTACGGTGGGATTGGCGCGGTGATTGGACATGAAATCAGTCATGGTTTTGATGATCAAGGTAGTCAATTTGATGAAGTCGGAAATCTGCGTAATTGGTGGACGGCGGAAGATCACAAAAACTTCGCTGCGAAGACCAAAGCACTGGTCGCGCAATACAACGCCTATAGCCCAGTCAAAGGCTACAACGTGAATGGCGAACTCACGCTCGGTGAAAATATTGCGGATAATTCGGGTTTAGCAATTGCCTATAAAGCCTATCAACTCTCGCTTGGTGGCAAAACTGCACCCGTCATAGATGGTTTAACCGGTGATCAGCGTTTGTATTTTGGCTGGGCGCAGGTTTGGCGCAGCAAGACGCGCGAACCACAAGAAATCATGTATTTGAAGACCGATCCGCACTCCCCTGCAAAATTCCGTGGAGATGGAGCGCTCGCCAATCAGCCTCACTTCTATGATGCGTTTGGCGTGAAAGACGGCGACAAGATGTATCTGAAGCCAGATCAACGCGTCATTATGTGGTAATCATTAAACAGCGCATGTGCAGAAATAAATCTGCATATGCGCAAGTGTGCAGTATATCCCTTTGATCATCAATCAATAAAACCACCAACTGATTTTTATCATTTTAGAATTCAATACTATGTCTCATTCAGTTCTCGTGATTAATTGCGGTTCTTCTTCGATTAAATTCGCGATCGTTCCCGCCGCCAACAATCTCGCGCCAACACAAACACGTCGTTCAGGTTTGGCTGAAAATCTGGGTACGCCAGACGCTGTGTTAAAGCTCATCAATGAACAAGGTGAGAAAAAAACGATTGCCCTACCTAATGCAGATCATCAAACAGCGCTCACACACATCCTCAATGAGTTAGGCAATGAACCGCCGATTGCGATCGGTCATCGAGTTGTTCATGGCGGAGAAAAATTCACCCAAGCGGTGCAAATTGACGATCAAGTTCTTGCGGCGATTCGTGAAACCACACCCCTTGCACCATTGCACAATCCCGCTAATTTATTAGGGATTGAAGCAACACTAGAACTCTTTGCTGATTTACCACAAGTTGCGGTATTTGATACAGCGTTCCATCAAACCATGCCACCGCAAGCGTTTCGCTATGCACTGCCAGAAGAGTTGTATCGCCAGCACAGCATTCGACGTTATGGCTTTCATGGTTCAAGTCATGCGTATGTGACGCATCATGTCGATAAGTTATTGGGCAGTACCAATCATGGTTGGCTGTCGGCGCATCTCGGCAATGGCTGCTCAACCTGCGCGGTTTGGCAAGGTAAAAGCCTCGACACCAGCATGGGACTCACGCCGCTCGAAGGCTTGGTCATGGGCACGCGCAGTGGTACAGTCGATCCCAGTTTGCATGTTCATTTAGTCCGAACATTGGGCTGGTCAATTGATGAAATCGATCAAATTTTGAATAAAAAAAGTGGCTTGCTCGGCTTGTCTGGCATATCGAATGATATGCGCACATTGACTGAATTGGCTAAAGAAGATCATGCTGGTGCGACATTAGCGATCGAAGTCTTTTGCTATCGTTTAGCGCAATCGCTTGCCGCAATGAGTTGTGCACTACCAGAGTTCACAGGGATTATTTTCACTGGGGGGATTGGTGAGAACTCAGCGGAAATTCGTGCGAGAACATTAGCATTGTTACCTCACTTTGGTTTGCATATTGATGAGACAAAGAATCAGAAAATGATTCGTGGGGCAGAAGGTCGTATTGACTACGACGATGACTCTGGACGACAAATCTGGGTGATTCCGACAGATGAAGAAGGACAAATTGCGCTGGAAACTCGCAGTGTTTTGGGGCTTTGATTTTTGCTCTTTCCCCTTCAAGGGGAAAGCTGGGATGGGGATGGTTTTGATCTCTATTAGCAAAAACCATCCCCATCTAAATCTTCCCCTTGAAGGGGAAGACTTCAAAGCAAATCAAAAAATTGAACAAATAATAAAGGGACTTCATCCATGCAAACATTCCTCATTATCCCTACTGGTGTCGGAGTTGGTTTGACCTCCGCATGTCTGGGCATCATTCGTGCGCTGGATATGGCGGGAATCCGCGCTGGATTTATGAAGCCGTTTATGCAAGCCGAACTCAATCCCGACAGTGACGGCACTAATCGCTCTAGCCTCCTCGTCAGTAAAACCTTGAATCGCCCAATTAGCCCAGCCATTCAGCAATCCATCGTCGAACGCATGCTCGGTGATGATCAAATGGATGAGCTACTCGAACAACTGATGAGCATGAAAGATGAAAGTCGTCAGGGCTGCGATATTCTCATTGTCGAAGGTCTCGTACCGACCAGTGAAAGTAGTTATGCGCCGCAGCTGAATGCTGCGCTGGCACAAGCACTGGATGCCAGCGTCATCATCGTGACAACTGCGGACGCAGATCATTTACAAGGATTATCGGATCGGTTGGATTTGGTCGCGCAAGCATTTGGCGGCGCAAGTTCAGCGCGAGTATTGGGTTATATTCTGAACCGCGTCAAAGGTGTGACCGAAGCGGCGTTAGGACAACCTGCGGAACTCGCGGCATTGCAACTTCAAATTACCCAAGCCATCAAACCATTGGCGCGCAATCTCAGCTCAGATAACTTTCACTTGATCGGTGTTGTTCCATTTAATGAAGCATTGAGCGCACCGCGTATATTAGATGTGGCGAATGCCCTCAAAGCCACAGTCATCAATGAAGGCGACGCAGCTTCGCGCCGTGTCAAACGCGTTTCTCTTTGTGCACGTACTGTCAAAAACATTTTAGGATCTTTAACACCTGATACTTTGATCGTCACACCAGGTGATCGCGAGGATATTTTGGTCGCGGCAAGTTTGGCGACGATGAACGGTGTTCCTTTGGCTGGGATTGTCTTAACTGGTGATTATTTGCCAGAAGAACCTGTGCTGCAGCTCTGTAATAATGCTTTTAAAGCAGGGCTGCCTGTCCTTTCGGTCAAAACCGATTCATTTGAAACGGTGCAACGTCTCAGTCAAATGAGTAATGAAATCCCCATCGATGACCATGAACGCACAGAGCAAGTCATGGCAACGGTAGCGCGGCATATTGATATAGATTGGCTTAAAAAACACTTTGCATTGCAACGTTCCGATCACTTATCACCTTCTGCCTTCCGCTATGAATTAGTCAAGAAAGCGCAAGTCAAAATCAAACGTATCGTTCTCCCCGAAGGCGCAGAACCTCGCACTGTCGAAGCAGCGGTGATCTGCCAAAATCGTGGCATTGCCCAATGTGTTTTGCTGGCAAAACGCGAGGATGTCGAAGCGATTGCACAAGCACGCGGAATTGTCTTGCCTGCAGGTTTGGAAATCATTGAACCTGAAAGTATCCGCGAGCGTTATATCGCACCGATGGTTGAACGCCGAAAAGGCAAGCTCACGACACAGCTTGCGGAAGCGCAACTCCAAGATACCGTCGTTTTAGGTACGATGATGCTGGCACTCGGCGAAGTGGATGGGTTGGTTTCTGGCGCCATTCATACAACTGCAAATACGGTTCGCCCCGCATTTCAGTTGATTAAAACCTCCCCCAACTTCAGCTTGGTTTCCTCTATCTTCTTTATGCTGCTACCTGAACAAGTGGTGGTTTACGGCGACTGTGCGATTAATCCCGATCCAACTGCGATAGAGCTTGCCGAAATTGCCATTCAAAGTGCCGACTCAGCCGCCGCATTTGGTATCGAACCGCGCGTGGCGATGATTAGTTATTCGACGGGTGAATCAGGCACTGGTAGCGGCGTCGATAAAGTTCGCGAAGCCACACGGATTGCCCAAGAACGCCGTCCTGATCTGATGATTGATGGCCCATTGCAATACGATGCCGCAGCGATTGAAAGTGTCGGTTTACAAAAAGCCCCTAACTCGAAAGTCGCTGGTCGCGCCACAGTGTTTGTATTCCCTGATTTGAATACAGGAAATACCACCTACAAAGCCGTGCAACGCAGCGCAAATGTCGTTAGTGTTGGCCCAATGCTGCAAGGTTTAAATAAACCAGTGAATGATCTATCGCGTGGCGCGTTGGTTGAAGATATTGTCTATACCATTGCATTGACAGCGATACAGGCAAATGATTGATCACAACATTTGCGAGCACCCTTTTTTAAACCAATACTGATGAATGTTTAGTTTTTAGGGAACAATCACATGCCAGCCAATGCCAAATTCAACAACAAACTCACTCTGATCACAGGAGCTGGTTCAGGCATTGGTCGTGCGACTGCGCTCAAACTGGGTGAACTGAGCGCAAAGCTAATTATCTGTGATGTGAATCGTGCAGTCGTGCCAGTTAGCCCTGAAGCATGGGCACTTTATGCAGGAAAACGCTTTGCGCCGCATGCGCTGGATGCTGCGCAGCGGTCAAGTTTATTTAGGAAGTTGAAGGGTTTGGTTCAGAAGTAACCTTAGAGTTTTATTTATCTTTACCTTCAAAACTGACTAGCCTGCAAAAGGCTAACCATGCTTGAATTAAGTCGAGTATCTTGTTATTCAAATAGCCGTCTACTACAACTCTCATATAATCAATAAATTAAATTACTAGTACTTCAAATTTTACAAAGGATAGGCAATGACACTTTTTAGAAGTCTATTCAAACTAAAAATGAATAGAACAATTTATCTTATTTTAATTACATCTATTTCATTCTTTTTTATATTTTGCGTGAACCCATCATTATCTAGAGTTTACGCAAATTTAGCAGACGTAATTTCTGGAGAAACCGTTCAATATACTAGGTTTGGCTCTTACTCTCCCACTTCCCCTGACGATGCCATGGTCATGGCGCTTGCCAATGGAGCTGCCAATGCCGCTGGCTCTTACGATTTCCATGGTCCCAAACCTTTAACATTAATTTTGGGGCTGTAGTAGGACAGGTTAAATTTTCGTCCAAATAAGCAGTGTTTTTAGCTGCTCTTTGGGCGATCCATAATTGAATCTAAACTCACATTCCTTAAGAAACAAGGGAAATGTTTTTTGATCAATTCCGTTGTATTTTCTTAGCACTCTTTTGGCTTGATTCCAAAAATTCTCAACGCCGTTAATGTGATTTTTACCTATACCAAACTGCTTTGAATGGTTGATTCTTTCATGGTAAAAATCCGCAACATCTAGTGCGTTATAGCTTCTATAACAATCTGTATAAACCACACTATCTGGTGCTATTTTCCTTGTAATAATAGGCATTAAGGTATCACTCTTGGTGTCTGGAACTACTTTGGCATAGACCTTACCACCGCGTTTCAAAATACCAAATACAGCGACCTTGCCAGCAGCACCACGACCACGTTTACCCTTGCGTACACCACCAAAATAACTCTCATCTAACTCAACAGCACCTTCGAATACTTCGTGTGCCTCAAGCTCTAAATGGTGGGTAATAACCTCACGTATTTTGCGGTAAAACAGAGCTGCACTATTGGGCTGAATTTCAAGTAAATTGGCAGCAGAACGAGCCGTCACTTCAAGTACAAAATACTCAAGTAACTTTTGCTGTACTTTTTTACTTAATTTACAATTTGTTATCTTCATTTTCGTAGACTAACATAAGGCTAATCTACTACAGCCCCAAAAATTATTCTACAGCATGTTTTCTTGGTGCTATTCGTGATTTCATTGTTTTAAAGTTTCTATAAATACTTACTGTCATAAATAGTAACGCTAATGTTATTGGTGAGTTAACTAAAATAGCTCGAGTGCTAAACTCAGCGCGCGTAATTCCCCAAAATTTTTGTAAATACCATCCATAAAAAATAGTTATTACAAATAAGGCGATACAACCGTAAATTTGTAAAGTGGAAGATCTAAGTAATTCGGTCTTTGTTAGAAGAGGTTGATATTCGACTGACCAGCCTTGGCCTCCGCCAAGAACTTTAATGGGATCTGCTTGCCCATCTAAAAGCACCGAAATTTCAATTATTTGATCATGTTCACGCTTGGGGTTTAAATATGGAATATTAAATTTGATAGTACCTCCCTCTATAGATGTTGTTACCCCAAGTGAAAATGGTTTAACAAGAACATCCAAAGCAACTGAATCAGAGAAAGTGTTTAGAGTCAGCGAAATATCTTTTATAACTTCTGAGCCATTATTAAAAATAATCAAGTCCAACTTACCTAGAGAATTAACCACTTGATCATTGAAAGTAATTCGTGTTTTTTCTTTGATTTCTCTCCACACACTTATGAGTGATGATGCTGCTGTAAGACGTACAATAATCTTATTTGGTCGTTTTCGATTCCAAAGAGTATATAAAAGCATAATGATTGCTACTGTTGCACTTAACCAAGCAGCTGGAGCATTTGTATAAAACCATTGGAATGGTAAATCTGTTAGTGTCGGGTCCATCTTATTCCTCAAAACTTTTAGATTTCTGATTTAATCTTATTTAAGATATCTGTAATTAAAAAATGATATCGCAGAGTACTTTAATTATTATAGTATAATAATAAGTTTAGTTAGATTTATTGGGTGCAAGTTCAGGAGTTTAATTTTCCCCCAACGCAATCCCTTCACGCCTTGGATCAGCCCCCGCAACTAAACCATCCTTAGTCCGCCAAATAACCCCAAGTCCACTCGTCATCTCACCCTCCTTAATCACATGACCAGCCTTCACCAACGCCTGCTTAAACCCATCATCAAAACGACCTTGCTCAAGCTCCGTACTATCACCACGACGCAGAAGATGCGGCGTATCCAACACCTGCTGAACAGACTTACCACCCAATAAATCCAAAGTCGCCTGAGCCACAAAACCAATAATCTGACTGCCACCAGGGGAGCCGAGTACGCCTTGCACCTGCGTACCTTTGTCATTCAGCAAAATCGTCGGCGTCATACTCGAACGCGGACGCTTGCCACCTTGCACACGATTCGCCACCAAAACCCCTTTATTGGTCGGCGCAAATGAAAAATCCGTCAGTTCATTATTCAGAAAGAAACCACCATCTTTCACCCAAATATGCGAACCAAACGCACTCTCAATCGACAGCGTCATACTGGCAGCGCGCCCCTTAGAATCAACCACGCTGATATGACTGGTATTCGGCGCATCCACACCCTCCGTCGAAGGCTGACGCGCACCCAAACCCGCACTGACCTGATCCAAACGTGCGCCCAACGCCAGACTAGCGCGCTGCTGCAAATACTTCGGCTCAAGCAATTGATCAACAGGCACGGCCTCAAAGTCAGGATCAGCAACATACTCATCACGATCAGCAAAAGCGAGGCGTGAGGCATTGGTGAGCTGAGTTGCCGCAACAATCGGATCATCGGGCAATTTGCCTTGCAACATCCCTAAAATTTGCAACAACGCAACGCCACCAGAAGACGATGGCGGAACACTGCATACTTGATATTTGATAATTGGCTTACACAGTGCTGCATTTTCAATGACTTTATAATCACTAAAATCTGCGCTGGTTAAATCACTACCTTTAGGATTGGCTGAGGCAAGGATAAGTTTGCTGGTGGTGTTATAAAAATAATCCGCGCCATGCTTGCTAAGTTGAGTCAAAGTTTTTGCATAGGCTGAATTTTTATAGAGTGCGCCAACTGCAAGCGGTTTGCCATCTGGATAGAAAATCGACGCAGCTTTGAGCTGGCGTAAAATCGGATCGGTGCTTAGTAATTTGTTAAGGCGCGGTGTGACTTGGAAACCGTTTTTTGCAGTTTGAATTGTGGGTTTGAGCGTGTCTTGCCATGAAAGTTGTCCAAATTGTTGTGACATCTTCTCCATCAGTCGCACCATGCCCGGCGTTCCAACCGACAAACCACTAATGACCGCGAGACCAAAAAACATCGGTGAACCATCAGCATTCAGGAAACGTTCGGCTTTAGCTGACTTCGGCGCAGTCTCGCGCCCATCTAATGTAATCGTTTTTTGCCCATCGAAATAAACCAAATACCCACCACCACCTAAACCAGATGATTGCGGCTCTACCAATCCCAGCATCCATGCCGCAGCAATTGCACCGTCGGCTGCACTGCCACCTTGATTAAGGATTTGCTGACAAGCTTGTGACGCAAGAGGATGTGCTGTGACGCATACACCACGTTTAGTCGTGATGGTTTGTGTTGCATGTAACCCACTGCTGGCTTCGGGCGGAGGTGCAAGCACATCCGCATAGCTGAATGAGTAAAGACAAAATAGGGGAAGGGCAACAAGCAGCTTTTTCATGAGCATTAAAGTCATCGACAGGACATCAAGGACAATAGCCCTAAATGTCTTTGAGATCAAACTTCAATGGGGGTGAGTTAGATTTTGATTAGCTTTGCTTTTCTACAGCAATGAAGTTCACTGAGCTTGTAAAAGTGTACGTGTCAACTGTCATTTGCCTGAACCCGCACATTTCGACAGGCTCAATGAGCTATGCGGTGGTCTATTGTAGGAGCTTTTCTATTTGGCGTAGCCAAAGTAGTCCCCTCCTTAGAGAAAGCTATGTCTGCGTTAACAGTTGAAAAATAAAATAAGGTTTATACTGGTTATAAAATAGACGGGAGGCTAAATATCATGAAGCACTCGGACTTTAATAACTGGCTAATCAGCCTTAAGACACTGAGTCGAGGGCAGCTGA
>JANYEL010000046.1 GCA_025363155.1 Moraxellaceae bacterium
AAACATTCCAAAAGAAGCGCATCCAATGGATGTCATGCGTACTGGCGCATCGATGCTCGGCAACCTTGAAACTGAACTCAGTTTTGCTGAACAACAAGATGCAACGGATCGTTTGCTCGCGGCATTCCCATCGATCATTACTTATTGGTATCGTTTCAGCCACGACGGCGTGCGCATCGAAACAGAAACTGATGACGAAAGCATTGGTTCGCATTTCTTGCACTTGCTGAATGGCGAAAAACCAAAAGCACTGCACGCACAAACCATGAACGTGTCACTGATTCTGTACGCAGAGCATGAATTCAACGCATCAACCTTTACTGCACGCGTTTGCGCTTCAACCTTGTCAGATATGCATTCTTGCGTCACAGCGGCGATTGGCTCACTGCGTGGTCCACTGCATGGCGGCGCGAACGAAGCGGCGATGGACATGATCGAAAAGTTCACCAGCCCAGATCAAGCTGAAGAAGAAATGATGGGCATGTTGGCACGTAAAGACAAGATCATGGGCTTTGGTCACGCGATCTACAAAGACAATGATCCACGTAACGGTATCATCAAACTATGGTCAGAGAAATTGGCTGCCGATGTTGGCGACACAGTGCTCTACCCTGTTTCTGTCCGTTGTGAAGAAGTGATGTGGCGCGAGAAAAAACTGTTCTGTAATGCAGACTTTTTCCACGCATCGGCTTACCACTTCATGGGTATTCCAACCAAACTGTTCACGCCAATTTTTGTGATTAGCCGTTTGACTGGTTGGGCTGCACATGTGATGGAACAGCGTGCTGACAACCGTATCATTCGCCCAAGCGCAGAATATACAGGTCCAGAACTACGTAAAGTGACACCGATTGCTGCACGCGGTTAATTAGCTTTTAAAGCTTAAAAATAAATAAAGCCTCCTTAAATGGGGGCTTTTTTCATAATAAACATTTGGTTCTATATCTATTTTTGCTACATTTAACCGTGCATTTTTATGTAATGCCTTAAAATAATCATAAGGAAAAATTATGTTAAGAAAACTATTCATTTGGATTATGGACAAAGTATTTTTCATAAAAGAACGGGCTTTATATTTTTGTCTATCCGCTGCATTTATTTCATTTCTAACTGAAGTAATATTTCATGTAAATAATTTATTTTCATCATCAGGATCAATATTCACTCTCGCTGGATTGTTTTTAAATATTAAATTAACTGCTCATTTTCATCTTAAATTGAAGAGTGGAGAACGACTAGGAATACACTCAAAGTATGCAATGATCACCGCTAGGGGTTCATTTGGAGGGAGTGAAACCCTAGAAGAAAAAGAAAAGGTAGTAAAAAAAGTCGAAGGCGATGAAATTTGGGGAGCTTCTCTTATGATTGCTGGCACGATAATTTGGGGCTATGGTTCATATTTTATAACTTTCATAGGACAATACTGACCGTACTCTTTGTAAAATAACGCAATACTACATGGTATGAGCGCGGTTAAATCGAAAACGCCAAAATGTGATAATTATTCTGTTTAAACTCAAACTGACCAATCTCAGTCATGCCCAAACCACTCAAATGAACAGCCAGTGAATGCGGATTATTTTCGGCAACAAAGGCAATGCCTAAATCATATTTCCCCAGAAGCTCGACCTTCATTTGATCAAACATTTTCCGCAAAATTCCTTGCCCACGGTATGCGCTATTGATACAAACAGGGCCATATAAAAACATTTGATACTCAGCCATTGGACGAGACTGGAAGCGTAACTCATGAAAATGAGAAACCATCTGTTTAATGATTGGTGGCTGACGATCGCCTGCGGCAAAAGAAAGATTTAAGAAGCCAGCGACTTCACCCTGCTCAACGGCAACAACAATCCCCAACTCATTGGCGAAGTGTTCTACTTGAGAAAGACTCATTTGTGCAGATAGAAAGCCTTGCTGTTGCGCATCTGGATTCGATGCAGACAACTGATTGGCTGCTGAAAGCGACTCTATTCCTAGATAATCCTGCGGTATTGCCCGTCGATAAATCATTATGACTCCTGTAACTTCAGCTCTACATCCTCTGGTATTGACAACTTATTCCAGACAAACAGATTAAAGTCCTGAATGCGTAAAGGACGACTTAATAAATAGCCTTGTATCGCAAAACAGCCAATGCTCTGTAAAAATTGACGTTGTTCCTCAGTTTCTACCCCCTCCGCAATCACATCTAACTCCATGTGCTGAGCAAGCGATACGACAGTGCGAACGATGGCCTCATCTTGAGTGCTCGATAACATTTCATGGATAAACGATTGATCAACTTTAAGTTGGTCAAGAGGCAATTTTTTAAGATAGGTGAGCGAAGAATACCCCGTTCCAAAATCATCGAGTGAGATGCGAACCCCAGCGGCTTTCAGTGCGGTCATTTTGGTAATGATATCGTCCACATCATTGACCAGCATACTTTCGGTCAATTCAAGTTTCAGCAGTGACGGCTTGGCACCAGAGCGATCAAGGACCGACAACACCTGTGACACATAATCATCTTGCTTGAACTCTTGTGCACTGACATTAATCGATAATGAAAGCTTTGCTGTTTCAGGTTTCTGCGACCACTTGACCAACTGAGCACACGCAGTGCCCAAAACCCAATGACCTAGCGGACGAATGAGACCGATTTGTTCAGCTAAGGGAATAAAATCGTCTGGTGATATGACGCCTCTACTTGGGTGATGCCAGCGAATTAAGGCCTCTGCGCCAATAATTTGACCACTCTCACCTGATTGCGGTTGATAATAAAGCGTAAATTGATTGTGTGATAACGCTTTACGAAGTTCGATCTCCAAAGCGTTCGATTGTCTCGCTGTAGATTGCATGACATGGAACAGGACATAAATGAGGCTGAGTGCAATCATGTTATTCGCCCAAGCACCAAAGACGCGTTCACTCGCGCTCATCGTATAAGGCGTAATAATCCCCCAATGACTACAGGCAAAAAAGCCATAGGTCAGGAAACTAACGAGAGGAAAACCATAGGACAAGACATAATGCTCGTCCTTAAAACCAATAAAGCAGCCTATTCCAATCAATAAAAAGAAAATATGCACCGTTCTCGGCGTATCTATGGTGGGCACATCAAAAATAATGCTGAGTATACAAAAGACAATAAAGGATGAGATCGCAAGGAGAATGAAGGTACTCAGTATCTTGCCCTTCCGCACCAGTACAAAGGACACCACACCTGTAATAATCAGAATAAACCTGATCACTAACTGTCCCCATTGTTCATTGAGGATATTATAAAGACCCCACGGGATATTCACACCAACGAGCACGAGACAGCAAGCATACAACAAGCGATGCACACGAAATTCTCGGTTCAAATCTTCGCTCATTAAATGAAACCGACTTGTACTTGGCCTATCCTCTGGCTGCATCTCTTCAATCCTTCATCAAGCAAATGATGCGTAGTCATTTTTCTGGTCGTATATCAAACACCATGAGGTTCACGAATGCATTCATCGCTGTGCCATCTGATGTCTCTCGATATATAGACGCCTTTAGAATTCTAATTTAAAAAAACTTTTCATACGTGCCTGCTCCGCACCATTCGAACGATTCACTGACGTCAAAAAACCATCAGATAGATCGCCAATTTATCTTATTTTGTAAAATATAACGTAAAAAAAGTGCAAATAAATAAACTTTATGGAGCAAAAGCTCTAAAAAACGTCAATTTACGCCATATCTATATGAATTATAAACGATTTGGGAAATGGTATTTTGGAGGAGTACAATACGACAACTTTGAAAAGTAACCCTCGATTGAGCCAGATAGCCATGAATACAGAATACCGCAAACGCCTTGCAGGCACTGAGTTAGACTATTTCGACACCCGCGCAGCGGTTGAAGCGATTCAACCAGGTAGCTACGATGGATTACCGTACACGTCTAAAGTTCTTGCAGAACAATTAGTTCGTCGCTGTGCGCCAGAGACATTGACTGACTCGCTAAAACAGCTGATCGAACGTAAGCAGGACTTGGACTTTCCATGGTATCCAGCTCGCGTGGTTTGCCATGACATTTTGGGTCAAACCGCACTGGTGGACTTGGCGGGTCTGCGTGATGCGATTGCAGACATGGGCGGCGACCCTTCTAAAGTAAACCCTGTCGTGCCAACCCAATTGATCGTCGATCACTCCTTATCCGTGGAATGCGGTGGTTTTGATCCTGATGCATTCGAAAAGAACCGCGCGATTGAAGACCGTCGTAACGAAGACCGTTTTCACTTTATTGAATGGACAAAAACTGCATTTAAAAACGTCGACGTGATTCCAGCGGGTAACGGCATCATGCACCAGATCAATCTGGAAAAAATGTCTCCAGTGATCCAAAACCGTGATGGTCTTGCATTCCCTGATACTTGCGTCGGTACGGACTCCCACACACCACACGTAGATGCGTTGGGTGTGATCGCGGTGGGTGTGGGTGGTTTAGAAGCTGAAACGGTGATGCTCGGTCGCGCGTCAATGATGCGCCTACCCGATATCATCGGTGTAGAGCTGAAAGGAAAACGTAAGGCTGGCATCACAGCGACTGACATCGTTCTGGCATTGACTGAGTTCTTGCGTAAAGAACGTGTCGTGGGCGCTTATATTGAATTCTTTGGTGAGGGTGCGGACAGCATGACCGTTGGAGATCGTGCAACCATCTCCAACATGACCCCAGAATACGGCGCAACTGCGGCAATGTTCTACATTGACCAACAAACCATCGACTATTTACGCCTCACAGGTCGTGAAGAAGAACAAATTGCACTGGTCGAAAACTACGCCCGACTCACAGGTCTCTGGGCATCAGAAATGACCCAAGCCGTCTATCCACGCGTCCTGACATTTGATTTGTCTACTGTGGGTCGTAACATGGCTGGCCCATCTAATCCACATGCACGCGTTGCAACGGCTGACTTAGCTGCTAAAGGAATTGCCGTCAATCTTGCTGCTGCACGCGCACAAGAAGCGGAAGGTTTGATGCCTGATGGCGCGGTGATTATTGCGGCAATTACCTCATGTACCAACACTTCTAATCCACGTAACACCGTGGCTGCTGGTTTGGTCGCACGCAAAGCCCTTGAGTTTGGTCTGACCCGTAAACCGTGGGTAAAATCATCGTTTGCACCTGGCTCTAAAGCGGCTGCGCTTTACTTAGAAGAAGCTGGCGTTCTGACTGATTTGGAAAAACTCGGCTTTGGTATCGTCGCCTTTGCTTGTACGACTTGTAACGGCATGAGCGGTGCGCTTGACCCAGTAATTCAACAAGAAATCATTGACCGTGATTTGTATGCGACTGCGGTTTTATCGGGTAACCGTAACTTTGACGGTCGTATCCATCCTTACGCAAAACAGGCATTCTTGGCATCACCTCCGTTGGTTGTCGCGTATGCGATTGCAGGAACCATTCGTTTTGACATCGAAAAAGACGTGTTGGGTCTGGATCAAAATGGCAACGAAATTCGCCTGAAAGACATCTGGCCATCGGATGAGGAAATTGATGCGCTGGTTGCGAAGAGCGTGAAGCCTGAACAGTTCCGTAAAGTCTACATTCCGATGTTTGACTTAGGTGAAATTGAAGAAGCGGCAAGCCCACTGTACGACTGGCGTCCAATGTCGACTTATATCCGTCGTCCGCCGTATTGGGATACCCAAGGGATGGGCGCGTTGGCGGCTAACCCACGTACGCTGACAGGTATGCGTGCGCTGGCGGTACTTCCGGACAACATCACCACTGACCATTTGTCACCTTCGAATGCGATTATGATGAACAGTGCTGCGGGTGAATATTTGCACAAAATGGGTCTCCCTGAAGAAGACTTCAACAGCTACGCCACGCACCGTGGTGACCACTTGACTGCAATGCGTGCGACCTTTGCGAATCCGAAGTTATTTAACGAAATGGTTCGCAATGAAGATGGTACGGTCAAACAAGGTTCTTATGCACGCGTTGAGCCAGAAGGCAAAGTCATGCGTATGTGGGAAGCGATGGAAACCTATATGGAACGCAAACAGCCGTTGATTATTGTCGCTGGTGCGGATTATGGTCAGGGTTCTAGCCGTGACTGGGCTGCGAAAGGTGTCCGTTTGGCGGGTGTTGAAGCGATTGCCGCTGAAGGCTTTGAGCGTATTCACCGCACTAATTTGATTGGTATGGGTGTGTTGCCGTTACAGTTTAAAGCAGGTACTGACCGTAAAACTTTAGGTCTGGACGGTACTGAAATTTATGATGTAATTGGTGATCGCAGTCAGGCACGTACCGATATGACCTTGGTGATTCATCGTGCGAACGGCGAAACTTTGCAAGTGCCTGTCACGTCACGTTTGGATACTGCCGAAGAAGTGTTAATTTACGAAGCAGGTGGCGTGTTGCAACGCTTTGCGCAGGACTTCTTGGAAGGTGCTGTTGCTTAAGACTAACTGAAAAATTAGTCTAAATTAACCTTAAAGCCCTATCGTAAGATGGGGCTTTTTGTTAGCTTAATAGAATATGGGTATGGAGTAGAAGTACAGTGAATAAAAAAGTAGAAGCCTATGGTGTAGTCGCAGTTGATCGACCAAAAATCAAAGCCACCAAACAACTAGATTTATCTGGTGATACGGGTCAGCAAATTGTGAAATCTGAAACCAAACTAGCATTACGCACTCATGCAAAAACATTTAAACGTCTAGCTGATATGTAATGGATATTCTTTGTTTTCCGTTTGAAAGGGTCATTGAAATTAATGCGTTTATCCTTTCAACTGAAAAAGGAATGAAAGGTGCAGCGGATATTGGAAAACTGCAAGGTGCTTTGGCTCGCGTCGATAATGCGATTGTGTATGAAGGACTCGATGACGTTTTTGAAATTGCGGCAAAATATACTGCAAGTATTGCGGTTGCCCATGCTTTGTCTGATGCAAATAAACGTACAGGTTTAGCAGTCGCGTTAGAATATTTGTCTCTCAATGATTTTGAACTGACCCAAGATAATGAGTTACTTGCTGATGCTGTCCGAGATGTCGTCATTGGTGAAATTACTGAAAATGATTTTGCCGACGTTTTGTATGCGCATTATTTGAAAAGTCGGGTTGATGATCCATCGTAAAAACGGTGAGACCATTGAAGTGCCTGTGATTTCACGTTTGGATACTGCTGAAAAAGTGTTAATTTACGAAGCAGGCGGTGTATTGCAGCGTTTTGCGCAGTACTTCTTGGAAGGTGCTGTGGTTTAGTTTTTAAGTAGACAGGACTAAAAAGCCCTGTCTACTCTTGCCTTTCTAACTAACCCTTTTTTCAAAATAAGTGTAGGTAAACTAAAGCTGAGAATAATGTGGAGAAATTAAAAAAATGCGTTCAAAACGCCGAGAACTTAGTATGAGTCATAATGAAACTATAGAAGAGCCACTCGATGCTTTGGATTTAATGATTCCGAATGTTCGAAAGAGATCTGACATGCTTTATAAAATAAAGGAAGAATTATCAAAAGAATCAGACAGAGGCTGTGCTCTAGTTGCATCCGCATATTTAGAGAATGAATTAACTGAACTGTTATCTTGTTTTTTCGTGGAGCTAGATAGAAAAAGGGAAAAAGCCGTTTGGGACTTTACTGGCCCCGTAGGTACTTTCTCTTCCAAAATAAAATTGGCATTTGCACTGGGGCTAATTTCTGATGAGTTAGAAAAGTCATTAGATAATGTCAGAGACATTAGAAATAAGTTCGCTCATTTACAAGAACCACTAACGTTTGATTCTGATCAAATTAAATCACGAGTACTAAACATATTACCAACCAGCAGTATTAAAGAAAGTGATATTAGAAATAATTTTATTTTAAAAATGCAATCAATAGTTGCATTAATGCACCTATTGATTGCCGGTACACTGCAGAGGAAAGAGCCTGAACATGTATTCGTCGCTATTCAAGAAAGCAAGCCAGAACATGACTTTGATATTGCTGCTCGATACATGATGAATATAACATTTCCAAAGATATCGTATGAACAGGGTCTAGAAATGGTAACGAAATTAAGCTTAGTGAAATATCAATAATGCATAGCAAGTCGCTTAAGCATCGCCGACTTGCTTTTGCAGAATCATTTTTAATTCTCTTTATGTTTCAAATGATTAACAGTAACTCATAAAACCACGACTCATAACTCTCCAATTAGCCCAACATTAAGAAAATCAGCTATTAATAAATCTCTTAAAAACGGAAGATCTAAATAATGACTTTACCAGTTGAATCGATGTCAATTACAAAACGGGATAAACGTTTTTTCGAAATGGCGAAATTAGTTTCTGCATGGTCAAAAGATCCAACTGCGAAGGTAGGAGCTGTCATCTGCTCAAAAAATAATGGAGACGTATCTGTCGGTTTCAATGGATTTCCAATGGGCATTAAAGATTCACATGATCGATTAAATGATCCAGAAATAAAACTTGAACTAATTGTTCATGCTGAGTTAAACGCAGTAATCGCTGCTGGCGATAAAAGTATTGGTGGCACTCTTTATGTCTGGGGAAAGCCTATTTGCGCTCGCTGCGCAGGCTCTATAATTCAAGCAGGAATACAAAGGGTTGTGACCTTAAATCCTAAATCAGTTGAAGAAACTTCAAAATGGTACAAAACTGGTAATGTTGCTATTGAAATGTTTAAAGAAGCGGGTATACACATAGATTTTTACTCTATCGGAACTACTTGACAAGCAAGCGTAGCTCGCCCCAGCAAGGCTGGGCATTTGCCCAGCCTTGCCTCTGATTGCACGCAGCTTAATAACTCACACTATCAAACGGATTCAACAACTTCACCCCAAAACCCTTAAAATCAGCCACATTCCGCGTCACGACCGTTAAATGATGAACTTTAGCGGTAGCTGCAATCATCGCATCCTCGTACAGCGTTTCAGAAGTGCGGTGCATCAGCTTTGCCCACGCCCGAAATACCGAACTATCCATCGATAAAACATTATAAGAGTCAGCAACTAAATCTAACCATTGTTCTATTTGCATCGCTTTGATCGCATCTTGCTCGCGCGTGATTTCAATGCCTGCCTGTATCTCGCCAATTGTCACAGCCGAAAGATATAAGTCCTTATCTTCAATAGACTGAATCCAAGCAACCACCGCACCATGTGGTTTGATACGCCTTAATTCAGAAATAACATTGGTATCAAGCAAATACATACATTAATCCCATTCAGGCAATTGGCGACGTTTAGCTTGACCACGAGGCGCTAACTCAAAATCCACTCTTGCGGTATCGGTGAGTAGCAACTGCTTCAATGAAGGTCGTGCAGCAGCTGTTAAACGTCGCCACTCCTCCACAGGCACAAGAACTGCCGCTTCAGTTCCACGCTTAGTAATCACTTGAATACCTTCCAGCATACAGGTGTCCAGCAATTCACTAAACCGTGCTTTTGCATCTTGTACAGACCATGCGTGCATGATGATCACCCCATCAGAACAACTAGTTATATGACTAGTCTAATCCTATAAAATGAATTATTCAATTCGCATCAAAATCATCGGCGACAGCAAAGCCTCATTGACATCCCAAATCCGCCTTGTTACTTTGCCTGCGCTCACCATCTTCACTACAAACTTAACCACCAGTCCTATGCCCCTTAACAACCACTTCATATACACCCCACCACAAGAACCCTTAAGAGTTCTTTATGAGGATGACGACATCATCGTCATTGATAAACCCGCAGGGTTACTGTCCGTCATGGGACGCTTGCCTGAACACCACGACAGTGCGTACCTCCGCATCTTAGAAAAACACCCAACTGCTAAAGTCACCCATCGTTTAGACATGGCCACATCGGGCATTCTCATGTTCGCCAAACATCGCGACGCAGAAGTCGCGATCAGCAAAATGTTCCAAGTTAGAACCATCAAAAAGAATTATATCGCCTTGGTACAAGGACATTTAACGGGCGCAGGCAGCATCGAAGTGCCACTCAGCAGCGATTGGCCGAACCGCCCCAAACAAAAAGTAAATCTTGAAGATGGCAAACCCGCCAAAACCCTATACCAACCCCTTGCCTATAGCTATGTCTGCGTTAACAGTTGAAAAATAAAATAAGGTTTATACTGGTTATAAAATAGACGGGAGGCTAAATATCATGAAGCACTCGGACTTTAATAACTGGCTAATCAGCCTTAAGACACTGAGTCGAGGGCAGCTG
>JANYEL010000108.1 GCA_025363155.1 Moraxellaceae bacterium
CTACCATGTTGTGGTCGTAGGTTGGATATTGAAAAGCTGAGTCTTTGCATGATGATGGATGAAACTATGAGTCAGGATCAGAGCACTGCGTTGGATCGCGAAGAGAGCGATGCACTGAATGCAAAGTACAGTCGTGAAACGGTGCTGAATGTGCGCCGATGGAGCGATTCGCTGTTTAGTTTTGTGATGACTCGTCCTGCGCATTTTCGTTTTACTGCTGGGCAGTTTGCGCGAATTGGGATTGAGGTGGCAGGTGATGCCCCGATTGTCCGCGCGTATTCGGTGGTGTCATCGCCTTTTGCGGAAACGCTCGAATTTTTCTCGATCGTTGTACCTGAAGGTGCATTTACATCGCGCTTAAATTCTTTGCAGGTGGGCGATAAATTATTGCTTGAGCGCATTCCTTATGGTTATTTGACCTTAGCGCGCTATCAAGAGCCTGTGCCGCAAGATTTATGGTTACTGGCGACGGGTACTGGACTGGCGCCATTTTTATCTATTCTGCAAGATTTTTCAGTATGGCAAAGTTATCGACATATCGTTTTGGCTTATAGCGTGAGGACGATTGAAGAGCTAGCGTATGTGAATGAAATCAATGCGCTTGCCGAAACATTTGCCGATGAGAATGGGGCAAGTTTTCAGTTTATTCCTGTAGTGACACGTGACCATTCGTATGCGTTGCATGATCGTTTGCCGGTGTTGATTGCGAATGGTCAACTTGAGCAAGCTGCTGGATTTGCGATGGATGTTGCAACTAGTCATGTGATGTTGTGTGGTAATCCACAGATGATCGATGATACGCGCCATGCATTGAAAGCGCGTGGATTGACGATGAATCGCCGTGGGGTGGGTAATATTGCGGTTGAGAATTATTGGTAATATTCACCAGACTTTGCGCTTTCAATTGAGCATTGTTCAACATTTCGCCTAGAGAAAAATAACCAAAACAAGTAGAATACCGCCACATTTTGTTGCCGTGCGGTAAGTCGTTGTCAGCACTGATTCGGTTTAAACACTCTCCCTTAAAATTCGGGATCATACTTGCATTAGCCGCTTGGCTCATGCAGTTATCAGTGTTTCTGACGCCGATTTTTGCAAAACAGCTGAGTGTTGGTTTTGGGGTTTGTGAAGAGCTGGCAGTTTTTTCACAATTCAGCGCATCTTCAAGTCATTCATTACCAAGTCATTCATCATCAAAAGTCGTTTCTAAAGATGATGAGATGTCAGGCATGTCGATGGCTGATATGCCTGACATGGAGATGCGGAATCCACATTCTGAGCACTCAGCCAGCCGTACGTCAAAACATTCGCTTCAACATACTCCCACTGAAACAACTAAAGCATCGTCAGTTTTAACATCGAAAGTTTCAACACCAACACTGCTCCAGCCTCATGTAGAACCACATCATCAGAATCATGCAAAGTGTGAATTCTGTTTATTGTTGGGTCATTCGGTTTTACCGCCGCTGCATGTAGTGATTGCTGTTTTACTGACAGTTGTCATTGCGAAGATCACTGTAAATGCGAATGTTGCCGATGCGGTTTTCCGCGATCAAAATAAAAACCTTCGCCCTCAAGGCCGTGCGCCGCCGCAGTTCATTTCTTAAACCAGCTTTAAAACGACATTTTCATTCTTTAAGACATTCAGTCGGCAGATTTTATTACCGCGTACTGAGTCTTTTTGGTCGTCTTTTGGGCTGTGTATTTGTTCATCGTTAGTTTGCGTGCTTATTTAAAAAATAAAGCACTCACTTATGCTGTATTAAATTTTTGGAATGAATATGAATACCCCGATTTCTCTAAGTCGATCGTTTCCGCGCACCTTACTCGCACTTGCTGTCATGGGCTTTTTTAGCCAAACCGTTGCAGCGCTGGATAATTTGACATCTACTCATCAAGAAGCGGATTCAGCGCATACGCTGCCGACTATTGTGGTTAAAGCGAAAACCAACAAGTCCAATCAGGTCGCTGAGAATGACATTACCCGTCAATTTCCTGCGACCACAGCAAGTATCACGGCACAACAAGCAGCAACATCGATCAATGTGGTGAACACCGAAGATGCACTTAAATATTTACCTAATGTGCTGGTGCGTAAGCGTTATATCGGCGATACCAATGCGCCGTTGGCAACGCGAACCACGGGTGTGAATGGCAGTGCGCGCAGTTTGATTTTTGCAGATGGTGTGTTGTTATCAACGCTAATTAATAACAACAACGGCAATGGTTCTCCGCAATGGTTTATGGTTGCGCCAGAGGAAATTGCGCGTGTGGATTTGTTGTATGGCCCATATTCAGCGGCGTATGCAGGAAATTCCTACGGCGCAGTGGCTGAGATCACGACCAAGATGCCGCAGAAATTAGAAGCCAGCGCGGCCGTGCGCGGTACATCGCAGAATTTTGGCGAGTATGGTACTAAGGATGGTACGGGTGCTCAACAATACAATGTCTTTCTCGGCGATCGCATTGCTGATTTTGCGTGGACGTTTAGCGCAACGCATTTAGAGAGTGATAGTCAGCCGATGTCGTTTGGCACAATTGCACAGTCTACCAAAGCAGCAAGCGCCAGCTTGCCTGTCATTACGGGTGCTATCGCTGATCAAAATCGTACGGGCGGCGGCATTCAAGTATTGGGCGCGGGTAATTTTGTACATACCGTCCAAGATAATCTGAAATTCAAAATGGCCTATGACTTTAGTCCGACATTAACGGCGTACTATGCGCTGGGTTATTGGCAGAATAATGCGGATGCCAATGCGCAAACCTATTTGCGTGATGCAGCAGGAAATCCATATTACGGGGCGAGCACGGGTAATGTGAATATTGGCGGTTACTCGTATAGTGCCAGCAGCATTGCAGGGCAATTCTCTAGTAATGATGTTGAACAGCAACATTTGATGCAAAGCCTCACTGTCAAAACCCATGATCAAGAGGGTTTTAATTGGGCATTGATTGCCAGCAATATGCGTTATCTAACTGAGCAAACGCGTACATCGACGGGGCTTTATCCAGCGGCTAAAAATGGTGGTGCAGGTCGTATTAGCGATGCAAGTGGCACGGGCTGGTCAACGGTTGATGTGAAGGGCAGTTGGAATTCCTCAAATGGGATTTTAGCCGCGCATGAATTTAGTTTTGGTGCACATCAGGATTGGTTCAAGTTGGAAAGTCCAACCTACAACACCACTGATTGGATTTCAGGTGGGAAGGGCAGTTTGTTCAGTAACTCAATCGGCGAAACGCAAACCAAAGCACTGTGGTTGCAAGATGTGTGGCAACTGACACCCGTGCTTAAATCCACCGTGGGTGGACGTTATGAGCAATGGCAAGCCACTGATGGTTACAACTTTTCTACCGCGAGTAATGGCAAAGGTTTTGCAGTTAATCAACCGAATGTGGATAAGTCAGGTTTCTCGCCGAAGGCATCATTGGCGTGGACTATGAATGATTTGTGGACGCTGACAGGTTCGGTGGGCAAAGCATTGCGTTTCCCAACAGTCGGTGAGCTTTATCAAAATGTGCAAACTGGTACGACGTTTACCCAGCCTAATCCGTATTTGAAACCTGAGAATGTGTTGTCAAATGAACTCGCACTTGAACGTAAAACTGATGACGGCAAAATCCGAGTTTCTGTGTTTCAGGAACGCGTTAAAGATGCTTTGATTTCTCAAACGTCTATGATTGCTGGATTCGCGACACCTGTTTCATTCACCCAGAATGTCGATAAAACACGTCAGCGTGGCATTGAGCTGGTTGCACAGCATGATGATGTGTTGGTTCGTGGGCTGTCATTAT
>JANYEL010000208.1 GCA_025363155.1 Moraxellaceae bacterium
AAATGTATAAATAATTAGTGCACAAGTGTGCACTAATGGTAGAATGGCTCATTGTCTGATTAGAGATAATCACTCTTGAGTCGTCTCGACCATGTTTTATGAGTGTGTTCTTTATATAATCTTGTATGAATAATAGATTATAAATAATCGTACTTTAATGATTTTTATGTAAATTAGCACTTTTTAATATTATACGAGAGCCAATAGGTTATGACCCAGACTTCTCCAGACCACGTACAAAGCAAAGCAGCAAAAGCGCCAATCAATTGGCCGGGTGCTTTGGTATTGACGCTGACACCGATCGCAGCAATGATATTATTACCACTGTACCTGTGGTCGCACTCCATTAGCATGGCAGCGTGGATCACATTTGTACTCTTTGGTGTCTGGACGGGCATCAGCATTTCTGCTGGCTATCATCGTTTGTGGGCGCATCGCACATACCAAGCGCATTGGACAGTACGTTTGTTTTTGATGTTGGGTGGCACACTCACTGCACAAAACAGCATTTTGTATTGGGCATCAGGTCATCGGACCCATCACAAACATGTTGATGACGTCGATCATGACCCGTACTCATCAAAACGTGGGTTTTGGTTCTCTCATCTCGGCTGGATGCTACGCAACTACCCGAGCGGCGCAGCCAACTATAAAAATGCACCAGATTTATTGAACGACCGCATGGTCATGTTCCAGCATAACTACTATATCCCGTTGCTCCTCATCACCAACTTCGGCTTTACCGCCGCAATCGGTTGGGCAGTCGGTGACATTTGGGGTGTGATGCTGATGGCTGGACTCGTGCGTATGGTGCTTGGTCATCATATTACGTTCTTCATTAACTCATTCGCGCACATGTTCGGTAAGCAACCTTATACCGATGAAAATACTGCACGTGATAACGTTTGGCTTGCACTGATTACTTGGGGTGAGGGTTATCACAACTATCACCATATTTTCCAATACGACTATCGTAATGGTGTGAAATGGTGGCAGTTTGACCCAACCAAATGGTTAGTTTCATCGCTGTCAAAAGTGGGTTTGACATCCAACCTGAAACGTATCCCAACCTTGACGATTCTGCATGCAGAAGTCGCCATGAAGTTCAAACGTGCTGAAGAAAATCTTTCAACAGCGGTTTCGACCTACGGTCACGACATGCATCATGATATGGAACTGATTCGTCATCGTTTTAAACAAGAATGCGATGCGCTTAGCACCACGATGAATGAATGGAAGTCGCTTAAAGAACAAGCATTTTTGTTGAAAAAAGCAGAAATGTCGCAAAAAATTCAAGAAACTGAACGCCGCATGAAAGTGGATTTCCGTCTGATTGAACAACGTCTGCAAGCACATGGTGAACGTCTTGAAATTGCTTTGCGCGGTATCAAGTTTGTGAAAAGTGTAGGTTAATCCTGCGCTGCCACAACCATTATTGAAAAATCTTGAGCACACCTAAATTTGATCCTAAAAATCATTTAGGTGTGCGCAAGAACCATCAAACCCCTACAAGTTTCATAAAAATAAAAACGCTTTCCGTTTGCCCTAAAACTTCAAAATTGCCACTGCGAAACATCTGTATTCAAAATTTTTATCTTGACCGTTAAATTATTAATGCACGCATGTATTCAAATGCTAGAATGCCAAACAATATGTGGCTAAAAAATTCTCAAATGGATTGTCAAAACATTTCTCATTGAGTGATTTCTTGTATAGTCGCAGTTTGATTTTCTATAGTCGATGAATAATCAAACCTTCATAATTTTTCTGTAAGTTAACGCAATTCACTATTTTGTTGAGAGCCTTTCGGTTATGAACCCAACCTCAGAAATCACGCAAAGCAAAGAGCCACGTCCGCCAATTAACTGGCCAGGTGCGTTGATTTTGTTGATTACGCCGCTTGCTGCGATGATTCTATTACCCCTGTATTTATGGTCACATGACATCAGCATGGCAGCATGGATTGTGTTTGCGACCTTTGTGATGTGGACAGGTTTGGGCATTACTGCAGGCTATCACCGTCTTTGGGCGCATCGCACGTACCAAGCAACTTGGATTGTGCGCTTTATATTGATGATTGGTGGCACGCTCGGGATTCAAAATAGCATTCTGTTTTGGGCATCAGGTCATCGTACCCACCACCAACATGTTGATGATGTTGATCATGACCCGTATTCAGCAAAGCGTGGTTTTTGGTACTCGCATATTGGTTGGATGTTGCGCAACTACCCAAGTGGCGAATCGAACTATAAAAATGCACCAGATCTGTTGAACGACCGCATGGTAATGTTTCAGCACAACTACTATATTCCGATGGTTATTCTGACCAACCTTGTCATGCCTGCGCTGATTGGCTGGGCTGTGGGTGATATTTGGGGAGTGTTGTTAATGGCAGGACTCGTGCGTTTGGTGATGAGTCATCATTTCACATTCTTCATTAACTCTCTCGCTCATATGTTTGGCACGCAACCGTATACCGATGAAAACACTGCTCGTGACAATCCATGGTTAGCATTAGTGACTTGGGGTGAGGGTTATCATAACTTCCACCATATTTTCCAATACGACTATCGTAATGGCGTGAAATGGTGGCAGTTTGACCCAACCAAATGGCTCATCCTTGGCTTAGAAAAAGTTGGACTGACTTATAACCTCAAGCGCATTCCAACACTGACTATTCTGCATGCAGAAGTCGCCATGAAGTTCAAACGTGCTGAAGCTAATATTTCGACAGCAGTTTCTAGTTATGGTCACGATATGCAGCATGATATGGAACTAATTCGTCATCGTTTTAAACAAGAATACGAAGCTTTTAGCACCACAATGAATGAGTGGAAAGCACTGAAAGAACAAGCATTCTTATTGAAAAAAGCTGAAGTATCGCAAAAAATTCAAGATACTGATCTTCGTTTAAAAGTCGACTTCCGTTTGATTGAACAACGTTTGCAAGCTCACGGCGAACGCCTTGAAATTGCACTCCGCGGTATCCAATTTGTGAAAAAAGCAGGTTAATCCTGCGCTTCGCAAGATTTATTAAGCGTTCTTGCATACAATGAGTGATCTCTCATAGAGTGCCTAAAAAGATTTAAAAAAATCATTCAGGTGCTCGCAAGAACAGCTTAAATTCTCATGAAAACAGATAATCGCTACGCCCGCCTCGACTCTCGTTTGTTTCACAAACAACCGCCTGAACCACTCAGCAATCCGATTGCTGGGCACTTTAATGCTGCCTTGGCTGAACAACTTGATTGGCAATTTACCGATGCAAATGATTGGGTTCCGATTCTTGCCGGACAAGTCGTGCCCGAAGGCTTTGATCCATTGGCGATGGCATACGCTGGACATCAGTTTGGACAATGGGCTGGGCAACTGGGTGATGGACGTGGATTATTGCTCGCACAGATCATTGATAAAAATGGTCAACTGCAAGACCTCCATCTGAAAGGTGTTGGACTAACGCCTTATTCACGCATGGGTGATGGACGTGCGGTTCTGCGCTCCGTCATTCGCGAATATCTTGCAGGTCATGCGTTAACCGCTTTAGGCATTGCCTCATCAAATACTTTAGGTTTTGTCTCATCGAGCACGCCTGTGCAACGTGAAAAACTGGAGCGCGGTGCATGTCTTTTGCGTGTTGCAGATAGTCATGTGCGTTTAGGACATTTTGAGTGGATTAATAAGTTCGCGCCTGATGCACTGCCCGACTTCACCACTGCAATGATTGAAAGCTATTTCACTGAATGTCAAAGCGCTGAATCGCCAATCCTTGCTTTTGCTCAAGCCGTGATTGCTAAAACTGCAAAAACGATTGCCGATTGGCAACTGGTTGGCTTTGCGCATGGCGTGATGAATACTGACAATTTAAGCATTACAGGCAGTACGCTGGATTTTGGACCGTATGGTTTTATGGAGCGTTTTGAACCGACATGGATTAATAATCATTCGGATCATTCAGGACGTTACGTTTATCAAAATCAGCCGAGCATTGCCCATTGGAATCTATGGGTTTGGTTGGGGCAATTATTACCGTTGAATACGGTTGACCCACTCGTCACCAAAGAATCATTAAGTGCAGTACTGTCAACTTTTGAGCCTGAATTTCTGCATCAATACACGCTCGGCATGTCAAAGAAAATGGGCTTAAATGAAGATCAAAAGGGTGTACTTGAGCTTTCCTCTGATTTCTTACGCATCCTCGAAAGAAACCGCCTCGATTTGACCAATAGTTTCCGTTTGCTGTCCGATGACAGTGAACAAGGCTGGCGTTTATTGCGCCTTGAATGTATTAGCATTGAAGAAATGGAAAAGTTCGATACGTTTACAGCGCAGTATCAAACGCTGATTTCAGAATCAGGTCTTAGCGATACTCAACGAAAATCTATGATGGATGATGCGAATCCAATTTACGTCTTACGCAATCATATTGCCCAAACTGCGATTGAACGTGCGGAAGCTGGTGACTTTAGTGAAGTTGCGCGCGTGTTTGATTTATTGGCAACACCATTTACACGACAAATTGAACGCGAAACACCTGCTGACATTGCACCAATGTCTGATGACCATCCGCCAGTGAGTGTGAGTTGTTCGAGTTAATCAATGCGAACAACTCTGTAGGGACTCCCCTTGTGGGTGCCCTCATCTGATGTGGCTAAGGGCTACCACAAGGGTACGCCCCTACAAAACCATATTAAACATGACCAACCCTCATCGCTTTAGCCGATCATTTTCCACAAGTTAAACCGCGCTTACATATTTTCATGACCATTCAGTCACGCATTCCAGAGCCCAAAATCCCAAGTAACGCTCAAAAACAATAGCCAATATGCTAAATTACTCACGTAAATATTCATTTAATCTTTTTGATTCAAAAAACCGCAGGAATCCACCATGCCATTATACAAAGCCCCCATTCGCGACATTCAATTTGTCATGCATGAATTGCTTAACTATGAAGCTCATTACGATGCGCTGCCAGCTTATGCAGGCACTAATCGCGAGCTGA
Organism: Moraxellaceae bacterium; assembly: GCA_025363155.1. Classification (GTDB taxonomy): domain Bacteria; phylum Pseudomonadota; class Gammaproteobacteria; order Pseudomonadales; family Moraxellaceae; genus Aquirhabdus. The sequence continues at coordinate 5,003 of JANYEL010000208.1, forward strand.
TTGATGGCATTGTTGAAGCCGCAGCAGATTTCTCTGAAAACGAATTGTCACCAATCAATCGTTCAGGCGACCAAGAAGGTTGTAAGTTTGACAATGGTGTTGTTACCACACCTAAAGGCTTTAAAGAAGCGTATAAAAAATACGTTGAGCTAGGCTACCCATCCCTGTCAGTTCCAGTAGAACATGGCGGTCAAGGTCTACCAGGTTCACTCGGCAACGCAGTGAGCGAATTGGTTGGTACTGCAAACTGGTCATGGGGCATGTACCCAGGTCTGTCACACGGTGCGGTGCGTACTGTTGAAGGTCATGGCAGCCCAGAACAAAAAGAACTGTTCCTCAGCAAACTCGTCACAGGTGAATGGACTGGCACTATGTGCTTGACCGAATCACATGCAGGTTCAGACCTTGGTATTATCCGTACCAAAGCAGAACCAAATGCTGACGGTAGCTACAACATCACGGGTCAAAAAATCTTTATTTCTGCGGGTGAACACGATCTTGCTGACAACATCGTGCACATCGTATTGGCACGTTTACCGGGCGCGCCTAAAGGTACTAAAGGTATTTCACTGTTCATCGTTCCGAAATTCAATGTGAATGCAGACGGTTCAGTTGGCTCACGTAATACTGTTTCTTGTGGTTCAATCGAACACAAAATGGGTATCCATGGCAACGCAACTTGCGTGATCGTGTTTGAAGAAGCGAAAGGCTTCCTCATCGGACCAGAAAACAAAGGTCTGAACTGCATGTTCACCTTCATGAACACTGCACGTATCGGTACTGCGATCCAAGGTTTGGCTGCTTCTGAAGGCGCATTCCAAGGTTCACTCGCTTATGCAAAAGACCGTTTGGCAATGCGTGCATTGTCTGGCCCTAAAGCACTCGACAAAGAAGCTGATCCAATCATCGTTCACCCAGCTGTTCGCAACATGTTGTTGACCCAAAAGTCATTTGCTGAAGGTGGTCGTGCGTTGGTTTACTTCTTGTCGCAATTCGCTGACGTGGTTGAAGTTGCAGAAGATGCAGAACAACGTAAAGCTGCTGATGACATGTTGTCATTGCTGACCCCAATCGCAAAAGCATTCTTGACTGAAACGGGTTCTGAATCTGCTAAGCATGGCGTGCAAGTGTATGGCGGTCATGGCTTTATCGCAGAATGGGGCATGGAACAAATCGTTCGTGACACGCGTATCGCATGTTTGTACGAAGGCACAACTGAGATCCAAGCACTTGATTTGCTCGGTCGTAAAGTATTGGCAACCCAAGGTGCGATGCTGCGTAACTTCACCAAAATCATTCACAAGTTCTGTGAAGCGAATGCAGGCAACGAAGCGATGGCTGAGTTCCTTAAGCCTCTCGCTGAATTGAACAAAGAATGGGGCGATGTCACCACCCGTATCGGCATGAAAGCAATGCAAAACCCAGAAGAAGTCGGTGCAGCAGCAGTTGATTACTTGTACTTCTCTGGTTATGTCACCCTCGCGTACCTTTGGGCGCGCATGGCAAGCCTTGCTCAAGAAAAACTGGCTGGCGACACCACTGAACGCGCTTTCTATGAAGCGAAAGTTAAAACTGCACAGTTCTACTTCAAGAAAATTTTGCCACGTACTCGTTCACACGTAGCGGTGATTGACAATGGTTTAGACACCTTGATGACCATGGATGTGGATCAGTTTGCATTCTAATTGAATGATTAAATTGTAAATGTAATAGCAAAGGCGGACAGATGTTCGCCTTTGTCGTTTCTGGGTGGTTGATCAGGAAAACTCATGCGACTATGATCGAAACAGAATCAATAGGGAATTGATCTCATGGAAAACAAACTCTGGCTCATCCTGTCGATTGCCTTTTTGACGACGTTCTTGGTCGTCGGTATTCCCTACTGGCAAATCCCTTATTCGCAATTAGCACTGCCGACTTCCATCTATGGTTTCGGACTTTGGCTCATCTTCATATTCGCCGTCATCCTTCGTTTCTCACATGCTTCAATATCGCAATCCTTTATGATCGTGGGCTTATCTGTTCCCGCAATGGCTTTTGTTCGGGTCGTGTTTGATCTATTTCAAGATCCGACTTCTCACAACTTATGGTCCTTTGAGATCCTCGTCGCTGCAGGTCTAGGCATTGGGATTGCTTTTGGCGGAGCGATCCTTGGCAGCGTACTCGCATTTATTTATTGGAGGCTGCCAGCGAATAAAAATAAGCCGTATAACCCCATCTTCAGACGTAGTAAAAGTTGATCACACTTCTACATACGCCTATGATTCATTGAGAGTCGCTAAAAATATAAGACCATAAAACTGAAATTTCACGCCGTACAGTCGAGCATAAACCATGACTACCGCAGAAAAAATTGAACTCGCACTGATTCCATTCGTCGGGTTTGGGATTTGGCTCACTGCATCAGAACTGCCAATTCAGATGAATGCTGGACAGTTATTATTAGGAATGTCCGCGTTTTTGCTACTTCAAAGTTTAATCCGCGACTTATGGTTACTTGCAAATCAACGAGGAACCCAGCCCGACCTACAACGAAAAATAAGATGCATGTGTGCAGAATCCACTGTCGGTATGACAGGGATTATCATCGGAATTGCTCTCCTTGGCGCAGGAATGGATCTTTCAGTGCCGATGCCAAATTGGAGCTGGAGTGTTTTGGTGATGGTCATCATGAGCATTGGATTCTTTATTAAAGATTACGTCATCGAATGGAATCCGTTTCGGGTCTATAAGGATTTAGACCATATCAATATTATTTTTACTTGGAAGAAGTAAGAGTACGCTATACTTTTTAAATGCAGCCACTTTACAAATACCTTCCATCGCAATATGTGCCAGCCTTTATTCAACAAGGTGCAATTCTGTTCAGACCATTGTCTTATTATCGAGATTATGAGGACTCAATTCGTGGAGATGAATACGAAGGAACAAGAGTTCATAGACCTAATGAAGGCTTAGAAATAACTCTAACAAAAAATAATGAAAAAATTTTACTTCCACACACATTCGAATCATCAGCAAATGAAGACGATATCTTCATCTTTTGTTTAAGTACCCAATTTTCACTCGACCTAGCAAAACAATTTAATTCAGATGTATGCATTGAAATCTATAACCCCTCTAGGTTTCTTTCTGAGCTTAGAGCCGCACTTATACGAAGACCATCAATTAAAGACAAAAAGCTAATACATGGTCAGGTCAATTACTATTCAAGAGAAGACCCTGCAACCATTGACTGGGCACTCCCTGAAAAAATTGCAATGTCGAAACTACAATCGTTCCAATCACAGCAAGAATATCGAATTGGGTTTGGAGTTAAGGACGCATTTAGAGTTGAAAATGTCACAACTCGGCTTGTTCTACCCAATCAACGACAAGTACCAAAAGGTTTGAAGACTGAACGTATTCTAAAATTGGGTAATCTAAAAAAGATATGCAGAATCCATTACTTTTTGTGACTCACACAAAAAAACTAGCAACCCCTCTACTAATACAAAACTTTTGATTGAGAAATACAATGCGTTACGTCGGAAAAATAACAACGTGGAAAGACGATAAAGGTTTTGGCTTTATTACAATTCCTGGCAGAAAAGATAAAATTTTCGTTCATATTAATGCCTTCGAAAATCGTTCTTTTAGACCCAAAGAAGGCGACTCTTTAACTTTTGAAATCAACGTAGATGATCAACGTCGCGCCAATGCAGCAAAAGTTCGATATGCAAACGAAAAAGATAAAACCAAGCCATCTGGAAATTCGAATATTGGGTTCAGTCAAATTTTCGCCATTGCATTTGGCATTGTCTTATTGAGTTTATTAACCCTTGGAAAAATTCCTTTCTCCGTCGTGTGTGTTTACCTCATTTTAGGTGTCATTACCTTTATTGTTTACGCTATCGACAAATCTGCGGCGCAGAACAATCAATGGCGAACTCAAGAAAGCACCTTACATATCCTGAGTTTAATGGGCGGCTGGCTTGGGGCTTTGTTTGCACAAAACAAACTGCGACATAAATCGAAGAAAGAAGAATTTCAAAATGTTTTCTGGATGACTGTGCTTATAAATTGCGGCGCATTTGGATGGCTGATGACTCAAGGGCATTTTGAATACTTGAGACGTGTGATCGGGTTTTAAGCTAACTTAAACGGATTCAAAACCGATCAAACTCCCCAGTCATTCCATACATCACAGCCCCTACTTTTTGCTACAATACCGCCACTCACAAAATGAGGATGGCGGCCACATTGTTAGGTTCGTCAATCCATGCTTTTATCAAAAGTCCTTAATCAAAATTCAGGTGCCACATGCCGATTTATACCGCTCCCCTACAAGACATGCGTTTCATTCTCAATGATGTTTTTAAAGCAGATGCGTTCTGGCAAGCAACTCCTGAACTCGCACATATAGACAGCGAAACCGTCAGTGCGATTTTAGAGCAAATGGCAAAATTCAGCCAAGACGTCCTCACACCATTGAACCGAACTGGTGAT
>JANYEL010000212.1 GCA_025363155.1 Moraxellaceae bacterium
CAGCTTATGTTACTTTTCGTTAATTTTCTAGTTCTGTCCGATGAATTAAGTTCTTTTGCATCGCGTTTAGAGAAATATTTTTGTAAGTAATTATGCGGTTTTCTGCCGAATGTTAGGTCGATTTTACTCCTTTTTTAGGAAATAAATGTGCTGGATACAGAAGTGCTTTTATCTTGCCAGCTATGATTAAAAAAGATAAAAGAAGGCATAAATATTGCATCGGCTCGCAAATTTCGGTTGTATACTCTCGAAATAGACGATTTTCGCCGATGACATGACATTGCAGGTATGTTTTGTCGTGAAATCAGCAATCTCATAGCACATAAAGAAATTGGTTTTTGAATATGAGAGATGGGAAGTAGATGAAGTTATCTGTTGGACTGAGAGTTTCTAACTCGTTATCGCTTACGCCACAGTTACAGCAAGCCATTCGTTTGCTGCAATTGTCTTCGCTTGAGCTCGAGCAAGAGATACAAAGTCAACTCGATAGTAATCCACTGCTTGAGGCGGTTGATTTATCTGCGGATGGGCAGGCCTCGGATGCTCCAGATAATAACGTCGATTATCAAGCCGCTGAACAAAGCAATGAATACGGCGCCGAAGCGGATTTCCATGATGGTCGTGATGCCTCGGATAATGCTTCAAGCGTGGCGCTTGATGAGCAAATGGGAATGACACGATTGGGTGAAGATTTGCCCGTCGATACCCAGTGGGATGATGTGTATAGCCATCAATCGACCGCAATGGCGACACCAGAATTTGATGAGCGCGAAGATACGCGGACGGTGAGTGATTCGATTTGGTCGGAACTGCGCTGGCAGCTCAATCTGACGCCATTTAGCCCCGTTGATCGCATCATGGCGGAATGTATTATTGATGGTATTGATGAACGCGGTTTTTTAGAAGCAAGTTTAGAAGAGTTACTTGAAGCGACGCAAAATCAATTAGATGCACTCGATATTGATGAGGAAGTTGAGCGCTCAGAACTGGAAGTGGTGCTAAAGCGCATCCAAAACTTTGATCCGCCGGGTGTTGGTGCGCGTGATTTGAGTGAATGCTTGAGTTTGCAATTACGGGCGTTACCAGAAGATACTCCGTTTTGCCAAGCGGCATTAAAAATGATGGCACACCATGAGTTATTGCTCGTCAATGACATTCCTAAGCTCATGCGTCAAACCAGTTTGAGTCAAGATGAACTGCGCGCAGCATTAACGTTGGTGAAGTCGCTTGATCCCTATCCGGGTTTGAAATTTCAAAATAATGAACGCGAACATCAAGTCCCAGATGTGATTGTGCGCAAAAAAAATAATCATTGGGAAGTGCAACTGAATACCGACATTTTGCCAAAATTGCGGGTGAATTCGTATTACTCCAGCATGATTAAGCGTGCCGATCAGAGCGAAGAAAATCAGTATCTGCGACTGCATATGCAAGAAGCGCGGAATTTTATTAAAAGTGTCGATGAGCGTCACAAGACCTTATTGAAAGTTTCGACCTGTATCGTGGCGCATCAGCGTGCGTTTTTAGAACATGGTGCGGAGGCGATGAAGCCTTTGATTTTGCGTGATATTGCACTCGAAACTGATTTGCATGAATCAACTGTATCACGCGTGACGACACAGAAATTTTTACTGACACCGCGTGGCTTATTTGAGTTGAAATATTTCTTTTCCAGCCATGTTGCGACCAGCACAGGCGGCGAATGTTCGTCCACAGCAATTCGTGCCATGATTAAAAAAATGGTGCAAGAAGAAAATATTAAAAAACCATTATCCGACAGCGCTTTGACCGAAAAGCTGCATGAAGCGGGTATTGATGTTGCAAGACGGACGGTTGCTAAGTACCGAGAGTCGTTAAATATTGCCTCATCGAGCGAGCGTAAGCGCTTATTGTAAGCAATCATGTCGTTGTCATTGAAATGTAAAAATAGATGTCGCGGTGCTTGCTTTAATTTTGGCGATGTGGTCTCTTATAGATGTTACTTCACAGGTAACGTTAACCCGTCCGACTCGCGTCAGATGTTGTTTTATATGAATTTTTATTGAATTAAAATGTTTTTTAAAAAATGCATTTAAATGTAAATGGAAGTTTGTACATAACGTCTGCACGGGCCGACTATCAGGCTAAAAGCGAATATGTAATTCGCCCGTCCCCCGACCAGTCCGCTCTATCTGAATGGCCGCTCGACCCGTGGATTATGTCTTCGTCACATTGCGAGGATGGTTTATATGCATATCAAAATCAGTGGACATCATGTGGGAGTTTCTCCAGAACTGGAAGCAAGCGTTCACGAAAAACTAGCAAAAGTCGAACGTCATTTCGATCATATCAACAGCATGCAAGTGATTTTCTCTAAAGAGAATCATCATACAGATTCTAGCTACGATGGCCGAAAAGGCCTGGCAAATCATAAAGCTGAAGTCATATTGCGCGTGCCTGGCTCTGAGCTCTTTGCTCAGGCGACAGCGGAAACGATGAAAACCACACTGGATTTGTTGGTTGACAAGTTAGACCGCCAGATTGTGCGCCATAAAGAGCGCTTAAAGAGCCACAACAATCAGACGCATCATCAGCAATTTGCCCTTGAGTAAGTTGTGATTCATAAAAAAGTGAATCATTGATGTTATTTTAGAAGCTCGGATTTTTCCGAGCTTTTTTGTGCGGCAAGGTTTCTCGATTGCGTATTGATCGTATTTTTTTCATGTTTTTTTGAAGTTAGGGGTGACGGTTCTTGAGTCAGTTCACAATGAATGTTGCTTGGCTGAGGGTGGTATGAAGACTGTCGATATCGATTGTAGTTTGGGTTATCAAGTGAATCAACGTTCTGAATTTATTATGCAAATTCAGGCGGCGTATCATCCGTGGCAGCGGATTGTTTCAGAGTCATTGGATTTAATGGGGATCGAACCTGAGTCGTTTACCGATCTCAGTGGTATGAATCGGATGTTTCGTTTTGGCGTGGATTCTGGGCGAGTAGAAATTCGTTATCGTGCAACCATTGAAATGTGTGTACCGCCGCGAAATACACGCGCGAAAGAGATGGATGTGGCTGAGTTGCCACCTGAAGTTTTGCATTATTTATTGCCGAGTCGTTATTGTGAATCGGATTTGCTGAGTGGGATGGCGCAGCGGACGTTTGGACATTTACCGCGTGGCTTTAAGCGGGTTGAGGCGATTTGTAATTGGATTAAAAACAATATTGTGTATGAGGTCGGTTCTAGTCAGGCGTTTACGACGGCACGTGATGTGCTGGTGAATCGTGCTGGCGTGTGTCGTGATTTTGCGCATTTGGGGATCGCGTTTTGTCGTGCGCTGAATATTCCTGCGCGATTTGTGTTTGGGCATGCTGAGTTCCCTGATCCCCCCCCTGATTTCCATGCGGTTTTTGAGGCGTTTCTGGACGGTCATTGGATTCTGTTTGATGCGACCAAAATGGCACCATTGAATAAACTGGTGCGCATTGGTACGGGGACGGATGCGAAGGATGTGGCGTTTGCGACGATGTATGGCGATGTGCAGATGGTGTATTTGAAGCCACTCGCGCGTGATCATGTGAATGGTCAGGCGGATGAATTTGTTCATGTTAGTGATTTTTTTGGCGCGGAATTTAAGTAAGTCTAAATAGCTCATGGAGCTTGAGGTTATTGAGCCTCTCGAAATATGCGGTGAAGTTGCTCAGATATTGGGCGCGCACTTCGACAAGCTCAGTGAGCTATATTTTTTTACCAATTATTAAGTAGATAGGGCAGGTTTGGAACCTGCCCCTACTGTTTGATTGTGATGTGTAATTCTGTAGGGGTGAGTTCTAAACCCATCCTAGTTATTTGGTTCAGTCAAATTTTTCAAAATCTTCTTCACGATCATTCACATCGCTCGTCGACAATTTTCTGCGATCATCAAGTGATCGTTCATTGATCGGAACGTTGCCTTGTGAAGGTGTGAGAGGCGTTATGTCAGTCAGTTCGGATCGGCGTTTCGAGAGTCGACGATTTTTGAGGTGACGTTTGACGCGAGATTGCGCGAGCGTGTGCATCAAGTGCGGTAGGTCTTTGGTTTCGAGGCGTTTGACGAATTCATACAGCATTCGGTTGCGTGTCACCCGAATGTATTGCCCAATTTTCTTTTGCCCTATTAGTTCTTTTTGAAACTTTAAAATATTCAAATCAATGAAAATCAAAGCGAATAATGCCGCAGTCAACGTCACGATATTAAAGGCGGTCGCATAGTCGTGACTTGAGAAAATCAGTGTGGTGAGTAAAGAAAAAACCAACACCCCAATCGATGCGAACAGCGGTTTTTTATCAGCAAAAGCTGTGACTAACCAGATCGCTATGCCAATCTCAAACAATCCACCAAGATAGGTCAGCCATGGATGATTCAAGAGAGTGGAGTCGTCGGCTAAGTTGGAGTACTCCGGTGAGACTGAAAAAAGGATTTTGGGTACTAAGCCTTGATAGAGAAACACAAAAGCAATAACGCTGCGCGCGAGTCCGCGAATTTGATATAATAATTGCTTGGTGTTTTTCATCGTTATTTTTTCATCAGTTATGGACTTTCCAGTAAGCACGACTATTTTTGCCAGTGTAGGCTTTTAAAGTCAATCAAAAGTCGCGGATCGCTGGACTATATCTGATACAAGCGCTAACCTTCTTTAATTCATTTATATTTCTAATATGAGCAACAGCATGACTCCTGAAGTTTTAAAAGAACTCCTCCAAGCCGCGTTTCCAAGCGCAGATATTGCAACATCAGGACAAGCTGGTAAGTTTGATGTACGTCTCGTCGATGTTCAGTTCGAAGGACAGCGCCCTGTTGCACGTCAACAAGCGGTATATGCGCCATTGAATAATTATATTGCGAGTGGTGAAGTGCATGCGTTGACGATTCGTGCGTTGACGCCTGAAGAGTGGCGTAAAGCAAGTTTGTTTGGTTAATGCTGTCGCGTTAAAAGTATTTCCTTATCAATCGACCGATTCGACGACTGTACAACAGAGAATGCGTTTTAGCATTTTATAAATGAAAGAGTCGCAGGTCATAGCAGGTTAGTTTAAACATGGATAAATTTCGGATTCAAGGCGGCGCGTGTTTAAACGGCACAGTAAAAATTTCAGGCGCAAAGAACGCTGCATTGCCTCTACTTGCTGCTACGATTTTGGCCAGCACACCGATTACCTTGAGTAATGTGCCTGACCTGAAAGACGTCTCGACATTGATTAAAGTGTTAGAAAGTCTTGGCATTACCGTAAAGCGCGATAAGAATGATAGTGCGGTGCATGTTGATACCGATACTTTGAACAGCCAGTTCGCACCATATGAATTGGTGAAAACCATGCGTGCGTCGATCCTCGTGTTGGGTCCATTGCTTGCGCGTTATGGCGAAGCGACCGTGTCCCTGCCAGGTGGCTGTGCAATCGGCTCACGTCCAGTTGAACAGCATTTGAAAGCGCTACAAGCGATGGGTGCAGAGATTCGCGTGGAAAATGGCTATGTCCATGCCAAAGTGGATGGCCGCCTGAAAGGCACACGTTTGTCGTTTGATATGGTCACGGTTGGTGGTACTGAAAATATTCTGATGGCGGCGACACTCGCATCAGGCACGACGATTTTAGATAACTGTGCACGCGAACCAGAAGTGACTGATTTGGCGCATATGCTGGTTAAGATGGGCGCGAAAATTGAAGGCATTGGTTCTGATCAATTGACCGTTCATGGCGTCGAATCGTTGAATGGCGTGGATTACAGTGTGGTTGCTGATCGCATTGAAACCGGCTCTTATTTGGCTGCTGCTGCGATGACTGGCGGTTGTGTGCGTACTACACATACCGATCCGCATTTGTTGGATGCAGTGTTACTCAAGTTTGAAGAAATGGGCGCAACGATCACTTCTGGTGTCGATTGGATTGAGTTGGATATGCGCGGTAAACGTCCGAAAGCAGTGAGCTTCCGTACCTTGCCACATCCTGCGTTTCCAACCGATATGCAAGCGCAGATGATGACGGTGAATACCATCGCTGAAGGTTCGGGCACGATCATTGAAACGATTTTTGAAAATCGTTATATGCATGTCCCTGAGTTGTCACGCATGGGCGCAAAGATTCAAGTCGATGGTCATACTGCGATTGTGACAGGCGTGGAAACTTTGCAAGCTGCACCTGTGATGGCGACTGATTTGCGCGCGTCGATGTCGTTGGTTCTTGCGGCATTGACTGCGCAAGGCGAAACGATTTTGGATCGGATTTATCATATCGATCGCGGTTATGAAAATGTTGAAGAAAAATTACGCGGCTTAGGTGCTGTGATTGAACGAGTAAAGTAGATGACTGATGCAAATGCTGACGCGGTAATGGGGAACTTTGATCACGGCTTAACGCTAGCATTGAGCAAAGGGCGGATTCTGAAAGAGACTTTGCCACTGCTTAAAAATGCTGGGATTGAGTTGCTTGAAGATCCAGATAAAAGCCGTAAGCTGATTTTCCCAACCACCCATCCATTGGTCAGAATCTTGATTCTGCGTGCCAGCGATGTGCCTGCCTATGTCGAAAATGGCGCGGCGGATATCGGTGTCGCGGGCAAAGATGTATTGATGGAATACGGCGCGCAAAACGTCTATGAGTTGATTGACCTAAAAATTGCTAATTGTCGCCTGATGACTGCAGGTCGTGTCGATAAGGATGGCAAATGGGAAAAACCAGCAGGTCGTTTAAAGATCGCCACCAAATACATTAATTTAACCCGTCAGTATTACGCCAGTCGCGGCGAGCAAGTGGATGTCATTAAGCTCTACGGTTCAATGGAACTCGCGCCGTTGGTGGGCTTGGGTGATTTGATCGTGGACGTTGTGGATACAGGTAATACCTTGCGTGCCAATGGTCTTGCGCCATTTGATGTGATCGCGCAAATTTCATCGCGCTTGATTGTGAATAAGGCGAGTTATAAGCGTAAGCAAGCGGTGCTGAGTCCGATTTTGGCAGGGATTGAAGCGGCGATTGTTTGATTGATTTTGCTTGTGCTTTGAAGTCTTCCCCTGAGGGGGAAGATTTAGATGGGGGTGCTTTGATGTCATCTGAAAAACGCCCCCATTCCAGCCTTCCCTACTAAGCTGTGCTTCGTCTTGCGAAGCAGTGCTTCTCAAGGGGAAGGAGCTACATTTTATTTTGCTAATTCTGCTTTAATCTTTTCCGCATAGCCTTGAATCTGTTGCAGATCACCCATCTGAGCACCATGCGCACGTGTCATCAGCGTACCGAGTGAAGTTGGCAGAATATGAAAATGCACATGCGGGACGCTTTGCCCAGCTGCTACGCCATTCAATTGCATTAAAACAAAACCATCCACGCCCATTGCTTTTTTTACTGCTTTGGCGACTTTCTGCACAGTGTGAATCCACGCGGCCGCAGCAGCTGGGGATAAGTCTAAAATCGTTTCCGCATGTTCTTTGGTAATGACCAAGGTATGACCTTCCGCTTGTGGCATGATATCCATAAACGCAAGCGTGTGTTCATCTTCGTAAACCTTGGTGCATGGAATCTCGCCGCGTAGAATTTTTGCGAAAATGTTATTTGAGTCGTAAGCCATTTTTAAAATCGTCCCAGTGCCATCATTGTCATGGACTTCGCTTTGAAGTTTTATCGATATTAGCAGAAAACGTAGAGTGCTCTTGATTGAGATGGAATAAAAAATCGCACCAGTATTCACGAGTGCGATTTTTTGAAGGCGTCAGTCAAACGATGAATTAATAACTATATTTCAAACCGACCGCAGTCAAAGTCGTGCTTGAGCTACCGAGGTCGGCGTTGATTTTCTTGTAATCAAAGCTGACCAGTCCAGAGAGTTTGTCGGTCATGGTGACAGACAATGCACTCCGTGCGCGGATCGTGTTGGATGATGAACCGTAATCAAAACCTACATCCTGAGTGAAGTGCGTTGTCGGCAGAAGTTGGCGTTCATAGTGTGCGGCGACTGTGCCGACGGCTTCGGTTGCAGTCTCTTGGGGTGGCAGGCGATCGACTTCATAGCGCACACCCGCACCAATCTCACCCGTCAGAAACTGCACATCGTCGCGGTATAATTCTTTGCCCAAGCCAAGGGTTAGAGAGGTTTGATAGTCAAAAGCGCTACTCAAATCTTTTTCCCATTGTAGTTTGCCGAACTCATAGAAGCTGTCTTCGCTATGCGTCATTTTTCCAGAAGCAAGGTACTGTTCAACACTATCGGTAGAGTTGTTGTCGCTACTGCTGACCGCCGCGGCTTTGAGTTCTTGTCCCCAATCACCATACATGCGTTGATAGACGATATGACCCGCAAAACTTTGCTTGGTATCTGATGTGCCGCCGCTTTCGGTGGTATTTAAGAGGTAGCTGAGATCAGCATCCAGTTTGTAATCCTTATCAACCTTGATCATGTCTTCTGCTGCGTATGATGCAATGCTGAGGCTTAAACCGAGTATGAGAGCGGTGACTTTCTGGATCTGAAACGTCATATAAAGTTCCATATTGTGCATGGTCATTGAAAAAACTTGGCGCACCTCATCGGGTGCGAAGGTTGTAGATCGTAGTTTGTCTGATTCTGAAAATCTACTATTGGCGATGGAATATGTAAATCAACACAGCAACACATCCCACTTTGACCTCGAAAACAGTTAAAATCGATGTCTTATTGATATACAAATGTGGATGCGGTTTATGATGCGTCGCCTGTCGAGTGCTGATGTTAATTTTGATGAGCAACTGAATGGTTTGCTCGCCTTTGAAACGGTGAATGATGCTGCGTTGGTGCAGACGGTGGATCAAATCATCCATGATGTCCGTACCCATGGCGATGCACATGTCCTGAAATTAACGCAACAATTTGATCAGCATCCAGCGCAAACATTTGCCGAGTTGGAACTGACGCAAGCCTCACTGAAAGCGGCTTTTGAAGCGCTGAATCCTGAAATCAGGACAGCACTTGAGCTGGCAGCGTCTCGTATTCGCAGCTTCCATACCGCACAAAAACAAGATGGCTGGCAGTACACCGATGAACTGGGTAATGTCTTAGGTCAGAAAGTCACGCCACTTGATCGCGTGGGCATTTACGTGCCCGGTGGTAAAGCATCGTATCCATCGTCTGTGCTGATGAATGCAATCCCAGCCCAAGTGGCTGGTGTGACTGAAATTATCATGGTGGTGCCTGCGCCGAAGGGTGAATTGAATTCACTCGTGTTGGCAGCGGCGTATTTGTCGGGCGTGCATCGTGTATTCACTATTGGCGGTGCGCAAGCTGTTGCGGCTTTGGCGTATGGAACCGAAACGATTCCTCGCGTTGATAAAATCACAGGGCCGGGCAATCGCTATGTGGCTGCGGCAAAGCGTGCGGTTTTCGGTCAGGTCGGGATCGATATGATTGCTGGCCCATCGGAGATATTGGTTTATGCCGAAGGTCAGAATAATCCAGATTGGTTAGCAATGGATTTATTGTCCCAAGCTGAACATGATGAGATTGCACAGTCGATTTTTATCACCGCAGATGCCACTTTGATTGAGCAAGTAGCAGCATCAGTTGAGAAATTATTACCAACACTTCCACGTGTAGAAATTGCTCGAACCTCGATTAATAATCGCGGCGCGCTGGTTCTCGTGAAAGATCGCGCGGAAGCGATTTCGCTGATCAATCGGATTGCGCCAGAGCATTTAGAGTTGTGTGTTGATGATCCCGATAGCCTGTTGCCTGAGATTCGTCATGCGGGTGCGATCTTTATGGGGCGGCATACGCCTGAAGCGATTGGCGATTATTGTGCAGGACCGAATCACGTGTTGCCAACGTCTGGCACAGCGCGTTTTTCTTCGCCGCTCGGGGTCTATGACTTCCAAAAACGCAGCAGCATCATTCATTGCTCGCCAACAGGCAGCCAGTCTTTAGCGCGTGCGGCCGATATTTTGGCGCAACAGGAAGGTTTGGATGCGCATGCGCGTTCAGCACGTTATCGTGTTGGAGGTGCTCAATGAGTTCCAATCAACGCCTGTGGAGTCCGCTAGTTCGTGACCTCGTGCCGTATGTACCGGGTGAACAACCAAAACTGAATAATCTGATCAAGCTCAATACCAACGAAAGTCCATTTCCGCCGTCGCCGCGTGTGCGTGAGGCGATTATTGCTGCACTTGGTCATGATGGTGATGCGCTGCGACTTTATCCTGATCCTGATGCGAGTGCGCTCAAGCAAACCATTGCTAAATATCATGGTTTAGAAACCAATCAGGTGTTTCTGGGTAATGGTTCGGACGAAGTGCTGGCGCATGTGTTTATGGCGTTTTTCAAGAAAGAAAAACCGTTGTTATACCCAGATATTACTTATAGTTTTTATCCTGTTTACAGCCAGTTGTATGAAGTCGAAACGGTGCAAGTACCGCTGGATGAAAATTTCCAGATTAATATCAATGATTACAGCATTCCGAATGGCGGCATCATCCTCGCTAATCCGAATGCGCCGACAGGTGTGTTGCTCGGTCTCGATCAGATCAAGCAATTGCTGGCGAATAACCCCGATTCGGTCGTGGTGATTGATGAGGCATATATTGATTTTGGCGGTGCGTCGGCGATTAGTTTGATTAACCAGTTTGATAACGTGGTGGTGTGCCAAACGGTGTCGAAATCGCGGGCTTTGGCGGGCTTACGCATCGGGATGGTGTTTGCGCAAGCGCATCTGATTGAAGCGCTAGAGCGTGTGAAAAACAGCTTCAATTCTTATCCACTAGATCGTTTGGCGATTGTGGGTGGTGTGGCGTCATTTGAAGATGAAGCGTATTTCCAATCGACTTGTCAGACGCTGATTGGTTTGCGTGAGAACTTGGTCGGTGAGTTGAGCGATTTAGGTTTTGAAGTTCTACCATCAACCGCGAATTTCATTTTTGCGCGTCATCCACAGCATCAGGCTGTTGAGCTTGCGAAAGGATTGCGTGAAGACGGCATTATTGTGCGTCATTTTGCCAAGCCGAGAATCAGTGAGTTTTTGCGGATTACGATTGGAACAGAAGTGCAGAATCAGGCGTTGGTGAAGCGATTGAAATTGATGCTCGGGTAATGAGCTAGGATTGATCAAGAACGCTACTTCGGTAGCGTTTTTTTTTGCCAAAAGGAATGGTTTTCCTAATTTTTACAATACATCGGAAAAAGAGATTTAGTTCATATTTCGACTTTGCTAGTTGTCGTTTTTAGGAGTAATCTGAAATGAGATTATAAAAATATTATTCAATTCAGTGGAGAGGACATGATGTTCTCTGAGCAGGTTGATGTCCCAGAAAAAGAGTTACAAACAGCGCTAAATTCTACTGGATGGATGCTGCGTTTCCCCTCGCAACTTGAACAACTTTATCACAAGTACGCTCGAACTGAAGCCATCAAGAATTATTCGATCAATGCATATATTACCTTTAGTCTGTTTGGAACGTTTGGGGTAGCAATCTATCTATCACTTCCCCAGTACATTAAAACAAGTTGGTTACAGCTTTTCGCCATCTGTATTTCGGTGTTGCTCGTCCGACGAGTGATCTTGTCTATTCGGCGTTTTGATCGCTGGTTTGATTGGCATATGACGTTCGAAAGTGCCTGTATCGTCGCGTTATTGGTCATCATGAGTAACATCGTCCCGCCAGGTCAGGGCAAAATTTTATCTTACGTGGGCGTGAGTTACGCCATCTTCTTAGTGTATGGCTTTGTTGGGTTACGATTTCCTTTTGCGCTGTTTTCAGGTTGGGTGGGCGGCGCTGTTGGGATTGCCTTGACGTATGTCTTCGGTTTTCATGTGAACTGGGCGCTGTTGAACGGAACATTCACGACAGCAAGTGCTTTAGGGATGGTGATCGCCTACGTGCTTGAACGTCAGGCTCGCCTCAATTATTTGCAAGCCCAGTCACTGTCGTATTTATCGTTGCACGATAACCTGACTAAACTTCCCAATCGTGCATTGTTTGTCGATCGGCTCTCTTATGCCTTGAATGCGGCACATCGAGATGGTCGTGAATTTGCGCTGATGTTTATGGATTTGGATGGATTCAAGGAGATTAATGATGCGTATGGTCACCACATCGGTGATCAATTGCTCCGCGAGGTCGCTCAGCGCATTCAAAATCGTCTTCGTTCGCAAGATACATTTGCTCGGTTAGGTGGCGATGAGTTTGTGTTGTTGATGAATAATGACAAACCTGAAGGGGCCGCCATTGTTGCCGAGAAATTATTGGAGATTCTTCGCGAGCCTTTTCATATCGAAGAGCATACGTTACGCATTACCAGCAGTATTGGCATCGCGCTATATCCTGATAATGGCAACACGCAGCATGATTTGCTGACCAATGCCGACGCTGCGATGTATCACGCGAAAGAAACTGGGCGCAATGCGTATTGTTTCTTTGATGCATCCATGAATGCTCATGCGCACGAGCACATGGAGATTCTGCAAGATTTACGCATGGCACTTGAACGTCACGAATTGGTTGTTTATTACCAGGTTAAGGTTGATACACAGAGCGGCAAGGCGGTCGGCGCTGAGGCCTTGGTGCGTTGGCAACATCCAAAGCATGGTCTTATTCCACCTGATCAGTTCATTCCATTGGCCGAGAAAACAGGTTTGATTATTCCCATCGGGTCATGGGTGCTGGATGAGGCTTGTCGGCAGATGCGTCAATGGCAAGATTTGGGGCATCGACAATGGTCGGTCGCCGTGAATTTGTCTGCGCACCAGTTTGCTCATACTGATCTCATCCAAACCGTGAGTGAGACGCTGACACGACATGGGTTGGAACCCAGTGGTCTGGTGTTGGAAGTCACTGAGTCGACGACGATGCATGATGTGGATGCAAGCGCGGTCATTTTGGAGAGCTTGAATGTAATGGGGGTGAAGATGTCGATCGATGATTTTGGCACGGGTTATTCAAGTCTGCTTTATCTCAAACGATTGCCAGCATGTGAGCTTAAGATTGATCGTGGATTTATTGCTAACTTGGAACTTGCTGAAGATCAAGAAATCGTTTCCGCGATCATTGCATTGGGTCATGTGTTGGGTCTGAAAATTGTTGCTGAAGGTGTAGAAACCATCGCTCATAGAGATTTTCTGGCCGAGCGAGGTTGTGATTCGTTGCAAGGCTATTTGTTTGGAAAACCGATGCCACCGCATGCGTTTATCGAGGCTGTGGCGCAGGCTAATGTTAAGTCGGCGTGATTTTTTTAAATTGAGTGATAATGCGGTATTATTGTGCGTCACTTTGTTAAGTCGGGAATTGGTAAGTTTTTTTGCGGATTTCAAAATGAAGATAATATTAATAATATCTAATCTGTTGGCTAGTTTAATGTTAGGCACATTATTCTACGAAATATTGGACTTTTGTTGTGGAATGGCAAAATGTATTCCAATAAATATAGGCATAGTCGTATTTACTACTTTGATTTTTATTAGTCCATATCTTGTACCTGCACTATTAATTACAAAGCAGATTTTAGAAAAAAGCAGGTTACCAAAAATTTATATCTTTGCCGTATGTTTATTATTTCAATCGTTATATTTTGCGGTTATTTCATCTATCTTATCTACGATGCTGATACATGGAAGATATGTAGTTACACAGACAAATTCTATAAATATTATGTTATTACTGTCGATTCCAGCGACTTTAATATTAGGTTTTTGGGTTGCGAAGAATATATTCACTGTTGTAAAAGAACGGCGTGTTGAAATAAATTGATATAAAGAATAAGACTAGAATTCCTTTTTCTTCTTAGTTTTCGATTTATTTCCACTATTAAACGCAA
Organism: Moraxellaceae bacterium; assembly: GCA_025363155.1. Taxonomy (GTDB): domain Bacteria; phylum Pseudomonadota; class Gammaproteobacteria; order Pseudomonadales; family Moraxellaceae; genus Aquirhabdus. The sequence continues at coordinate 13,777 of JANYEL010000212.1, forward strand.
CCGCTTGCTGGATCAGCGCCTTAAACGCTGCCTCATCAACTTCTTCACCCTCAAAAATATCAATCGCACGACGCACGTGTCCATCAAGACTTGAGTTGAAGAGACACGCGGGATCTTCTAGAGATGCGCCTTTGGCGAAGGTCAGTTTCACGACTTTCTTATAGGATTCGCCAGTGCAGATAATGCCATCGTGCGACCACGTCGGCGTGCCCTTCCATTTCCATTCTTCTACTACTTCTGGGTCTACTTCCTGAGTGAGCTTGCGCATTCGCTTAAGCGTTTCTCCGCGCCAATCAGCAAGGTCAGTGATTCTTTTTGAGATCAGTTCTGATGCAGCTAAGGCTTGGCTTTCGTCTGACATTTCCATGTATTTGTCCTCAAAGTTCCATTGAGATGATGAGTTGTGCTCCTTAACCCATTCTATGTGTTTATATTATGAACACTGTACGTGTTTGATATTTTTCCATTGGCCATCTTGAAGTACAGCTAAGCCACCTTGACGTGTGGCAGGATCTCCCGCAAGGAACGTAGTTTTACCATGTTGTGTCACCGTTACGCCCAAATGGGGTTGATCCGTGACTTGATAATGTACATCACCAAGACTAAAACTCAGTGCATGCTGCGCACAGTTATATTGCAATTTGTAGAGATCATCTTCTATTGCATTCTCCTTATTTTGCATTTGTTCTGCACGAATCTGGTTCTCAGGATAAATACCCAGTATGGTAAGTGAGTAACTCAATTCAACGGCATTTTTCTGTGCATGATTCATCAGTGCATAATCAATATCATGATCACTATTGCTCACGATTAGTACGGATTTATTTGGCTGCTTAGTGAGATTAAATGTGAACATCGTATATGTCGCTAAACCCGCTCCATTATTAGTCTCTTGTGGATCAGCCAGGTTTAGGTAAATACGCTCATGTATTTTCGCCTGCTTGCCATCGCCAAATGTGTCAACAATGCGACCATAGTCAAACGGGTTATTTATGAGTTGATCATTCGATGAAATGAGTAGTTTCAATTTCCCAGCCACCACCTGATACGTTTCATAGGTATGATCGCAGCAGCTACTTTTAGTCATGACATTGATTTTTTTGTTCTTAGCATTTGTCTGAAACATGCCACAGTATTCTTGCGCTAAACGGGTGAAATTAGTATCTAGGCGAAAACCGTGTGCAGTTGCCAAATAAATCTGAAATGATGGGCCGTGATAACACGAATTTTGCCCATCCATGATGGCAAGATCTTTATGTCCATCAAAGTTAAAATCATCATAGATCAATAAACTTTGTCGACCGTAAGGCAACTCTTTGATATTGGCGGGTGTCGCGCCATCTTCAACATCAAATGCCAGTTCGTCTGAGGCAACCTCAGTAATTTTTTTATTACTGTGATCGTAGACTTTAATGACGCCCGACTTAAATACCTCATCTTTGTCTTTGCTGTCGATGGTCACAGTTGCATGATAATCATTGGAAAAATGACTCAAGGGAATAACTACAGGTTTGGCATATGCGATGTTCAATAATGCCGACAGAAGTACGAGTGCCGTAATGATGAATGCTTTATGCGGTTTAACCCACAATAAATTCTGCATCAATTAATCACCCAATTCATCCAATCCAACGTCTGTTCTGTGAGTTTCGACGGGCGATATTCCGCGCCGCAATAGCCGTCATAATCCAGCGCATCAATCAAACTAAAAATATTCTTATAATCAATAGTGCCAGTACTTGGTTCATGCCGATTTGGACAGTCAGCGAATTGAATATGTCCAATTTGCTCAATGTTTTGAGTTAAGCCTTCAAATAAATCTTCGCCCATCATGGCCATGTGATAACAGTCAAATTGCATTTTCAATGGATGGTGAATATTTGGGGTATTCACCGCTTCAAGGATTTCTTGCATCTGCGCAATATTCTGAATCAGGAAGCGCGGCATATCCACGCAATTAATTGCTTCGAGCACGACACTAATATTTGCACCCGCCATCACATCCATCGCAAAGCGCAAATTTGCTGCCAAGACATGTAAGCATGGCAATAGATCAATATCGTGCGGTTGGCGTCCAGCAAGGACATTGACGCGTGGCACATTTAAGGCGCGGGCATAATGCGCGGCTTCATACACCGCCTGCCTAAATGCCTGTTCGCGACTGGGGATGCACGCCAAGCCATCACCGCCTTGCATTAAATCGCCTGCAGGGACATTAATTAAGATGAGTTTGAGATTGTATTGATCCAGCTCAGTCTGAATACTTTCTGGCGTGAGTTCGTAGGGAAATTGAATTTCAACCGCGTCAAAACCATGCTGACGTGCCAGCGCAAAGCGCTCAATGAGCGGCACTTCAGTGAATAACATGGACAGATTAGCGGAAAATTGCAGCATAGAAGGCTCGAAATCAAAAGACTATTAGGATTCAATGACCTTAATAATGCTTGATAAATCATTCACGGAAAAGCCATTTCTTGCATGTTTATTGAGTTGTTGTAATGCGCGATCAGCAACAGGCAAGGTTAAACCATGCGTGGTCGCAAGGTTTATGGCGTTGGTGAGGTCTTTTTCTAAGGTTTGAACTTTCCATTGCACAGGTTCAAAGTTCTGCGTAGCCATGCGCGGCGCAAGGATTTGAAAGGGTTTGGAGTCAGCAAAACCGCCAGCGAGTGCAGGGGCGAGCAGGGTGGTATCGACCCCCGATTTTTCAGCGAGGGCAATGGCTTCAGCTATCAGCGTACTCGTTGCCGCGACAATGAGTTGATTACAGATTTTAGTGGCTTGACCGCTGCCGCTATTGCCCATGTAAGTCACACGTTGCGAGAGCGGTGCGAAGAAAGGTGCAAGTTGCTGAATCACTTCTGCTTTACCACCTGCGAAAATCACCAGCGTGCCTTGTTCCGCACCCATTACGCCGCCAGAAACAGGTGCATCAATCCAATGCGCGCCTTTAGCATGTGCTTGCGCTGCGAGCTTTTGAGTGAGTTCGACAGAGCTGCTTGAGAAGTCGATAATGATTTGATGCGATTGAATTTTGGCTATTAGAGGCTGAGCAACAAACTGTACGGCTTCATCATTCGCCAGACACATTGCAATGATTTGAAATGAAGAAATATTTTCGAGGTTGGTTAAATGCGTTGCGCCTTTTGCAATGAGTGGTTCAACTGCATTTGCTGTCCGATTCCAAACGCTCACCGCAAAATCCGCATCAAGCAATTGCATGCTCATGCGACTGCCCATTAGACCCATGCCGAGAAATGCGATATTCATAGTCATATTCAAACCAGAAACACTGTATTAACGATATTGACGTGGTTCGTATTCGAGTTCTGGCTTCTTGTCTTTACGCATAGCGATTTGACGATTTTTGCTGAACAGTAGTTTCAATTGCCAGATTTTTTCTAAACGCAGCGCACGTGTTGGTTGATGTGACATTGCATCAAGAACACGTTTGCCAGCAAGGAGTGCATCAGGTGAACGTGTCAGCAGCTCTTGTGCCAACGTTTCCGCTGCTGCTAATGGATCCGCTGCAAGATGAGTCACCAAATGCAGTTTTTCAGCTTCTTTGCCTGTCAGTATCCGACCTGTCATGGTCAGTTCTTTTGCCACATCAACAGGGATAATGCCTTTCAGCGTTTGCGTCAGTCCCATATCAGGCACGAGACCCCAGCGGCTTTCCATGATCGAGAGCTTACAGGTTGGTGTTGCGATACGAATATCCGCAGCCAACGCCAATTGCATGCCAGCGCCTAAGCAGTGACCATGCAGCGCAGCGATCACAGGCACAGGCAGATCACGCCAAACGAGAAAGGCTTTTTGGAACAGACTTTGACCCGGTTTAACCAGTTCCCAAACGGCGACCAGCGCGTTTTTCTTGCTATTCAAATCGGTTAAATCAATGCCCGCACTGAAGGATTCACCGACACCCGTCAGGATCACAACACGGATCGACTTATCGTTGCGGATTTTGCGTGCTGTCACGATGAGTTCACGCAGTAAAGCAAAACTCATCGCATTACGTTTTTCTGGGCGATTGAGTTGTACGGTCGCGATAGCGCCTTTTTTTTGCAAGAAAATGAGTGACATGCGCGGCATCCTAAGAAGGGGTGAAAATCATTGCAACATTTTACTCGATCTTAGCGACGATAAAGCACGGAGCGTAGATATTTCGGTAGACCAATGAGTCCAACCACAAGGCATATGACTAAAATGATGAGTGTCGGCACGATGCCAAACCAATTGCCAATCAACTTGTTATAAATCGGCCAACCCAGTGGCAGTTGTTGCCAGCAGATATTGAGAAAGGTGGTGATAACGGTGGCAAAGAGTGCGCTATGAAAAGCTTGTGGTAAAATAATCGTACTAGTAATCGTTTCTCGGCGACGATCAACGTAGCGGCGCAGGCGTTCGGCGATAGGCCAGCCTAATAATAAACCTGCGAATACCCAAACGATGAGGAGGAATGCGCTATTTTCAAAGCCTGAAAACGGGGCTTCGCCCAACAAAAAACGAATCAATGGGCCGACTAATAATAATGCTTGGGTCAGCAACATAATAAACAGACTGACTCGACGATGTAGTAGCGTTGCCACCATGAGTAATGATGCCGGGTAGAGCAAAAATGTAAACCAAATCAGCATAGCAGGTGATGTCCTTATTCGTTTTACCGTGCAAATGAGTAGTGGTTATCACAACAATGCGGCTAGTGTGACTCCATGTCGATCTGTTCAAAAGGATAGGCTAAAACTGCGTCTATAGCATCAATCATGGCATAAAAATTTACAGTTTGTTCAACTTTTATCTGTACTTGAGACTCTTCGGTAGAGAGTGATCCTGCTTTCGATGCACTGGTTAATGCGCGCTCAATGACGCCTGTGGTTTTGCGTAAAGTGGGTGTGCCTGTATAACGACTGCCGCCATGCAAACGATGAGCGTGGGCGAGCAGCGCCTCAAAATCTCGATTTTCCCAACTGGCAAGGAGTTCGGTTTTATCGGTTGGTAGCGCCTCGACCAACATACGAAGCAAATCACGCGCCAAATCCACTTTACCAGCGGCCAGTTTTAGGCTTAATTGCCAGTCAATAATCGGGTGTGCGTCTTGATCATGCAAACCATTTTCTAAGTTTGTGTGGCTGAGATTTTTTTCATTCAGTGGACCTGTCCAGCGTTCTAGGATGTGAACCAATTGCGTGTGTTGAATCGGCTTACTGAAATAATCATCCATGCCTGCCGCCAGTAAATTGTCACGTTCGTCACTGAGCGCATGCGCAGTGAGGGCAATAATTGGCGTGTGCTGTTCGATTTGATAGTGTGCCGTGTATTCCGCTTCAAGCGTTCGAATGCGCTGTGCCGCTTCCAGTCCAGACATGCGTGGCATTTGAATATCCATAAACACCAGATCAAAGGGTGCCTCAGGAGAATCGGGATTGAGTCGCGACTGAATCAACTCAATCGCTTCTACACCACTGGATGCTGAAATGGTTTGCACGCCTAAATCGCTGAGCAAAGCATCCAATACCATCAAGTTCGGCGCGTGATCATCCACGGCTAACACATGCAGATTGCGCCCTTCAAATTTGGGTGCAGTGACTTGATTACCCTGACATTTAGGCTGTAATGCGCAGAGTAAGCCTTCGCGGCTCACGGGTTGATACAGTGCACGGGCGTCATAGCTGGTCAAAATCGCTGGATCAATACTCATTTGATAACCGTAAACCACGAGTTCGCCGCTATAACGCGTCCGAATTTCGCGGAGGAGTGCATGGGTGTCATTGGCATCGACATCGACGATGACCCAGCCTTTGCCATTGGTTTCTTGTTCAAAATCAGTCAATCGACCAAACAGATCAGGCAGCGAGCTGGCTTGTTCTAATTGCACATCCGTATGGGCAAGGTAGGCGCGCAATACGTTGAAACTGGCACGATGTTCTAAATAGGCGAGTACGCGTCGTCCGCCCAATTGCGGCCAGTCGACAGGGTTTTCGTGAGCAACGCCAAGCATCGCCGTAAACCAAAAAGTTGCACCCAGTTCGGCATTGTCTTCACAGCCAACTTCACCGCCCATCAGTTGCGTGAGTTGGCGGACAATGGCCAGCCCTAAACCTGTGCCGCCGTATTGGCGGGTGACCGACGGATCGCCTTGTTGGAAGGATTGGAACAAGGTTTCTTTAGTATTGCCATTTAAGCCCACACCGCTGTCTTGCACGGAGAAGTGGATTAAATGTTGATGACTGCGCTGTTGATGAGTGGGAGTTTCTAAGCGAACACGGATAATGATTTCGCCTTGCTGCGTAAACTTGATTGCATTGCTGACGAGGTTAGTCAAAATCTGTCGCAAGCGTAATGCATCACCATTGGTTGTGCGTGGCACATCATCGTAATAATAAACCGCAATATTCAGGTTTTTTTCGCTGGCAAGTGGCGCAAGCATATCAATCACATCAAACACGGTTTCTTCTAAATTAAACGGTGCTTTTTCGAGGACCAATTTTCCCGCTTCAATTTTAGAAAAATCCAACACATTATTAATCAATGCCAATAAATGCGCGCTCGATTTACGGATTGTTTGCACATATACGCGCTGTTCATCGGACAGTTCACCGCGGCGTGACAGCAAATTAATAAAGCCATCAATACTATTTAGTGGTGTGCGCAGTTCATGGCTAATATTGGCTAAAAAAACCGATTTTGTTGAGCTGGCTTGCAGAGCAATATCACGCGCTTTACGATAAGAAATATTTTGAATTTCAATGGTATCTAGCGTTTGGCGCAAGTCGTCTTCAGTCTGCTCGTTATGCGCGTGCAACTCTTGAACATTCCCGTGCAGACGGCGTAAGAAGTATCCAAAATCTTTTTGCAATAGGCGCATTTCTCCGCCGTAACTGCTGGTTTCAATCGGCTGGTTGAGGCTATCAATGGATAACCGTTGCAGCAGCATCCGCAGTTCATGGATGGGCGAAATCCAGCGTGTTGAATAGAAGCTCAAACAGAGTAATAACATCATCAGCGTGAGGAGACCAATGATGACCAATACGGACCAAACTCGATACTGTGCTAAAGCCAGCGGTTGATTGTCCATATCAATGACCAGCCAAATCGGTGCATCGCTGGCATAACCAACCAATAATCCGTAACTATTGCCGACACTACTTTCCAATGGGCCAAAGGCTTGGCGGTTGACTTTAAATTTTGGCCAAGGCGAGTTCGCGTTATAGCCCAGCGCCAAGCGCGCGACTTGGTTGTTATCGACCAGTCCTGCACGTTTGACGTTCTCTTCGCCAAGAATGCTTTGCAAGATGCTGCGCGCGGTATTGGCGCCATCAGGCTGTTCTAATACTTTAATCAGAATGTGTGCTGCGCGTTGATAGCGTGCCAATACGGCTTCAGCTCGGCTGCGCTGCTCAGCGTTGGCCGAGCGGTTGGTTTCGGATATGACGATGACCGTACCAATGAGGGTCAATAGCGCGATTGGAATAAAAATGAGCATGACCAATTGCCCGTAAGCATTTTGAATGCTTAAACGATGTAACCAGCGTTTGTGCGGCGAGGTCATGCACGATTCCTTATTTTATTGGGTCAAACTCAGTGGTGAAACATTTAGGTGACTGTTTTGCGCTTCCGTATTATCGTTTGATTTTATGCTGTTATACGCGCTTATGCATTCTAAATGGCTTATCGTCAGAAATCACCTTTCAATCGATATTTAACCTACAGTGCATACGCACGCTTTTTTCTCTACAATGCATGACTACGAACATCGAAACTTGAGTACCTTTTATTCTGAGTAACGACCCTGTTGCACTCAGCAAGGCATTCGATGACGAATCATTTAGCACCTGATCAACCACGATTAAATAGCATGACTCTTGAAAATACGATTGAACAAACGATTGGTAATACCCCGCTAGTCCGTTTACAGCGTCTCGCACAACATACCCAAGCCACTGTATTGGCGAAACTCGAAGGCAATAATCCAGCGGGTTCGGTCAAAGATCGTCCTGCTTATCACATGATTATGCAAGCCGAGTTGCGCGGCGAAATCAAAGTCGGCGATACCCTGATCGAAGCCACTAGTGGCAATACGGGCATTGCACTGGCGATGGTTGCAGCCATGCGCGGTTATCGCATGATCTTGATTATGCCTGATAATTCGACGCAAGAGCGTAAGGATGCCATGCTGGCATATGGCGCGACCTTGATCGAAGTGTCGGCAAAGGGTGGCGGTATGGAAACTGCGCGTGATTTGGCGTTGCAAATGCAAGCCGAAGGTAAAGGCACGGTGTTGAATCAGTTTGGTAATCCAGATAATTCTGATGCGCATTATCGAACCACGGGCCCTGAAATTTGGCGTCAAACCGAAGGAAAAATCACCCATTTTATTAGCTCAATGGGGACAACGGGCACGATCATGGGCGTGTCGCGTTATTTAAAAGAACAAAACCCTGCGATTCAAATTATTGGTTTGCAACCTTCCGATGGTGCGCATATTGCGGGCATTCGACGCTGGCCGAAAGAATATTTACCGACAATTTTCAAGCCTGAACTGGTTGATCAAACCATGGATATTGAGCAGATTGATGCTGAAAAAACCATGCGTCAATTGGCTCGCCATGAAGGGATTTTTGCAGGGGTTTCGTCGGGCGGTGCCGCGTGGGCTGCGATTAAAATCGCTGAAGAAAATCCAAATGCAGTGATTGCATGCATTATTTGTGATCGCGGTGATCGCTATCTTTCTACAGGGCTATACTCTGTCGTTGATTGAGTAATGATTTCATCCACTATGGACAACCTCATGGATCATATTTGCAAATTCATCGAAGAGTATCTAGAAAGTAAAGCTTCCAAAGTTGAAGTGATTTTTGACGAAGATATTTGGATGCTAAAGCAGAGTACATTTGCGATTGATCAGGATGTTCGTGTTGGAGAAGCCGATTATATAGGTGAGTTACTCGTGAGCTCGGCAGTCAAGATAAGTTTTTGTCCATTTTGTGGGAAAAGACTTCAACTGCTTAGTTGAATAGGTTCGCATAAAAAATCTCGAGATTTGAGTTACTGACAAGGAAAGCCACAGCATGAACCAGCCGATTTTAGTCTTTGATATTGAAACCGTGACCGATGTCAAAGCGGGTCAGCGAATGAACGGCTTGGATTTACCAACCGATGAGGCGTTGCAGGCGTTGTCGCATCTACGTCGTACCGAAGCGATGGGTCGCTACGATGGCAGTACAGATTTTCCGCGTTTGCCGTTCCATGAAATTGTCTGTATTTCAGGATTATGGATTGGTTCGGGTGAGATGAAGCTCTTTTCATTCAGCCAACAAGATTTGTCTGAACGTGACATCATTGCTCGTTTTTTAGGGGTCTTTGATAAGCATTTTCCAATACTGGTCAGTTGGAATGGCGCAGGTTTTGATGTGCCCGTATTGCTCTATCGCGCGATGGTTCACAAACTGTCAGCGCCACGTTTTCTTGATCAAGGCGAGCACGACACCAGTCGCCGCTACGACAATTACCAAAATCGCTACCATGTTCGACATACCGATTTGATGGATGCGATGGCACTGTTTAATAATCGTAATTTTCAACGTTTGGATGATATTGCGCAATTATTTGGTTTGCCAGGCAAGCAGGGCATTAGCGGTGCCGATGTCAGCAGCCAAGTGCAAGCTGGGAAATGGGATGAGCTGAAAGAATATTGCGAAGGTGATGTTTTGAATACATGGTTGGTCTATTTGCGCTGGCAATTACTGCGCGGACAAATCGATTTGGATGATCACGAAGAACGCGTCAAACATACGCGTGATTTTCTTGCAGTCCATCCTGTGCATCAGAATGGCTTTTTAAAGCATTGGGTTGAATAAAAAAAGCCCTCTTCAAATGATGAACTGCACCCCAAAAGTTGGACACCCTCCAACTGATTAAGGTGCAGTTTTTTATGAGTAAGCATTCGATTGAACTGAAGCTCGACGTGATCAATCACTATCTGTCGGGTAAAGACGGT
>JANYEL010000217.1 GCA_025363155.1 Moraxellaceae bacterium
ACTAAAGCGTTAGATGAATACATTCACTATTACAACCATGAACGCATTAAGCTAAAACTAAAAGGGCTGAGTCCTGTAGAGTACAGAACCCAACCCTTGTTAGCCGCTTAACAAACTGTCCAACTTTTTGGGGTCAGTTCACAATAGAGACGGTTTTTTTATTCAAAAACACTTAATCAAATTAAGCAGTTTCAGTTTTCTTTGCTTGAAGTGACGCAATCAATTGTGCATTACGTTCACGCAGAACTTCTGGCAATGCATCACCGATTTTCGCGAACAAATCTTTATGGCTTTCCAGCTCAGTCACCCATTGATCATGGTCTTGCGAAGTGACTTGTTCGAACTCTTCACGGCTAAATGTCGTGCCAGTCCAGTTCAAATCTTCATACGCAGGAACGAAACCAATTGGTGTTTCTTCAGCATGGATCGTATCTTCACAACGGTTGATCATCCACTCAAGAACACGAGTGTTTTGACCGAAACCAGGCCATACAAAGTTACCAGCCGCATCGCGACGGAACCAGTTCACGTTGAAAATCTTAGGCATTTTCGCGCCGCTTACAGCAGTTGCTGCTTGCAGTTTTTCGCCAATATTCAACCAATGCTGGAAGTAATCGCCCATGTTGTAACCACAGAATGGCAACATCGCGAACGGATCACGACGAACTATACCTTGCTGACCAACTGCCGCAGCAGTCGTTTCAGAACCCATGGTTGCCGCTTTATAAACGCCATCGACCCAGTCGAATGCTTCAGTCACTAGCGGAACTGTGTCTGCACGACGACCACCGAAGATGAACGCAGAAATCGGCACGCCTGCTGGATTTTCCCAGTCAGCGTCGATTGATGGGCATTGGCTTGCTGCAACTGTGAAACGTGAGTTTGGATGCGCTGCTGGTGTACCAGTTTCTGGTGTCCATGCATTGCCTTTCCAATCTGTTAGGTTTGCTGGCGCAACTTTGCTCAAGCCTTCCCACCACACATCACCATCTTCAGTCATTGCAACGTTGGTATAAATCACGTTTTTGTACAATGTTGCCAAGCAGTTTGGATTGGTTTTTTCACTGGTACCAGGTGCAACACCGAAGAAACCTGCCTCTGGGTTGATTGCGTAGAGACGACCATCCGCACCTGGTTTTAACCAAGCAATGTCATCACCGACAGTTTCAACTTTCCAGCCTTCAAAACCTGCTGGTGGAATCAACATTGCAAAGTTGGTTTTACCACATGCAGATGGGAACGCTGCTGCAACATAGTGCTTCGCACCATTTGGACTGGTTAAGCCCAAAATCAGCATGTGTTCAGCCAACCAACCTTGATCGCGACCCATCGCAGATGCGATACGCAGCGCTAAACATTTTTTACCGAGCAATGCATTGCCGCCGTAACCTGAACCGAATGACCAGATTTCACGGGTTTCTGGGTAATGCACGATGTATTTAGTATCGTTACATGGCCATTTCACATCAGCTTGACCCGCAGCGAGCGGTGCGCCAACAGAATGAACACATGGAACATAGTCACCGTCAGTGCCGAGTACGTCGTACACTTCTTTGCCCATACGCGCCATGATGCGCATATTGACCACAACATAAGGAGAATCACTTAACTCGATCCCGATGTGTGCAATGTGGCTACCCAATGGGCCCATAGAGAATGGCACAACATACATAGTACGACCACGCATACAACCTTCGAACAGACCGTTCAAAGTTGCGCGCATTTCTGCAGGTGCTGCCCAGTTATTTGTTGAGCCAGCGTCTTCTTTTTTCTCTGAACAAATGTAAGTACGTTCTTCAACACGCGCCACATCAGAAGGGCTTGATAATGCTAAGTACGAACCAGGACGTTTGGCTTCATTTAATTTTTTCATCGTGCCTGAACTGACCATCAGATCAAGTAGGCGTTGATTCTCTTCTTCGCTACCATCAACCCACTCAATGCGGTCAGGTTGGGTCAATGCGGCGATCTGTTCCACCCAAGCGATAAGCTTGGTGTGGCGAACGAATGCTGGAGGATTAGAAGCTATCACTTGGGTCATGGTGAGGCCTTATCGTAAGAATACGAGCTAAGACAGTCCCGGATCACGGGTAACTGCCGCTAAAAAATGAAGGCATATTAAAGCACAAAAACGCCGCATTTAGAAGACTGTATAACAGGCATAAATTTGCGTGATAGTAGTATTCGCTTGGTTAATATACTTTTTAAAGATCCCTCTTTATGCGCAAACATATATACCGCAAACCCACAACAAGCACCAGTGCAAAAAAACCGTATTTAAAAATACGGTTTTTTTTGACTCAATCAGGACTTTCTTTTGTTCATTAAAACGTCATTATCAATAATATTTCTTTAAAAATCCTACCTTTCCTATGCGCGATTTCGTCTTAAGCCGTCATGCCCAACTTTGTACGATATTTGTCTAAGAGCGCATGAGTGTTGTGCTGCCATGGATGAAAGTTCGGGCGGAAGTAATCCCAAGTATCGGGAATAATCTCAGTAAAGAAGCCATGACGACCCCATGCCAAACTCAACCCTTTTCGCCAAGAACGCAGATTAAACATCTGTCCATCGCGATACATGAGCGTTGCCCAGAAACCGAATTTCGCGGCCACGATAAAGATCAACGCAAGCACCATCACGACAGCACGATTGAGATACGCCGACACGCCATTACCGTACAGCTTCTCATAAACGTCAAACGCGACTGATTTATGTTCGTTCTCTTCCACCGAATGCCACAACCACAGATGCTTCATCGTCTCGTCTTGCATGAGATCTTGAATATCCGTCCGTCGCATGAGCTGTGCGGCAATCGTTCCCGTGAAATGTTCCAGCGCACATGTCACCGCAAGACGCATTTTTGGACTATTAAGGAACACATACTTCGTTGCGACATCAAGAAGATTAAAGGTAAAACGTTCCAGCGACTCAGGATCTAAACCATGAATTTGTGCACTGGTATTAAAGGCATGATGCTCTTTGGCATGCATCGCTTCTTGACCAATAAACGCACTAATGTCTTTTTGCAGTTGTGGATCATCAGTAATCTGATCACGAACAGCTCGCACGGCATCCACAAAATAACGCTCACCATCAGGAAACATGACCGATAACGCCGTCATCAAATGCGTAGAGCTTGGATCACCATCAATCCAATACTTCGCGACCTCTTTGAAATCGAAGTCCATTCGTCGAACTGGAAATGCCGCTTTCAACGGAAATGGTGCATTGTTATTGGTAATCTGTTCGAATTTAGCGTTCACGAGCGTAACTCCTTCTAGCAAAACATCAGCATTAACCAATTGAAATCAGACAGCCGCAAGGCCAGCCAGATAATTGACAACACCCTATGTCTTAATAGTAGTGACGTTATGAAACGAATAAAAGGAGATGACGTGGTATTAAATGCTACCACGTGATACTTCATGCAAACAAAATAAATAAAATACTAATAATTCAATTAATTATAATGTTTTAAATTCATGAAATTTACTGACTTTATTCAATCGAGATTGTAAAACTGATCGGCAAATTACACAGACTGATAATAGGTTATTTCATTTTAATATCAAATATTTAAATGAATATTTAGGAGGAGTATAAAATTTATTATTGTCCGACATGTATTTTCGGCTTTCTTTACCAACTTTATGCACTACCGTCAGTAAAAATCACATAGACTCAAGAGATAGTGGTTGAACCTAACCACAGAATAAGTCGCTCAAATAATCGATTTTTGGCTCACCCCAATCATCCAAATGGAATGTGAGGATTAAAATGCCGACACCTCGCCCAGCACCGATCAATCGTAAGATGCTAATTTCATTGATTATGAATATCAATGCGGGTCATCGTGTGTTGGATGCCGAGCCAATGAGTGATGTTTTGGTCCGCTATTTCACCCAACGTGGCTGTGATGTCGAACTTCATATCGCAGATGAGATGTATAAAGTGCCGCAGCTCACCTTAAAAGTGGCGGCACAACATCAAGATCGACGTGGCGTGATTGTTGCGGCTGGCGGAGACGGTACGTTGAACGCCGTAGCACAAGCCTTACTGCATGGCACGGTGCCAATGGGAATTATTCCGCTGGGCACGTTTAATTATGTGGCACGCGTATTAGGCATTCCGTTAGATCCACTCGATGCGGCTCATGTGGTCCTGCATGGTCATCGTCACGCCATTCATGTCGGCTGCGTGAATCAATATATTTATCTGAATAATGCTTCGATTGGCTTATACCCTCGCCTCATTGAACAACGCGAATATGATAATAAACGTTATGGACGCTTTCGCTACGTTGCCATGCTTTCAGGGTTTACCGCGCTCATGCGTGAACATCGAAAATTGAAACTGAAGCTCATTATCGATGGTCAAATCAAACCCATCGAATCTCCGCTAGTATTCTTTGGCAACAACCAACTACAACTCCAAGATTTTAAAATGAATTTGGCTGAATGCGCAGCACAGGGAAAATTAGCTGTTGTCGCCATTACCGAACTGACCAAATGGCAAACGCTGAAACTGATTGCACGTTTGCAATTAGGTACCTTTGAGAAAGCTCCAGAAGTCACTGCTTTCTGTGCTGAAACGATCAAAATCGAATCCAAAGCATGGCAAATGAAAGTCGCCATCGACGGTGAAATTGTCCACGTCCAAACGCCTCTACACTTCTCAGTTGCTAAGGATGCGTTGACAGTGATCGTACCGCATCATATTGGCAACAATAATCACAATCATAATGGTGACCGCCATGCTCCTACACCTCTCTGATTTACATTTTGGTTTAGAGCACGACCTCATCACTGACGCACTGACCAAGCTGTGTAATGCACTGCCTTTGGAAGCGATTGCGATCAGTGGCGACTTAACTCAGCGTGCACGACGTGTTGAATTTCAAGCCTTTCATGACTTCTTTAATGAACTCGGTGTGCCATGGATCGTTGTGCCGGGCAATCATGACATTCCGCTGTATCACTTGCCGCGTCGAATATTCAATCCGTTTGGATATTATGAAAAAGCCTTTGGCGACACCGAACAAGTGTTAGAAACTGCACATTTTCATCTGGTTGGTGTGAATAGTGTCAGTCCAAAACATCATACCCAAGGACGAATTACGCATAAACAAATTGCAGAAATTGGCACGAAACTGATGGCGGGAAAGGACGGCAAACATCGCATTATTTTGTCGCATCAACCATTCCGAGTTTTGAAACCTTCGCAACAAAGTGATGTGCCAATCTTGGCCAGAGATGCATCGCAATATTGGGCACACTGCGGTTTGGATGCGTTGTTGCACGGACACTTCCATATCCCTGTTGTTTTGCCTTTAAAAGAGTATTTTGAGTTATCAAAAGAAGTTTTGGACATTCAAGCTGGCACTGCCGTTTCGCATCGACTGCGGCATGATGTGCCTAATTCAGTGAATATTATTCATCCCGATTTAAGGGTTGATCGTTATGATTTTAATCTTGAAAATAACCAGTTTGAGCGACTTGGACCATTGTGGCCATCGATCGATTAAAGCTTTATTACCCAGCAATATTATTTAAAACAAAAAACAGCACGCAAACAGTACAAAAAACAGCCAAACAACCTGACTATTCATGAAACCAGCCCTTGAAGCAACTCATTCTACCCCCACTGTTTGAATAACCTTTTTTAGAAGTGGCAAAGGTTAGCCTTCGGGTGTACCTTGTCGCTCATTACTCAACCCTCAAATCATTACTCAGGAGAATACTGCATGAACATCCGTCCATTGCATGACCGTGTTGTTGTCCGCCGCGTCGAAGAAGAAACCAAAACTGCAGGCGGCATTTTGCTTCCAGGTTCTGCTGCTGAAAAACCAGCACAAGGCGTCATCCTCGCTGTAGGTTCAGGTCAAGTCACTGACAACGGCGTTCGCGCACTTGATGTCAAAGTTGGCGATAAAGTGTTGTTTGGTCAATACGCGGGTTCAACTGTTAAAGTTGACGGCGAAGAACTATTGATCATGAAAGAATCAGATATTTTTGGTGTTTTAGCATAAGTCTTTAAGGCTCCGCCTTAAAGCAAACACAACCCATTTTAATAGATTAAGAAAGGATAGATTCCATGTCTGCTAAAGAAGTTAAATTCGGCGACTCAGCCCGCGCAAAAATGATTGTTGGTGTAAACATCCTTGCGGATGCAGTTAAAGTCACCCTCGGCCCTAAAGGTCGTAACGTTGTAATTGATAAATCATACGGTTCACCACACATCACTAAAGATGGCGTGACTGTTGCAAAAGAAATCACTCTGAAAGACAAATTCGAAAACATGGGCGCACAGCTCGTTCGCGAAGTTGCAAGCAAAACTGCTGACATCGCTGGCGACGGTACTACGACTGCAACTGTACTTGCACAATCAATCCTGAACGAAGGCATGAAAGCTGTTGCAGCTGGCATGAACCCAATGGATCTGAAACGCGGTATCGACAAAGCCGTTCGCGTTGCGGTTGCAGAAATCAAAAATATTTCTACCCCAGCAAGCGATAAAAAAGCGATTGCTCAAGTGGGCTCAATCTCTGCAAACAGCGACACGACTATCGGTGATTTGATCGCTGAAGCCATGGAACGCGTTGGCAAAGAAGGCGTTATCACAGTTGAAGAAGGCTCAGGCTTTGATGACACATTGGACGTCGTTGAAGGAATGCAGTTTGACCGTGGCTATGTCAGCCCGTACTTTGCAAACAAGCCAGATACTCTGACTGCTGAATTAGACAACCCATTGATCCTGCTTGTTGATAAAAAAATCGGCAACATCCGTGAACTGATCCCAACACTTGAAGCGGTTGCAAAATCAGGCAAGCCATTGCTTTTGATCGCTGAAGACATCGAAGGCGAAGCGTTGGCAACTCTGGTTGTCAACAACATGCGCGGCATCATCAAAGTCTGTGCGGTTAAAGCACCAGGCTTTGGCGACCGTCGTAAAGCCATGTTGCAAGACATCGCGACATTGACTGGCGCAACTGTGGTCAGCGAAGAAATCGGCATGAGCTTGGAAACTGCTCAAATTACCGATTTGGGTTCAGCACGTAAAGTCACTGTTGGCAAAGAAAACACTGTCATCGTTGATGGTGCGGGTCAAAAAGCTGAAATCGATTCACGCGTTCAAACGATTCGCCGTCAAATCGAAGAAGCAACTTCTGATTACGACCGTGAAAAATTGCAAGAACGCGTAGCGAAACTGGCTGGCGGTGTTGCTGTGATCAAAATCGGTGCTGCAACTGAAATCGAAATGAAAGAGAAAAAAGACCGTGTGGATGATGCATTGCATGCAACTCGTGCTGCGGTTGAAGAAGGTGTTGTTGCGGGTGGTGGTGTTGCGCTGGTTCGTGCAGTTTCTGCACTTGACGGTCTTAAAGGCATCAACGATGACCAAACTGCAGGTATCAACATTCTGCGCCGCGCAATGGAATCACCACTGCGTCAAATCGTGACCAACGCTGGCGAAGAAGCGTCTGTTGTTGTCAATGCTGTTAAAAATGGCACTGGCAACTTCGGCTACAACGCAGCGACTGGCGAATACGGCGACATGATCGAGATGGGTATTCTTGATCCAGCTAAAGTAACGCGTTCAGCACTTGAACATGCAGCGTCTGTTGCAGGTTTAATGTTGACGACTGAAGCGATGATTACTGATGCAGTTGATGACAAAGGCTCAATGCCTGACATGGGCGGCATGGGTGGTGGTATGGGCGGCATGATGTAATTTGCTGCTTTAACCTGTTGTAAAAGAGCCCTCATCATGGTGACATGTTGGGGGCTTTTAAATTTGAAAAATAAAACAAAGAGATTATTAATGACTAAAGTCAAAGATCAAAAATTTACGATACTTAGAGAAAAAAAGACTGTCATTACTCGTGCTGGTTTTTGGAAAGTTCCACATAACACCTCACCAGATGAAATTCATTTAAAAATTGGACGATATCAAAAACCCAAAGATTTCTATGATGCAGAAACTGTCGAATTAAGTGAACCTAAAAGTGAACTAACTCTTGATGGAGAGGAATTTAGTAACCTCGTATCGTTCATCCAAGAAAACTATGAATCTTTCAAGAGTGGTGCTAAAGCATATTTACCTCTCGATAACCCTTATGACATCTCAGTGGCGAATCAAATTAAACAATTTTTAGATTCCAATGAAAAATCAACAATGCTCAATTTTCTGATATCAAATCAGATTGTTCCCGAAGAATTGGAAATTGGACTTGCACATGCCAGACGTGCTCGAGCAATCGATGAATATAATTTACTACTTGAATCTGATCACACAGAAAACAAATGGCAGCATTGGTTTGAAAACAATAATTGGGTCTTAGGCAGTGATTTCGTAAGAGTACTAGATGAAAGAATTATTAATACAAAAAACATTTCTGACTTTCTAATGGAAAGCTACGATGGTTTTCTCGACATAGTCGAAATTAAGCGCCCAGAAGGTGGCTTACAGTTCTGGCAAATTACCCTAGATCACGGTAACTATGTTCCGCACTCTGACTTAATAAAAGCTATAACTCAAGCAACTAAATACATTCATGAAGTTGAAAGACAAGCAGATAGCATGGAATTCTTTAAACGTGTTGGGGGAACAAAAACTATCAAGCCTAGATGTACCTTGATTTACGGTCGTTCTTTCAGCTGGAACGAAGAGCAGCAAGAAGCTTTCCGAATATTAAATTCAAGTTACCATAATTTAACCATTATGACTTTTGACCATATCTTAGAACGTGCTAAAAGAATATTGGGGAAAAGCAACTAAACTCGCGTAGGCTGCGGGCTTGCCCCAGCTTCCTTACGCTACAAAAATCACTGGGGTTAACCCCAGCCTACTTCATAAACCCCACTATCCAAATAAAAACAATCACACCTAATCGCATTTATACATTTCCCTTAACACTATCTTAACCAAATCAATCGACCACAAAATTCCAGTTGGTATAGGATAAAGCTCTCCAAATTCTAACGACTCAGGAAGCATTGCAATGGCATCAGTTCTATTAGGCGGTAACGAAATTAACTTAATCGGCAACCTCCCAACCAAAGGTTCAGCCGCACCAGACTTCAAACTCACATGCAAAGACCTCGCGGATGTCACCCTTGCAACTTATGCGGGTAAACGCAAAGTTCTAAACATTTTCCCAAGCGTAGACACACCAACATGCGCAACTTCTGTTCGTAAATTCAATGAACAAAGCAGTAAAGTTGAGAACACCGTCGTCCTCTGTATTTCAGCTGACTTACCTTTTGCTCAAGCTCGTTTCTGCGGTGCAGAAGGCATCAATAACGTCGTCAATCTATCAACATTCCGTCACCCAGAATTCATCACCAATTACGGTCTGACATTCTCGGCAGGCCCGCTCGTAGGTTTGGCAGCGCGTGCAGTAGTAGTGCTTGATGAAAACAACAACGTATTGCATGCAGAACTGGTTAAAAACGTCAGTGATGAACCGAATTACACAGCAGCTTTGGCAGTTCTGTAATTCTTCAAGGTAACTGCTAAATCATGCCTAAAACGGTGACGAAATCTGAGGCACTCATCCTTGAGCGCCAACTTGCAACCTACGCCAACGCGATGGATAGCCTTGTGCGAATCCATTCACACGTCAAGGCGTAGGACTGGATGGCGCAATCGGTACGATTCCAGTGGTCGGTGATATTGCAGGTTTAGGTTTAACCTTGATTGCGATCTTCCGAGCGTGGCAGATTGGCGTACCAATGCACAAACTTTTGCCTGCGCTAAAACTCGCAATGATTGATTTGGGGATTGGGTGGATTCCTGTCATTGGCGATTTGTCTGATATTTTTATTCGACCAAGTCGCAAAGCACTAGATATTGTCCACACGCATCTGCGTGACGTTCACGGGATTCAGACTACAGATCATATTGATCATCCAGTCCTGCATCGCATGCTGGAAACACGCCAGCAAACTTCAGCGTTTTGGCGTAATCCTGTCATCAGTTGGTTATGGCTAAGGATTCCTGATTTGATCGGAGTCTTTGTTTTATTCTGGCTGTGTGTCGTCATGTATTTCAGCGCGACATTTATCTGGGGATTGTTTCCGCATTCTTAGTTCAATGCTTTTTGCTAGCCAATAAAAAATCCCCCGACTAATCAGTTGGGGGATTTCTTTATTTCAAATAGCTTTTACTGCCAAGTATTATTTACCACCGAACAGTGGTCCTGCTCCACCACCCATGCCAGCGCCGCCGCCCATACCACCCATGCCGCCGCCACCTAGACCTTTCATGGCCTTCATCATTTTCATCATGCCTGCTGGGTTGGCAATTTTCTTCATCATTTTGGCCATTTGATCGTGTTGTTTGAGCAGACGATTCACATCTTGGATTTCCATACCACAGCCCGCAGCGATACGACGTTTACGGCTGGCATTGATCAGCTCTGGATCACGGCGTTCTTTAAGGGTCATTGACTGAATAATGGATTCCATTTTTTTCAGCTGCGCCTCTGGCTTCGCTTCTTGAACTGCTTGCTGCATGCCACTACCACTCATGCCCGGCAACTTATCCAAAAATCCTGCCATGCCGCCCATCGCACGCATTTGTTCGAACTGGAGCATCATATCTTCGAGATTGAACTTGCCGCCTTTTTGCAGCTTTTTCGCCATTTTTTCGGCTTTTTCTTTGTCGATATTGCGTTCAACTTCTTCGACTAATGACAGCACGTCACCCATGCCAAGAATACGCTGCGCAACACGTTCTGGATGGAACGGCTCGAGTGCATCAAGCTTCTCCCCCATACCTAAGAACTTGATCGGTTTACCAGTGATTGCACGCACAGACAACGCCGCACCACCGCGCGCATCGCCGTCAGTCTTGGTGAGAATCACACCTGTCAGTGGCAACGCATCGTTAAAGGCTTTTGCAGTATTTGCCGCATCTTGACCCGTCATCGAATCGACGACAAATAAAGTTTCGGTCGGGTTAATGGCGGCGTGTAATTCTTTAATTTCATCCATCATCGACGCATCGACGTGCAAACGTCCCGCAGTATCGACGATCAAGACATCCGCAAACTGAATCTTGGCCTGTTCAATCGCACGGAGCACAATCGCGAGTGGCTTCTCATCGCTACTTGAAGGTACAAATAATGCACCCACGTCAGCAGAAACGCTACGTAACTGCTCAATCGCCGCTGGACGATAAACGTCAGCAGATACGGTCATCACTTTCTTTTTTTGACGTTCTTTTAAGAAACGAGCAAGTTTACCTGCGGTAGTGGTTTTACCCGCACCCTGCAAACCAGCAAGCAAAATAATAACGGGCGGTTTCGCATGTAAGTCGAGGGTTTCATTCGCTGAACCCATCATCAAAGTCAGTTGATCAAAAACAATTTTGACGAACGCTTGACCTGGCGATAGTTGCTTTAGAACTTCCTGCCCGAGCGCTTCAGTTTTAACTTTTTCAATGAACTCGCGCGTGACAGGCAACGCCACGTCAGCTTCGAGTAGCGCCATACGCACTTCGCGCAGGGTATCTTTAATATTATCTTCAGTGAGTTGACCTGAACCTGAAATATTGCGGAGGCTCTGGGTTAAGCGATCGGTTAGCGTATCAAACATAATATGCGGCAAGCCTAAATAACGAATCTGGAAACGAATCTGGAAATCAAGAAACTGACTAAATCTTAGACCATCAGCGCTGGCGCGGACTAAGACAGACTACCCTGTACGAAATATCTTATCTAGCTATTTTAGCGCATTCATTCCACATTAAACAGCGTACTTTGCATCGTTCATCGCGCCCAGACAAACACAATCAGAATACCAGCCAGAAGTTCTCACCAAACGGTTCTATTCTTTATAATTTGTACCGTGTGAGTGCAGTGGTGCACTTTCACACAGTGTTCGAGTAATATAGCCCTATCACTCGACCTCATTTAGCTTAAGAAGATGAATTAACGGCATGAATAGCCTCAATATCGCAACCAACATTTCAGCACATGCAGTCGCACTGACCCAAATGCAATTTATTGCACTCATGGTCGTGCTCGCACTCTATGTGGGTGTGTTTTGGCATTTATTGTTATATCTCTGGAAAAAACAAGCGCCTCGATACCACGTCAGTTTAACCCTACTGTTTATTGCAGCAACTCTACACGCATTTATTTTGATTCCAAATCTGCTTACTCCAGCAGGTATCGACTTTAATTTATTTAATATTTTGTCGCTGACATGTTGGCTGATGCTGACACTGACTCTTTTTTTCAGCACCTACCGACCTGTACTCGCACTCAATATTTTTGCGATTCCTGTGGCGACGTTTGGATTGGTCGTTGGCGCGTTATGGCGTGTACCGTATCAACCCTTATCGCAAATGGGACACGGCTTAGAGTGGCATATCGTGCTGTCCTTGGCGGCATATTGCGTATTGTTCATGGCGGCGATTCAGGCGATATTACTGCATGTACAGAACCGAGAACTAAAGCATAAAAGCCTAAATCGAATCTGGGTGTCGGTTTTACCCCCTCTGCAAACGATGGAATCATTATTATTTGATTTGTTGTTACTGGGCTTTATTTTATTGACGGTTGCGTTATTTCTTGGCGTTGTGTCGGTGGATAATTTACTGGCGCAGCATCTCGTCCACAAAACCTTCTTTAGTTTCTTGTCATGGTTGATATTCGGCATTTTACTCTTTGGTCGCTGGCGTATGGGCTGGCGAGGTCAACGTGCGATTAAATTCACGTTATGGGGATTTGGTCTGCTGTTGATTGGCTTTGTCGGCAGTAAATTTGTCCTTGAGCTACTGATGGGTGTTGCGTAACAAAAAAGCCCTCTTCAAATGATGAACTGCACCCCAAAAGTTGGACACCCTCCAACTGATTAAGGTGCAGTTTTTTATGAGTAAGCATTCGATTGAACTGAAGCTCGACGTGATCAATCACTATCTGTCGGGTAAAGACGGT
>JANYEL010000018.1 GCA_025363155.1 Moraxellaceae bacterium
GAAAATACAACGGAATTCCTAAAGAATCATTTTCCTTGTTTTTGAAAGAATGTGAGTTTAGATTTAATTATGGAACACCAAAACAACAGCTTAAAACTCTGAGATTTTGGTGTCAAATTTAACCTGATCTAGTACAGCCCCAAATTCTTTTATAGTACATTGCCACCCATACAACGGCGGTAACACACATTAAAGCAAAAATAGGCATGATTAAAAATAGGCATGATTAAAGCTGTATTCATAATTTTTCTCCAAGTGAATAACGCCCAGATTAATGAAAACCCAAACGTCTATCCTTAATAATTATCAATATAATCTGGATCATTATTATTTATATGTCAGATCAATAGCATCCTGATGCAAGTGACTCAGCATCATGATTCACTCAAGAAATATCCTTTCACATAAAATCAAAACTACACTTCAACGAAGCTCAATATACTCGGTGTGAATCAGAAAATATCTAAAGCAAATATATCAATAAAATTTTGCTATAAAAAAAGAGGCTCATTGAGCCTCTTTTTTCAATATAAATTATCTATCGTTGAACCAATCGTTTAGATTTGCTCTTCATTCAAGGCTTGGCTGAATGCTTGATCCACTTCAGAGAAGTCTGTTGCCAGTGTTGATAACTCAACTTCTGCTTCAGCCGCTTCTTGCTGACGACGTGCCAAGTGGTATGCCAAACCAGTACCCGCTGGAATCAAACGTCCTACCACAACGTTTTCTTTCAGACCGCGCAATTGATCTTCTTTACCAGTCACAGCAGCTTCAGTCAGAACGCGCGTTGTTTCTTGGAACGACGCAGCGGAGATGAACGAGTCAGTCGACAACGACGCTTTCGTGATACCCATCAGGATACGTTCGAAACGTGCTGGGAACTTACCTTGGGCCAACAATGCTTCATTTTCTTCAGAGACGCGGGCATATTCTGCTTGCTCGCCTTTGATGAATGAAGAGTCGCCGCCTTCGATGATGTCCACTTTACGCAGCATCTGACGAATAATAACTTCGATGTGCTTGTCGTTGATTTTAACGCCTTGTAAGCGGTAAACATCCTGCACTTCATTGACAATGTAAGTTGCCAATTGCTCTTCGCCTTTCAGACGCAGAATGTCATGTGGATTTTGTGGACCATCAGAGATGACCTCACCTTTTTCCACGTGTTCGCCTTCAAACACGTTGATTTGACGCCATTTCGGAATCAACTCTTCATGCACTTCAGAACCATCTTCTGGAGAAATCAACAGACGATTCTTACCTTTGGTTTCTTTACCAAACGTAATCACACCGCTGACTTCAGCAAGAATTGCGAACTCTTTCGGTTTACGCGCTTCAAACAAGTCGGCTACACGGGGTAGACCACCGGTAATATCACGTGTACGTGATGATTCTTGTGGTACACGACCAATCACGTCACCCACACCAATCACATCACCATCGCGTACAGTTAGAACTGTTTGTGATGGCAGGAAGTATTGAACTTGTTGATCCGTACCTTCAACCATCAGTGGTTGATCGTTCGAATCAAACAACGCGACCGATGGGCGCAGTTCTTTACCTGAAGCTGGACGATCTTTCGCTTGTAGGATTTCGATTGACGACATCCCAGTTGCATCTTCAGTTTTAGTGGTTGCGGTCAAACCTTCAGTGATTTGAACGAACTTCACCTTACCTGCAACTTCGGTAATCAGTGGATGTGTATGCGGATCCCAGTTCACAATGATCTGACCCGCTTCAACGGATTGACCATCTTGCACACTGATTGACGCACCGTACGGCAAGCGATAACGCTCACGCTCACGGCCGATATCATCCGCCACACCAATTTCAGCAGAACGGGATACCGCAACCAAATGACCTTTATGGTGATTTACAGTTTTGATATTATGGAAACGAATCGTCCCTTTGTTACGCACTTGAATGCTGCTGACCGCAGAAGCTCGGCTCGCCGCACCACCCACGTGGAACGTCCGCATGGTCAACTGAGTACCAGGTTCACCGATTGACTGTGCAGCCATAACGCCCACAGACTCACCAGCATTGACCAAATGACCACGCGCTAGATCACGGCCATAACATTTCGCGCAAACGCCGAAACGGGTACGACAGCTAATGACCGAACGAGTTTTAACTTCGTCCACACCAGCCACTTCTAAGATATCAACCCACTTCTCATCCAACAATGTACCTGCTTCAGCAAGCACTTCATCGCTACCTGGGGTCATCAAATCAACCGCAACGACACGACCCAATACGCGATCACGTAGCGGCTCGATCACGTCACCGCCTTGAATCAATGGCGTGATGTAAATACCATCATCGGTACCACAATCTGGCTCAGTGATGACCAAATCTTGTGCAACGTCAACGAGACGACGAGTCAAATAACCCGAGTTCGCAGTTTTAAGCGCCGTATCCGCCAAACCTTTACGCGCACCGTGCGTCGAAATAAAGTACTGGAGAACAGTCAGACCTTCACGGAAGTTCGCCTTAATTGGCGTTTCAATGATTTCGCCCGATGGTTTAGCCATCAAACCACGCATACCCGCAAGCTGACGAATCTGCGCTGCAGATCCACGCGCGCCTGAGTCGGACATGATGTAAATCGAGTTGAACGATTTCTGTCTTTCTTCATCGCCTTTCTTGTTGATGACGACTTCAGTAGACAGATTGTCCATCATCGCTTTCGCGACTTGTTCGTTGGTGCGTGACCAGATATCGACCACTTTGTTATAACGTTCACCCGCAGTCACGAAGCCTTGTTCGAATTGATTTTCAATTTCACGAACTTCAGTATCGGCTTTGCTGATGATTTCTTCTTTGTTTGGTGGAATCAACATGTCTTCCATGCCAACCGACACACCTGAGTGAGTTGCTTGCGCAAAACCGAGGTACATCAATTGGTCAGCAAACAAGACAGTCGCTTTCAGACCCAAGGTACGGTAAACCGAGTTAATCAGTTTAGACACGTTTTTCTTGGTCATGACTTGGTTAACTTGGTCGAAGGTCATCCCTTCTGGCAAGATTTTCCACAATAAGCAACGACCTGGCGTGGTATCCACCAAGAAACTGGTAACCACTTTTTCGCCATTTTCATCAAATACCGTTTGAATGACACGAACTTTGATACGGCTATGCACGGTCACAAACTTGGTTGCCAATGCACGATCAACTTCTTGCGTATCCGCAAAGATCATGCCTTCGCCTGGCGCATTGATAGTGTCACGGCTGATGTAATACAGACCCAAAACAACGTCCTGTGACGGTACGATGATTGGTTCACCGTTCGCGGGAGATAAGATGTTGTTGGTTGACATCATCAAGGCACGCGCTTCAAGCTGTGCTTCGATCGTCAATGGCACGTGAACCGCCATTTGGTCACCGTCAAAGTCGGCGTTAAATGCAGTACAAACCAATGGATGCAACTGGATCGCTTTACCTTCAATCAGGATTGGTTCAAACGCTTGCAAACCCAAACGGTGCAGGGTTGGCGCGCGGTTCAACATGACTGGATGTTCACGAATCACGTGTGCGAGTACGTCCCAAACTTCAGGAGTTTCGCGCTCAACCATTTTCTTCGCAGCTTTAATGGTCGTCGCCATGCCTGAAGATTGCAGTTTCGAGAAGATAAACGGCTTGAACAGCTCAAGTGCCATTTTCTTCGGTAGACCACATTGATGTAGACGCAATGTTGGTCCAACCACGATGACCGAACGGCCAGAATAATCAACACGTTTACCGAGCAAATTCTGACGGAAACGACCTTGCTTACCTTTGATCATGTCAGCCAAAGATTTCAATGGGCGTTTGTTGCTACCGGTAATCGCACGACCCCGGCGACCGTTATCTAAGAGCGCATCAACTGCTTCTTGCAACATCCGTTTTTCGTTACGCACGATGATGTCTGGAGCAGACAACTCAAGCAAACGCTTCAAACGGTTGTTACGGTTGATCACGCGACGATACAAATCGTTCAAGTCAGAAGTCGCAAAACGACCGCCTTCTAGTGGAACCAACGGACGCAAATCAGGTGGCAACACTGGCAGAATGGTCATGACCATCCATTCAGGCTTGTTGTTCGAATCACGGAATGCTTCCATCAGTTTCAAGCGTTTTGAAGATTTCTTCAGCTTGGTTTCTGAGGTCGTGTTTGGAATTTCTTCACGCAGACGCGCAATTTCTGATTCCAAGTCGATATCACGCAATAAGTCCTGAATCGCTTCAGCACCCATTTTTGCAGTGAATTCATCGCCATGTTCTTCGAGCGCATTGAAATATTCTTCATCGCCCAGCAATTGGAATTTTTCAAATGGCGTCATGCCTGGATCAGTCACGACATAGCTTTCGAAATACAGAACACGTTCGATATCACGCAAGGTCATATCGAGCAGCAAACCAATACGGCTTGGAAGTGATTTCAAGAACCAAATATGTGCAACTGGCGATGCAAGGTCAATGTGACCCATACGATCACGGCGAACTTTTGCAGTCGTGACTTCAACGCCACATTTTTCGCAGATCACGCCTTTGTATTTCATACGCTTGTATTTACCACACAAGCATTCGTAATCTTTGATTGGTCCAAAGATTTTGGCGCAGAACAAACCATCACGTTCTGGTTTGAACGTACGATAGTTGATGGTTTCTGGCTTCTTCACTTCACCGTGTGACCATGACTTAATCATTTCTGGTGAAGCAAGACCAATGCGGATGCGGTCAAAGTTCTGTAGAACTTCTTCCGAACCCGGTTTTTTACGCATAATATCGAGTAGGTCTTTCATTCATTTCTCCATGGTCCGAGGCGTGCTCACTCGGAAGGGGTAGCTTGTGTCAAATAGCTATACTGTCTAATGTGCCAAGCTTGTTGTCATCAGTGCTAACTTCAAGCTTTGCAATAATCAATACGTTTCCATTCAAAATCATTCACTTTAAATGACCGCAAACCCATATCAATATTGGTTTGCGGCTTCAGAAACGATTAATCGTCACCCTTTAACTCAATATTAATACCTAGCGAGCGAATCTCTTTGGTCAACACGTTAAACGATTCAGGCATGCCTGGATCCATGTAATGGTTGCCATCGACGATGTTTTTGTAGATACGCGTACGTCCTTCCACATCATCCGACTTGACCGTAAGCATTTCTTGCAAGGTGTAAGTCGCGCCGTATGCTTCCAGTGCCCAGACTTCCATCTCACCGAAGCGCTGACCACCGAACTGTGCTTTACCACCGAGCGGTTGTTGAGTCACTAGTGAGTAAGAACCGGTAGAACGCGCATGCATTTTGTCATCGACCAAATGGTTGAGCTTGAGCATGTACATGTAGCCAACAGTAACTGGACGATCAAATTTGTCGCCAGTACGTCCATCCCACAACGGTTGCTTACCAGTTTCTGACAAGTCAGCCAAGGTCAACAATTGTTTGATTTGGCTTTCTTCAGCACCGTCAAATACTGGCGTTGCGATAGGAACACCGCCGCGCAGATTTTTCGCCAAGGCCATGACTTCGTCATCGGTCAAAGAGCTTAACTCTTCTTGCTCGCCGCCGACTTGGTTATAGATTTGATCCATAAATTTGCGCAGTTCAGCGACTTTACGCTGTTCTTGCAACATACGATCGATCTTCTGACCCAAGCCTTTCGCTGCCCAACCCATATGCGTTTCAAGAATCTGACCCACGTTCATACGTGATGGAACACCGAGTGGATTCAGAACGATATCAACAGGTTCGCCGTTGATGTCATACGGCATGTCTTCGACAGGCATAATGACTGAAACCACACCTTTGTTACCATGACGACCCGCCATCTTGTCACCAGGTTGGATGCGACGTTTCACAGCAAGGTAAACTTTAACCACTTTCAACACGCCATGAGCCAGCTCATCGCCTTGGTTGATTTTGCGTTTTTTCTCAACGAACTTCGCTTCGATTTCAAGATCTTTTTCTTTCAAGTATTCTTGAATCTGCGTCAAACGTGCTGCGATGTCATCATCTGCTGGTTGGATCTCAAGCAATTGAGCCATTTCCAAGCCGCTAATCGTTTCAGGATCTAACGTGACACCGCGTTTGATACCGCCACCGCCATTGACTTTCTGACCGTTCAGCAAACGTTCAACACGGTTACGTGCCGCTTCTTCAAACGTACGGAACTCTTCTTTCAAGTCTTTGCGATACGCATCAAGTTCAGCTTTATCAATGGCGATTGCGCGCTCATCTTTTTCCAAACCATCACGGGTGAATACTTGTACGTCAATAACTGTACCTTTGGTACCTGATGGTACGCGTAGGGATGAGTCTTTTACGTCAGCCGCTTTTTCACCGAAAATCGCACGGAGCAGTTTTTCTTCTGGGGTCAGTTGTGTTTCGCCTTTAGGCGTTACTTTACCAACCAGAATGTCGCCTGCGTTCACTTCAGCACCGATATAAACAATACCTGATGCGTCAAGTTTCGACAGTGCTGCTTCGCCGACGTTTGGAATATCGCCAGTGATTTCTTCAGTACCGAGTTTCGTATCCCGTGCCACACAAGACAATTCTTGAATATGAATTGATGTGAAGCGATCTTCTTGTACAACACGCTCTGATAACAAGATCGAATCTTCGAAGTTGTAACCATTCCATGGCATAAACGCCACTCGCATGTTTTGACCGAGCGCCAATTCACCAAGATCCGTTGATGGACCGTCAGCGAGGATATCGCCACGTGCCACAACATCACCACGGTTCACGATTGCATCTTGGTTAATACAGGTGTTCTGGTTTGAACGGGTGTATTTGATCAAGTTGTAAATATCAACGCCCGCTTCACCAGCATGCATTTCAGCTTCGTGGACACGAACAACGATACGGCTCGCATCAACATAATCGATCGTACCACCACGCGTTGCGACCACACACACACCAGAGTCACGCGCAACGTGACGCTCCATGCCGGTACCAACCAATGGCTTGTCTGAACGCAATGTCGGCACAGCCTGACGTTGCATGTTCGAACCCATCAATGCACGGTTCGCATCATCATGTTCAAGGAACGGAATCAACGATGCCGCTACCGAAACCACCTGACGTGGCGAAACGTCCATGTGAGTGACTTTATCTGGGCTCATGCGAATGAATTCGCCACGATGGCGCACAGAAACCATTTCGTCAGTCAACTCGCCTTTTTTGTTCAATGGCGAATCTGCTTGCGCAATGACAGTATCGGTTTCTTCAATCGCTGACAGATATTCGATTTCGTCAGTCACCACACCATTTGCAACACGGCGATAAGGTGTTTCTAAGAAACCAAATTCATTGGCGCGTGCATAAACCGCCAAACTGTTGATCAAACCAATGTTTGGACCTTCAGGCGTTTCAATAGGACAAACACGGCCATAATGCGTTTGATGAACGTCGCGGACTTCAAAGCCTGCGCGTTCACGGGTCAAACCACCGGGTCCAAGTGCAGAAACACGGCGTTTATGCGTAATTTCTGACAATGGATTGTTTTGATCCATGAACTGTGACAATTGGCTTGAACCAAAGAATTCTTTGATCGCTGCAGCAACAGGCTTCGCATTGATCAAATCTTGTGGTGACAAACCTTCAGTTTCAGCTTGGTTCAAACGTTCTTTAACCGCACGTTCAACACGAACCAGACCGACACGGAATTGGTTTTCAGTCATTTCACCAACAGAGCGAACACGACGGTTACCCAAGTGATCGATATCATCGACTTCGCCTTTACCGTTACGAATATCAACCAGCATTTTCAATACATCAACGACGTCGTCGTTTGACAAAATGCCTTCGATTTCGCGAGTCGCTTGATCCGTACCTACGTCGTATGGACGACCCAAACGACGGTTAAACTTCATACGACCCACAGGTGACAAGTCATAACGCTCTGAACTGAAGAACAGATTGTTAAACAGGTTTTCTGCTGCATCTTTTGTTGGCGGCTCGCCTGGACGCATCACTTTGTAGATTTCAACCAGTGCTTCTTCACGGTTACGTGTGCTATCTGCACGCAATGTATCCGCTACGAACGAACCGCGATCGATGTCATTAGTGAACAGCATACTGAATTCAACAATGCCTGCTTCAACCAATTTCACCAACACTTCATGCACAAGCACAGTGTTCGCTTCAACGATCAAATCGCCCGCTTTGTTGTGTACGTTGTGACCTAGAATACGTCCGTACAAGTATTCATCAGGCACTGGTAATTTAGTCAGGCCAGCTTCTTCCATTTGACGAACATGGCGCGCGTTAATACGCTTACCTTGTTCAACGATAACTTTATTGCCTTTACCAACGATATCGAACTGCGCCATTTCGCCACGCAGACGTTCTGGAATCAAATCGATTTGATAGCTGCCATCCGCCAAGTACACAGGCACTTTTTCGTAGTACATATCGAGAATTTGTTCAGTCGTGTAATTCAGCGCGCGCAACATAATGGTTGCAAGCAGCTTACGACGACGGTCGATACGAACGAATACAAGGTCTTTCGCATCGAATTCAAAGTCTAACCATGAACCACGGTAAGGGATGATACGCGCGGAATAAAGCACTTTGCCTGAGCTGTGGGTTTTGCCCTTGTCATGGTCAAAGAATACGCCTGGTGAACGGTGCAACTGGCTCACGATGACACGCTCAGTACCATTGATGACAAAGGTACCGTTGTCGGTCATCAGTGGCATTTCGCCCATGTACACTTCTTGCTCACGCACGTCTTTGATAGACTTGGTTTCACGATCATAAATGATCAAACGGATTTTGACGCGCATTGGCGCAGCATAGGTTGAACCACGCAAGATACATTCGCGCACATCAAATTCAGGTTTACCTAAATGATATTCAACGAACTCAAGCGCAGCATTCCCTGAATAACTAACGATCGGGAAAACTGAACGGAATGCAGCTTGCAGACCAAAATCTTCGCGTTGTTTTGCAGTTTTACCATCTTGTAAAAATGCACGATAAGAATCGACTTGAATGGAAAGCAGGTAAGGCACTTCCATCATATTGGGCAATTTGCCGAAGTTCTTGCGAATCCGTTTCTTTTCGGTATAGGAGTATGCCATTGGAAGTCCTCAAAAAAGTGGGTGCAAGATGCTTTAGCTGCGACGCACGCAACAAAAGCTTTAATCTAAAATCATCAATAAAACTGGTTATTTATATAATCAAATAAATAACCATCAAACCTATGAACTACATTCATCCTGCTGTTAAATCGAGTTGCAACAGGACTTCCATTCATGTACCGCAAAAGCATTTCTTACAAAGACGACAAAGCCACAAACCAATAGAACATTCAAAAAATTGATATTTTGAATGTTAAATCAGCTTGTGGAAGAACGCTTAAATATGCATTTTGAAAATTAAAATAACTAAAACAATGCAGACTTAAGAATTCTTTTTCCGTACCTCACTACTCTTTTGCTTTTGGACACCTCATCAATAAAACGACCATTGAAAACTATCCTTAAAAGAGCAGACTATTGATCAATAGGCACGCTGCATTATGAAAATATGACTTTATGTTTCAAGCAAATGATCAAAAATAGACCATACGCCACAAAAACAAGAGCCGCATAGTATAATAAAAAACGGCGCACAAACGCAAGCATTTGTCCACCGTTTTTTGAAACTAAACTAGGTCATTCGATTAGATCTAGCAACTCAGTTTAATTTTTGAATCTATTACAACATTAAAATCATCTTAAGATTATGCAGCAACCTGATAACAAGTCACTGCAGTCGTCTTATTTGATTTCAACAGTTGCGCCAGCTTCTTCAACTTTCTTTTTCAACGCTTCAGCGTCATCTTTGCTCACGCCTTCTTTCAAAGATTGCGGTGCACCTTCAACCAAATCTTTCGCTTCTTTCAAGCCAAGGCCTGTTACTTCGCGAACGATTTTAATCACAGAAACTTTGTTTGCGCCGAAGCTAGTCAAAATTACGTTGAATTCTGTTTGTTCTTCAACAACCGCAGCAGCAGCAGCTGGACCTGCAGATGCAGCAGCAGCAGCAGAAACATTGAATTTTTCTTCGAATGCAGAAATCAAATCAACCAATTCAACTACAGACAATTCTGCAACCGCGTTCAGGATGTCGTCTTTTGACAGTGCCATGAGTAAAACTCCAAAATGTAGATAAGTGGGTGAGGCAAGTTGCAATTAAGCAGCTTGTTCGTCCTGTTTGTCTTTGAGTGCCGCAAGTAAGCGAGCAAACTTCGAAACAGGCGCTTGCAGAACTGACGCCAGCATCGTGAGAGCTGTGTGCAGATTCGGCAGATTTGCCAATACGTCGATTTGATCAGCGCCGTAAAGCTTGCCGTCAAATGCTGCCGATTTAATGACCAATTTCGC
Organism: Moraxellaceae bacterium; assembly: GCA_025363155.1. Lineage (GTDB taxonomy): Bacteria > Pseudomonadota > Gammaproteobacteria > Pseudomonadales > Moraxellaceae > Aquirhabdus. Next base: position 10,361 of record JANYEL010000018.1, read on the forward strand.
ATTGTCTTTCGCAAATTCTTTGAACAAACGAGCTGCAGCACCCATGTCGTCTTCAGAAGTTGATAAAGCAATGATTGATGGACCAGTCAGAGTCTCGTTCAATACTGCGAACGGCGTTCCTTCCAGCGCACGGCGTGCGAGCGTGTTACGAATAACACGGATATACACACCTTGCTCACGAGCTTTCGTACGCAATTTTGTCATCTGCGATACGGTTAAGCCACGATAATCGGCGACCACAGCAGAGAATGCACCAGACGCAGCTTCTGACACTGCGGCGACGATCTCTTTTTTGTCCTCTAGTCTTAGAGTCACTGTAACCTCCTTCGCGTTTATGGACGTTAGATGAACACAATGTCCATCACCATGATTTGTATACCAATTATTTCACATCAGCAAAATAATCAATCTACACGCGGAAAGTCTAAACCCTAAGATTTACACCACCGCGTCTACGTAGGGCTCATTAAGAAAGTTTCATTCAAAAACAAATCTTTCGCCTACGGTCTTTGACGCTGATCAGAATGTAAAACATATCCAACCACTTCAAAGCCCACTCAACAGGTTATTGTTAGCATCCGATTAAACCGAACACAAACAACAACCCTCAAGATTTTTGTTTGCCGTACCACTGACACTCAGTGACTCAGCAGAATTCTTAAAAAATTATGCAGAAACAGATGAAACATCAATCGTTAAGCCAGGACCCATGGTCGATGACAAAGTGATTTTCTTGATGTAGATCCCTTTAGAAGTTGCTGGTTTAGCACGCTTCAAATCAGACACCAATGCTTCAACGTTTTGGCGGATCGCAGCAGCTTCAAAACCAACTTGACCAACCGCAGCATGAATAATACCGCCTTTGTCAACGCGGTAGCGCGCTTGACCAGACTTCGCATTCTTAACTGCAGTGCCAACATCAGGTGTTACTGTGCCGACTTTCGGGTTAGGCATTAAGCCACGTGGGCCCAAGATCGTACCGAGTTTACCAACCACACGCATCGCGTCTGGTGCAGCAATCACGACGTCAAAGTTCAGGTTGCCAGCTTGGATGCTTTCAGCAAGATCATCCATACCTACGATGTCTGCGCCTTCAGCTTTAGCAGCTTCAGCTTGTGCGCCTTGTGCGAACACAGCAACACGAACAGTTTTACCTGTACCCGCTGGCAACACAGTTGCACCGCGAACAATTTGGTCTGATTTACGTGGATCAACACCGAGGTTGATTGCAACATCCAAAGACTCTTTGAATTTTGCTGCTGGCAGGCTATTCAAGATAGCAACCGCTGCATCCAAATCGTAAACTTTGTTTGCTTCAACTTTTTCAGCAATCGCTTTTTGACGCTTAGTTAATGTCGCCATGTTAGACCACCCCTTCCACGTTCAAGCCCATTGAGCGTGCAGAACCTGCGATTGTACGCACCGCTGCATCCATATCCGCAGCAGTCAAGTTAGCTTCTTTCGCTTTAGCGATTTCTTCTAACTGAGCACGTGTAATCGTACCCACTTTTTGAGTGTTTGGACGTGCTGAACCGCTAGCCAGACCCATTGTCTTTTTCAAGAAATAAGTTGCAGGTGGTGAAGCCATGATGAAGGTGAATGACTTGTCAGAGTACACCGTGATGGTGACTGGAATCGGCATGCCGACTTCCATTTTCTGAGTCGCAGCGTTGAATTCTTTACAGAACGCCATGATGTTCACACCACGTTGACCCAATGCAGGTCCGATAGGTGGTGATGGATTTGCTTTACCAGCTGCAACTTGCAGTTTGATATATCCGTCGATCTTCTTAGCCATGATAGCTCCTAAAGTGGGTACTAGCGCCTGACGGCTCCCCTTGGCTTAACATTTCAAATAATCTCAATGAGACCATTCAACACAAAATCTGTTTTGTCTTGTTTTTTTAAACCACTAAGAAGTGACCCACAAAAACAAAACCACCCCAGTTTAAAAAACAAGGGTGGCGAATTATACACGAAAATCAGGAGGACTCTATAGTCTCCAATCAAAAAACCAGACAATTAGTCCTGTTTTTCGACTTGTTTGAATTCAAGCTCAACTTGCGTTGGACGATTGAAGACATTGATAGTCAAAGTCACTTTAGACTTATCATAATCAACCTTCTCAATCACACCTTTGAAGTCTACAAATGGACCATCAATAACCAGTAACTCTTCACCTGGCTCAAACATGGTTTTCGGCTTCGGCGCCGCTTCACCTTGCTGCTGAATACGACTCAGAATCTTGTCGGCTTCTTTTTGGGTAATCGGTGCTGGCTTTTCTGGTGTACCACCAATGAATCCAAGTACTTTTGGCGTTTCTTTTACAGTATGCCAAGTCGCTTCAGTCATTTCCATTTCGACTAACACATAGCCCGGAAAAAACTTACGTTCACTTTTGCGTTTTTTGCCGTCTTTCATTTCAACGACTTCTTCGGTTGGTACCAACACATCACCAAAGCTATCTTGCAATTCACTACGTGCAATTCGATCATTGAGCGAACGCATGACTTGTTTTTCGTAGCCTGAATAGGCGTGAACTATATACCAGCGTTTCATAGCTTTTATCCGTTGATTTTGAGGGATTTGACACCCAAACAGTTAATTACTCGGCTTATCCAATGATCAACTTGATCGCCCAACCGAAAAACAGATCCATCAACCACAAAATGATTGCCATCACCACAACAACTGCCAACACGACCCAAGTTGTCTGCAAGGTATCCGCTTTTGTCGGCCAAGTAATACGACGCAACTCAGTACGCGCATCTTTAAGCAACACGACAAACGCTTTACCTTGCGAGGTGGCATACAATAACACCAACGCTACCACAATTGCTCCAGCAACCACACCCACACGCACCCACACATTTGCAGCAGGCGCCCAATAAGCTGGCAGGTACTGAGGAATCAAGGTTGCACCAACCAACAATGCCAACGCTAACAACCAAAACACAGGATCAATGATTGAGCGTGATGTCGACACATCAGTTACCGGCAAATTAGCATGGCTATTGATTGCACTATTGATCGTTTGACCAATACTGTGCTTTTCAGTCGTTTGATTTTGCGAGTCGTTATTCATATGCTGAGTGGCTCATTGGTTAAACCAAAGAAATACAAGGAGATAAATTCGAGCAGATACGGAAAAGAGAGACTATACGTATTCTTTTAAAACGTATTCCTTTAAAGATAGTTTTCACACGAAAGACATTCTATTTAAGCGCAGACATCAACCCCATATCACCACTTAAATCATGTAAAACCATATTTAAAAAAACACTATTCTTTTATTACAGCTTTTATTACAAAAAATGGCGGGCCAGGAGAGACTCGAACTCCCAACACCCGGTTTTGGAGACCGGTGCTCTACCAATTGAACTACTGGCCCGAGATTACAAGAAAGCGCCCACAAATCAATGAACGCAATCTTCATTCTTATGAAGACACCCTAAAAGAATGCCCTCACAAAAAATTAAGCAAGAATGTTAGCTACAACGCCCGCACCAACAGTACGACCACCTTCACGGATCGCGAAACGTAGACCTGGGTCCATCGCGATTGGGTGAATCAGTTCTACTGTCATTTGGATGTTGTCACCTGGCATAACCATTT
>JANYEL010000025.1 GCA_025363155.1 Moraxellaceae bacterium
CGTGATAGTCATGTTACATGGTCTGGCGAGTAGTCCTGAGGCATGGGTGAATGTCGCTAATGAAGTATTAGGTGATGACGCCCTGCGACAGCACTATCAAGTCTGGCAAGTCTATTATCCGACCAATGCACCCCTAGCTTATAATCGCGCCACGATACGCGATGCCCTAGCACAAACATTAAAGCACTTTGATCCGAATGGAACTGCACCTGCATCAAACAGCATGGTGCTGATTGGTCACAGTATGGGAGGCGTACTATCTCGACTATTGGTTTCTACTGCACAAGATCAATTGTGGAACATCATATTTGAAAAAAGGCATTTAGACGGTGATCGTCTTGCACGAGTTCGCACTCAACTTGATCCAATGTTACGTTTTGATCCAATACCAAATGTGGGTCGAGTTATTTTTATTGCGGCGCCTCATCGCGGCACACCGATTGTGAATAATACAGTGGGACGTTGGGTGGGTAATATGGTGAAATTACCCATCAGTTTGTTAACTCGATTCGAGGATGTCGCGCAAATTCTAACGGACGGTAATACTGATTTATCATCAGGTAATGAACGATTAATTCCTAATAGTATTGATAATCTGAAGGATACGGACCCATTTGTTCGTGCAGCAGCAACATTACCCATCTCGCCAAAAGTGCTCTATCATTCTATTATCGCTAAACGCAAAGCATCTATGCCCTTACTCGATTCTGACGATGGTGTTGTGCCTTATCTTAGCGCACACCTAGATGGCGCACTTTCTGAAAAAATTATTATCTCGTCGCACAGTGTTCAAGGAACACCGCAATCTATATTGGAGATTCGGCGAATTTTACATGAGGATTTAGGGGATTCTGATACTGCGTCGTTTAATCGACCTGAGCCGATAACAGAGCCTTTGTTACCTACAATTACTCAAGATAGTAAAGATGGTTTGAAATAACGACTTAAACTGGGCATCACAAAAACAGATGTCAAAAATTTGGTTTTTCTATATTTTTTCGGATTTCAAGCTATTATTTTAATTGGTCGGGACGGAAGGATTCGAACCTTCGACCTCTTACACCCCATAAGGGTAAAAAGCTGTTTAACGCCATATCATACAATCCACATTTTCACATAATACCAATAAATAACATACACTTATTAAATTTTAGTGTTTTATACCATCCATTGATATATCATCAAATCCAGATAAAAGTTGTACGCGAATTTGTACGCGATTTTTTGGCTTCTGAGCATTGATTTATGGCACTTTCTGACCGTGAGATACGCAATTTAAAGCCTGAAAAGAAGACCTCTTACAGTGATGGTGGCGGTTTGTACCTTGAAGTGACACCAGCAAAAGGACTAAAACGCTGGTGGTTGCGTTATTTCATGCAAGGTAAGGATAGAAAAATCCCTCTAGGCTACTATCCTGAAATGAGCTTATCCGATGCTAGGCTTGAAGCTGCACAAACAAAAGGCATGGTCAAAAACACTGTAGACCCTCGTGATCCACTTGAAGAACGTGAACGTAAACGATTAGAAAAAATTGCTAAAGCTGAAGCCGACGCACGGCAAGCCGAAATTGAACGCCGAAAAATTGAATCAGAAGACGCATATTTTAAATCACGCTTAACCTTCCAAGGTTTATATGAGCGTTGGTTGAAAGCAGTCATAAGACACCACAAAGATAAAGGTGTTGAAATGGAACGTTGCTTTGGCAAGGATGTACTTCCATTTATTGGTCATCTCTACGCTGAAGACGTGACACGTCAGCAAATTAGTTTATTGCTCACCCATATCACTGAGCGTGGCTCTAAAGTGATGGCAGGACGCACATTATCGAATCTCAGACAATGTTTTGGGTATGGCATCGGTATCGGTTTAATTGAGTATGATCCAACAAGCCATTTGAAAAAATCAGCATTTGCTGGCAAGGCGAAAATGCGTGATCGTGTACTGTCTGAAGCTGAATTGACCCACCTATTACAAGTTGCTTTATTTAATACAAAATTATCATTTAAGGGCAAAGCAGCCATCAAAGTGATGCTATCCACCGCCGTGCGAGTTGGTGAGCTTCTGAAGGCAAAATACGAGCATATTGACCTTACAGGTCGCAAGTGGGTTATCCCTGCGGAAAACGCTAAAAATGGCAAAGAACACTTAGTGCATTTGTCAGATTATGCGGTAGCGGCTTTTGAAGAATTATTTCAGGTTGTCGAACATGATATTTGGCTTTTTACAGACAGAAGCAAGACTAAACATGTCTGCGTGAAAACATTGACTAAACAGATTACCGACCGCCAAACCAATGCCCCACTTTCAAATCGTACTACTGATACAACGTCTTTGATGTTGTCAAGTGGCAGATGGACACCGCATGATTTAAGACGCACCGCCGCAACTTTAATGGGTGGCTTGAAGATACCGCCTTATGTGATTGAGAAGTGTTTGAACCATACCGAAGAAAACCGAATGATTCAGACCTACCAACTTGCAACGCTCTACGAAGAACGACAACAAGCATTTGAAGCACTTGGGCGCAAGCTCACGTTATTGTCCGATCCTGATGCGATGCAAAATGAAAAAATCATTCAGTTTAATAAATATCGTTAAATCTAACTCACACACCCATAAAATGCTGTTCATTAGTAGCCAACAGGACACAAAATAAACATGAATCCACCCAACTTCCAAGGTCTCGTTTCGGGTATATCAGAAACCAGTCGATACTTTAAGCAGCAAGCCCAAAATCAAGTGAATGTCGCATTGACGATGCGGAACTGGTGTATTGGTTACTATCTCGTCGAGTATGAACAGCATGGTGCTGACCGCGCTGAATATGGTAACAAAACGCTAGACCGACTCGCCAACACCTTAAAAGATCAAGGCTTTAAGGGCTTAGGCATCACCAACTTAAAAATTTTTAGACAGTTTTATCTGAGCTATCCGCAAATCGGTCAGACACTGTCTGACTTATTACCAGCACCAGAACAGTTTCAATCTCTTCGAATCATTGAATCTACGATTGACAATAAATTATCCACACACTCAACACCACTGCAAACACTGGTTAATCATTTAAGTTTTTCTCACATCATCGAACTACTTAAAGCCGATGCCGCAATAAAACGCAGCTTCTACGAAAACCAAGCGATTAAAAATCATTGGTCAGTGCGCGAATTGCAACGTGCCATGAACTGCATGTTGTATGAACGCACAGGACTAAGCAGTGACAAAACTGCCGTACTCCAAAAACACGCCACAGGAACAGGATTGAGCGCAACCGATGTATTTCGCAATCCCTACATGCTTGAATTTTTAGGATTGGATGAAAAATCTGAATACAGTGAATCCGATCTTGAGCAAGCCATCATTCATCACTTACAGACATTCTTGCTAGAAATGGGCAACGGCTTCTGTTTTGAAGCACGGCAAAAACGGATTACATTTGACAATACCCACTATCGCATTGATCTCGTGTTTTACCACCGTATTCTGAAATGTCATGTGCTAGTGGACTTAAAAATTGGCGAATTTGACCATGCTGATGCAGGACAAATGAATCTGTACTTGAACTACTACGCAGATCAAGAAATGAAAGAAGGCGATAATCCACCTGTGGGGATCATTCTATGTGCAAGCCATAACCGCCAATTAGTCAAATATGCTACGACTGGACTTGCCCAGCAAATGTTTGTTTCCAAGTATCTGGTCAACCTCCCCACTGAAGATGAACTGAAGCAAATCATTCAAAATGAACAAGAAAAGTACACTGGATGAAAGTGTTGGATTCTGAGGAGTAAGTATCATGGCAAAAGCGAACCCATTAGGTATTGAAGCATGGGATGTTACCGACCATCTCAAGACTCACGAATCACAAGCGGCTTATTTACAAGCAGCTTTTGAAGATTATCCTGAAGATGCTGAAATTATCGCTAAAGTGTTGGGTGATATTGCGCGTGCGCGTAGCATGGCAAAAGTCGATGAAAAGACTAAACTTTCACGCGAAAGTCTGTACAAGGCATTGTCTGGTGATCGTGACCCACGTTTAAGCACTATTCTTAAAGCGGCTCATGCGATGGGCTTCAAGTTGCAAGTGGTCACTTAAAGTACAGCGTCGCTATATTTCATATCATATTGATTGTCTATTATCGTCCAACGCGCTATTTTTAGATGACTTTAAAATCTAATAAATATGGATAGCTATGCACGCGCTTCAAACCCTTCTCGATCACTATCGTCAGACATCACAATCCGAGCGTGAAAAAGGCACTTACTTTGAAGAATTGTGCGTGCAATACCTACGCAACGAGCCAAGTTATCAAGACCTCTACAGCGATGTATGGACATATTCAGATTGGGCGGCTTATGTAGGTTTAGATAAGATTGATACAGGCATTGATTTGGTCGCTAAAACACGCGGCACTGACGAATATCACGCGATTCAATGCAAACTCTACGCAACAGATTACAAACTACAAAAAGCCGATATAGACAGCTTCTTTACTGCGTCTGGCAAGAAGCCCTTCACTCAACGCTTAATCATCGCAACAACAAATAATTGGAGCGAACACGCTGAAGATGCGTTACGCGACCAACAACCTCCTTGTTTCAAAATTGATTTAGCCGCGCTCGAAAATAGTCAGATTGATTGGTCAAAGTACCAACCGAAACAAGCCCTCGTTTTCAAAGCTAAAAAATCGTTACGTGAACATCAAATCAGCGCACTCAATGCCGCTGAAATCGGTTTAGCCACTGCCCATCGTGGCAAACTCATCATGGCGTGTGGTACAGGTAAAACATTTACCAGCCTCAAGATTGCTGAAAAACTCGCAGGTAAAGGCAAGCGTGTTTTATTCCTCGTACCTTCATTGTCGTTGTTGTCGCAAACATTGACGGAATGGACGCAGGAATCCGCTACCCCATTGCATAGCTTTGCGGTGTGTAGCGATAGCGATGTGGGCAAGAAACGAAAAAAAGATGATGATGTAGTGAATACCCACACCCATGAGTTGCAATATCCTGCAACAACAGAACCGAAGCGTTTAGCATTTGAAATGAATAAACGCCATGATGCTGAACACATGAGTGTTGTCTTCTCGACGTACCATTCGATTCAAGTCATTAGCGAGGCACAAAAAGAGTTTGCACTTGCTGATTTTGATTTAATCATTTGTGATGAGGCTCATCGCACCACTGGGGCGACTTTTGGTGATGATGACGAATCCAACTTCGTGAAAGTTCACGATGCCACGTTTATCCAAGCCGCCAAACGTTTGTATATGACTGCGACACCGCGTATCTATGGTGAAGCCGCCAAAGTCACCGCCGAACGCGATAGCGTGGCGATTTGCTCGATGGATGACGTATCACTCTATGGTGAAGAACTGTATGTGATTACCTTCTCAGAAGCTGTCAGTCGTAAGCTATTGGTGGATTACAAGGTGATTGTGCTTGCGGTAGATGAAAGCCACATTCACAGCCGTTTGCAAAACCTGCTAAAAGACGAAAACAACCAGCTTAAAGTTGATGATGCCGCCAAAATTATCGGTTGTTGGAAAGCATTATCCAAGCAAGGTACGCAAGAAAACCTTGCGGATGACGCCGACCCAATGCGCCGCGCTGTGGCGTTTTGCCAAGTGATTGAACCAAGTGCAGGCAAAGCGAAGGTTCACAAGGTTAGTTCTAAAAATATCGCCAATATGTTCTCTGATGTGGTGGAAGCCTATCAAGAACAAGAAGTAAATCAAGAAACCGATCTAAACCAGATTGCGACTTATTTACGCTGTCAAGCCGAGCATGTCGATGGCAGCATGAACGCCAGCGAAAAAGAAATCCGTCTGAATTGGCTTAAAGCTGAATCGCCAGAGAGTACTTGTCGTATTTTGTCGAATGTGCGTTGTTTGTCTGAAGGTGTGGATGTGCCTGCCCTCGATGCGGTGTTATTCCTGACCCCACGCAATTCACAAGTCGATGTAGTGCAATCTGTCGGTCGGGTGATGCGTTTGGCTGAAGGCAAAAAACGCGGTTATGTGATTTTGCCTGTGGTCATTCCTGCGGGCGTTGAGGCGCATGACGCTTTGAATGACAACAAGACCTACAAAGTCGTGTGGCAAGTGTTGCAGGCGTTGCGTTCACATGATGATCGTTTTGATGCCATGATTAACAAAATGGATTTGGACTTAAACAGTAAGATGTTGTCCAAGATGGAAGTGATTGCAGTCACAGACAAGATCAATCCTAAGTCCAAAGCTGGAAGTGCGGGTCAAGGAAAAACAGGGAAAGGACGCAAGAATACGACGGGTCAAGCGCGTGGTGGTCAGAGTATTGGGGGTGACGCACAGCCAGCACCTGAGCAAGTCGAGATTGAGTTTGAGATTGGTGAGATTGAACGCGCCATTTATGCCAAAGTCGTGCAGAAATGCGGTAATCGCGCTCATTGGGAAGATTGGGCGAATGATATTGCCAAGATTGCTCGCACGCATATTGATCGAATCCAAGCGATTTTGGATGAGCCAGCAAACACCACTGAAATTGCCGCGTTTAAGGCGTTTGCGAATGAGTTGCGTGATGATTTGAATAATGCGATTAGTGATGGTGAGATTGTCGAAATGTTGGCACAGCATCTCATTACCAAGCCTGTGTTTGATGCGTTGTTTAGTGATTATAGTTTTGCTAAGCATAATCCGATGTCGATTGCGATGCAGGATGTGCTTGATACGTTAAATGAGCATCATTTGGATAAGGAAGCTGATACGCTGCAACGATTCTATGACAGTGTGAAGATGCGTGCTGAGGGCATAGATAACGCGGCGGGTAAGCAGAAAATCGTGGTTGAACTTTATGATAAGTTTTTCCGTAATGCCTTCCCGAAGATGACTGAGCGTTTAGGGATTGTCTATACACCTGTCGAAGTGGTGGATTTTATTATTCATAGTGTGAACGATATTTTGAAGTCTGAGTTTAATCAGACGTTGGGTGATAAGAATGTGCATATTATTGATCCATTCACAGGGACTGGCACGTTTATCACGCGGTTGATTCAGAGTGGGTTAATCAGTGATGCCCAACTTCCGTACAAATATAAAAATGAGATTCATGCCAATGAACTCGTATTGCTCGCCTATTACATTGCTGCAATCAATATCGAAGCGGTGTATCACGACATCATTTTCGATGATTACGCGCCGTTTAATGGCATTTGTTTGACTGATACGTTTCAGATGTATGAGCAGGATGATATGGTTGATGCCATATTGGTTGATAACAGCGCACGTCGCAAACGTCAGAAGAAACTTGATTTGCGTGTGATTATTGGCAATCCGCCTTATTCTTCTGGTCAAGAAAGTGCCAATGATAACAATGCTAATGTCAGCTATCCAACACTTGATGAAAAAATTCGTTCGACCTATGCAGCACAATCAAGTGCGACAAATAAAAATGCCTTATATGACTCTTATATTCGGGCAATACGTTGGGCGAGTGACCGTATTAAAGATGCGGGCGTGATTGGATTTGTCACGAATGCAGGATGGGTGGAAGCCAATACAGGTGATGGTTTGCGAAAATGTCTAGCAGATGAGTTTTCTAGTATTTATGTATTTCACCTAAGAGGCAATCAACGAACTTCTGGTGAATTGTCACGTAGAGAGGGCGGTAAAATTTTTGGTAGTGGTAGTCGCGCACCCATTGCGATTTCAATATTAGTGAAAAATCCAAACGCCAAAGAACACGGAAAAATCTATTTTCATGATATTGGTGACTATTTAAGTCAAAGTGAGAAGCTTGAAAAGATAAATGATTTTTCGAGTATTGATGGCATTACCAATGTAAATGGTTGGAGTTTGATTACACCAGATGATCATGGTGATTGGGTCAATCAGCGCGATGATAGTTTTAGTGAGTTTATTAGTTTAGGCGATAAAAAAAATAAAACCGCAGCTGTTATTTTTGAAAACTATTCAGGAGGATTGCAACCAAGGGGAGATGCTTGGTTTTATAATTCAAGTAAATCTATGTTGAAATATAATATTGAAAAATCAATTTCTTTTTTCAACAATGAGGTTGATAGGTATCTAAAAGATTTCGATGGCACAGTATCACTTGATCAGTTTGTTAAACGTGATCCTTCACAATTTTCTTGGTATGGTGACAATGTCAAATTAATCGCAAAAAAAGAAAAAAACAGATATGAATCAAAATTTATACAATCTTCTTTGTATCGACCTTATTCAAAAAGTCATATTTACTTTGATCCTAAATTAATGCATCGGCAAGGTAAGTGGACTCAGATTTTCCCTAAGTCGTCTGCACAGAATCAAGTTATTTTTATCAGCGGCAATGGAAATAGTGGGAAAGAATTTTCAGCAATAATGTGTAATGTCATCCCTGATATTAATATGCAACACTCAGGTGGTCAAAGCTTCCCCTTAGAATTACATACTGAAGTCGAAACGCAACGCAACGCAACGCAACGCAACGCAACGCAACGCAACGCAACATTATACAGAAAAACTTCAAACGAATCAAACAGAAAACCTCGTTATCTGTCTATCGCTGAGCGGTACGAAAGGGTTCTCTGTGCTGATGGCGAACAGTCTTCCAGACTTGCATCTTATTGGCGATGCCCAATGCTTTCCCCTCTATCTCTACGAAACAGAGGAGAACAGCAAATGAGTAATAACATCCCAATGAACCAAACTGAAAATCAAGGCGATTTGTTTACGACCGATGCAACGAGCCAGCCAAAGCTCACACGCAAAGATGGTATTTCTGACGCAGGTCTAGCCCACTTCCAAGCGGCATATCCCGATACGGTCATCAGTAAAGAAGACCTGTTTTATTACATCTATGGATTACTCCACAGCGAGGAATACAAAACCAAATACGCAGACAACCTCAGCAAAGAACTGCCACGCATTCCCTGCGTGAAGAAATCAGCAGACTTCATGGCGTTTAGCCAAGCAGGTCGTGACCTCGCCCACTGGCATCTCAACTACGAAACCATCGCCAAATACCCTGTCGAATTTGTCGGCGGCAACATGGCACTCGACATGTTAGAGGATAAAGATTTTTACGTCACCAACATGAAATTCGCCAGCAAAGCCGACAAAACAACCGTGATCTACAATCACAAAATCACCATGAAAGGCATTCCGTTAGAAGCCTACGATTATATCGTCAACGGCAAATCCGCACTCGATTGGGTCATGGAACGTCAAGGCGTATCAACCCACAAAGACAGCGGTATCGTTAACGACGCAAATGATTGGGCAAACGAAACAATGGGCAATGCTCGCTACCCGCTTGAGTTATTTCAGCGTGTGATTACCGTCAGTTTAGAAACGATGAAGATTGTCAGAAGTTTGCCGAAGTTGGATATTTGAAGATGACGATCATTCAAATGCCAAAGTTCACACCGACCGCTGCAAAATTATGGGCAAAACTGTCGGGTGAACATAAAAAATTGATATTAAGCAATGTCTGGTGTGGAGCGTGTAAAACCGAAACGACGATTATCAATGTCAACGGAAAAGCAGAACGTGGATGTTTATTACTCAATGGCGATTGTATTAAGTGCAGTGGCAAAGTTGGGCGTTTTGTTGAAGATGATTGGTTTGTTTAATGATGAGAGTTAAAGAAATAGCGAATTTTAATTAAAATTGGAGTTTAAGTCATGAACAAGAATTACAGTCCTAAAGATTTTTTTCGCCATGTGCCATTTTCTTTTCTTAAACGGTATTTTGATGAAAAAGGAGTTTTAAGCAATATTGATTTAACCGAGAGAAATGAAGACAGTCTCAACTTGCTTTATCAAGCATGGGTTGATTTAGATGACAATATTAGAGGACTGATGGAAACAGACTTTAACGATATACATGCACTGTCCAATGAAACTGGCATCAAAGCATTACTTGAAGAATCTGAGTACCATGATGAAGCTGAAAGTTTAGTAGAAGTATTTGAGAAAAATAATCTTGATGGCTTTGAAAATCGTGCGTTTTGGTCTTTTTTTGAACGAAAGTATTTATGGCATGGAGCATTATCTTTTAAACTTGCCGATACCATGCCTACAACGCACTGGAAAAGACGCAGTGGGTTAGGCAATCACACGCTCAAACACGATAAATCTAGTATTGCGCTTTTTGAGCAACTTTTAGGAAGCTATTTCAATCAAACTCATGCGATGGGTAAAGATTGCAAAGTCGATAATTTAAAGAGAATCAGTCAGGATAAGACATTGGAGTATTTCTTTGCATATCCTGAAGACTACGCACGCCGTAGTCTCGAATGGGAACAAGTCAATAATGCTAAACAGTTGACCCCACAAGCTCGTCGTCGTGCTTTTCAAGTAATCTTTGTTTTTTGCCAAGCTGATGACACTTTAGAAATTTGGTACAAAGGCGGCTCTAAAGTTGTAACAGAATTACAAAAGATTTTTGCGAAAGCATTACTGGGTATTGATTTGTTAGATCAGAAAAAACCTAAATTTGAATATGATTTAAATGGCTTTAAAAATGATAATAAGCCCTTAATTTACTCACCAGATTCAGGTATTTCCTCAATTCTAGTAAACCGCCTACGACTGACAATATGGGGAAGTAAGGATAAAATTTCACTAGAATCAGAGCCTACGTTTGAAGACTCGAAAGCAGTCTATACATTATTTGAAAAACTCAAAAAAGAAATGCAAGGTGTACAATTCAATGTTACTCAAGTTGGATTTATTGCAACCTTTGCACCCATCAATGGCAAAGTAAGAACGCAAAAATTTTCTGTCTCATTTCCCGATAGTACAAGTTTGAAACATACTGAACATGATGCACTATTACGCAAGGTATTAGCAGACTCTGGCATCATTCAAAAACCAAGACCACCTAAGACCAAAAATCCATCATCATGATGAACGTCAACGAAACCTTTGCGTTTTTATTAGGACAACTTGTTTATGCAGGTGGCGATGTATTGAAATTCAATGCGGATCATCGGGATGATTTGCCAAGTGAGTGTTTGACTGTTTTAGAATCATGCAATATTGTACAAAAGACTAATCCAACAAATAGTTTGGTATGTGATGGGTGTGAACAGCAATGTGATATGCCAGTCCAAATTAGAACAGTTACCAATAAGCCCACACGGGCTTTTATTGTATGTGACAAGCGTGATGACATTGGGCGAGTTCAAGTTGATATTGAGCGACTAAATCAATGGCAAGTCACAGCGCATCAAATCACGCAAATAGTTGCAAATCTATCTGGACATTCAAAAGCACCAATCCAGAAAAATGGGATGTGGCAGATCGGCTTAATTCAAGGCAACCATGTAGGGATGTTGTTGCTGGATTTTCATTCTGACGATTGCACGCAATGCGTCGTGAATGAACAGCGTGCGCCATTGGTTGAAGTGATGACGTTTAACGGTAATGATTTTAAGTTGGATGTGGAGCGATTGAAGAAGATGGCGACAAAAGGTGTGCAAAGTGCAGGAATAAGCATTAAACGAGAAGTTCAAAAAGCAGCAACTCAAGCCTTATATTCTCATTGGCATGAAGAATATAAAAAGATTACAAATGAACATCCAAAATATAATGATGAAAAAATATCTGATTTAATCTCAAAATCAGCTTTAGGTCGTGGCAAAAGCCCAGAATATATTAGAAAAAATATGAAGACTCAAAAATAGTTGGGCAAGTTTTCCCAACAAAACTCGCCCAAGATAACCAATTGAAAAATATAAAAATAATCCGAATTACCTTTCTTAATATTTTATCAATCGTTACTTCCCAATAACCTTAAACATTTGAATAATAAAACATATTCAAGTGACAACTTATATTTGTAACGCCCAAATTGCACACAAACAATGTTCATGTCGAGTTCAACAACGCCCTAGGAGGCACTGACATGACCATTACCATCCAACGACTACCCAAAATTCAAACCGCCTTCGGTTTGTCCCGTTCATCCGTCTATCGACACATCGCCGAAGGTTTACTACCAAAACCGATTCATATTGGGGCGCGTGCCGTTGGCTTTCCTTCCCACGAAGTCGAGGCAATTGTGCAAGCGCGAATCAGCGGTGCTTCAGAATCGACGATTCGCCAGTTGGTCATAGACCTCACAACTCAGCGCACAACCTTGTTATCAAACAATTTATTAAAGGGATGTTAATCATGCCCCTTAATGAAAAAGGCTACCTCAAGGTAGCCCATTCCAGTGACGAGAAAGACGGCAATCAATCTCAATCACACGACCAAAAATCAGCGACTAGCCAATTTTATAAAAGTGATCTTACCATGAAACTCAATCTGAAAAAGCCGATTTCGACCAGTACCGAATCACAGGAAAAATCTCTACTAAACTATTACGAGCAAAATCCAAATAAGGGTTTAAACAAATATGATGCCTGTCGTTACTTAGGTATCGACCATTTAGCAGCGCGTATAAAAGGTTTGCGATACAAGGGTTATATCTTCAATTCAACTGAAGGCGTTATTGAAGATTTATTTGGAATCCTTCGTCGAGGTGTCAAAACCTACTTTTTCAAAGGACGAGAAAATATAGTTTCCAATGACCTAAGCGTAAAACCTGAGGAAATTAGCCATGTTTCCAAATAAAAGATTTAACCAAATTATCTGGCGATGCGTAAAAGGCTTATTAAATTTTGAGTTTTTGTATTTATTAAGCCTGCTTTTACTGGTGATGCTGCTCACTTCATTATAGGAGCTAATCAAGTGGCTCATGATCGTATAAAAGCAAAAGGGCGACGTGAAGGAGGTACGTTCGCCCCACTGCCCTCATATGTTTTGGCTTCTGACAATTTCAAAACATTATCGCCAAAGGCAAAGAATCTATTTTTGATGATGATCGCCCAACTTAAATTCAGGTCGGGCGGCACATACAACAATGGCGATTTATGTGCGACTCACTCAATCGCCAAAGAATGGGGATTTGCCTCAAAGACGACACTCACCGAAGCCATCAAAGAATTGCTTGAACGTGGATGGATTGAACTCACACGAGAAAGTTACTTTGGAGATGGTCGCAATACACCCAATCTCTACGCGATGACACTGTGGGCAATTGATGACTGCGGTGGCAAGCTAAAAGTGAAGCCAACCAGAGTGGCTTCGGGAAAATGGAAAGACTGGAAACCAAATTAGATAAAAGGTACAGATTTTGATTTTACAAAGTACGGAATCTGTACCTTTACGCCTATTTTGAACAATTAACAATCAACTACGGTACGCAATCTGTACCGCAATTGAACCTTATACGAAAAGTGCAAGTACACATTCTGTACACCTCTATAGAATCTACCATAGGTATATACGAGGAGGTGTGCTCTTTTAATGACTTGAAATAGGAAAAGACCATGACCGTAAAAAAAGCTCAAGCAACAATAGAAGTTGACTCTAGACTGAATGACAAAGAAGTCAAAAAGAAAGTGGCTCATTATTACCTATCGCCCGAAGTGAGTGGCGCGGCGGTCATAGATTCGTTTAGTAAAAACTACACTGGCGAACAAGTCAGTTTTGATGATATGGCGTCTGTTTTAAAAGACACCACCAAAGATTTGACTCAAAATAACTCTATGGAATATGTCGAAAGATTACTACTGAGTCAGGCAGTCGTTTTAAGCAATCTATTCACCAGTTTCGCTCGCAGGGCTTCACATCAGGAAAATCTCAAATGGTATGAAACACACATGCGTTTTGCGCTCAAAGCTCAGAGTCAGTCACGAGCAACACTAGAAACATTATCCGCTGTAAAAAATCCACCTGTTTATGCCAATACCGCAAACATTGCCACCAATCAGCAAATCAACAATGGCGCACAGCCTACACAATCATCACAATCTACAAATCATGAATCACTTACCCATGAGCAAGGCGCAAAAATTCCAACTCAGAACAAGGTTAAGCAGGAATCGAAATCATGAGCGGATGGACAGAAGAAAAACGACAAATTGAACGTGATCGAATCAATCAGACAAAACCGTGGCTAAATTCTACAGGTGCAAAGACTCTCGAAGGTAAAGCCATTTGTTCTCAGAATGCGTTTAAAGGCGGTTTGCACACTCGTATAAGAGCTTTAAAAGTACAAGTGAATACTTTGCTCAGAGAGCAAAAAGAAGCGTTAAAACGAATAAAGTAGGTTCGCACACGAGAAAAATATTTATTGATCCAAACGAACTAGGTTTTAAATTTATGACCTACACCCCCTACTTTTGACATAAAAAGCCGTTTGGACAAAACATACTATGACAGTATGAAAAACCATCATATTGATGAATGCCTAAGATTCTTGCATGTTCCACAAGTTCCACTCAACTTTATCCCCATACTTACCCTCAAGTAATGGGGACAACTTTGTGATGTGCTGAAGATCCGATAATTTAATTGATGCGAATTTTCAATGCAAATAGTAAGCGTTGTCTACCAACTGCAAAGTTGTACGCGAATTTGTACGCGAATGATTAAAATATATACAAACAATAAAAATAGAAAATTGCAGATACTTATATCTTATTGATTTAATTGGTCGGGACGGAAGGATTCGAACCTTCGACCTCTTACACCCCATGCAAGCGCGCTACCAAGCTGCGCTACGCCCCGACTGTTTTTCACAACAATTTCCTACAACAAACTCGCCCTTGAGGGAGCCGTTAGTTTAGCGATTTTTATAGTTTTGTCTATATAACCAATGCAGTTAAGCGCTGTTTTCGCTTAATAAAGTCTCACCAAAAGACATCTGTCTCTCAGCTTGACGAGCAGCCGCGACTCTAGTGGCTTCACGAATCACATCTATCGCATTATGAACATCTGCTAATGTTTTTGCATTGCCGCCACTCAACATTTGACGCCAATGGCGTGCACCCACTTGATATTGAAACAAACCGAGCAGATGTCTTGTCATTGATGACAGCGACACGCCTTTTGCAACTTGCTCTTCAAGATAAGGCAAATACTGCTGCATAATTTGAAAACGATCTGGCAACGTGTGCCCTTTTCGCTCACCCGCCTCCGCAAGCAAATACGGATTGTGATAAGCCGCACGTCCAATCATCACACCATCAGTATGAATCATCTGCTGGTCAATTTGCTCAGCAGTGCTAATCCCACCATTAATTTCAATCGTCAGGTGAGGACGTTCCAGCTTGAGACGATAGACATCTTCATAGCGCAGCGGTGGGACATCTCGATTTTCTTTCGGGCTTAATCCTTTCAAAATCGCAATACGCGCATGCACGATAAAGTGCTTACAACCCGTCGCCGCAACCGTATCGACAAAATTCAGCATTTCCTCATAACTGTCTAAATCATCAATCCCAATGCGATGTTTCACCGTAATTGGAATCGTGACGGCGTTTTGCATCGCTGCAATACATTCAGCAACCAACTGCGGTTCAGCCATCAGGCATGCGCCAATCTTATTATTTTGTACGCGATCAGACGGACAACCGACGTTTAAATTGACTTCATCATAGCCATAGTCTTGCGCCATTTTGCTACACGTCGCAAGCGCTTGCGGATCAGAACCACCCAACTGTAAGACAACAGGATGCTCTGAACCGTTAAAGCTCAAATGTCGATCTCGGTCACCAAATATCAGCGCACCCGTCGTCACCATTTCACTATAGAGCCATGCATTGGGATGAAACATACGAGCAAAATGACGGTAGTGGCGATCAGACCAATCCATCATCGGTGCTACCGATATTCTCTTGACACTAACAGTACCAATGGTTTGGCTATTTATCTTTGATTCTTCAACACTTAGTGACAATTATGAACCTGCTATCTTTTGACGTTAATACCTATCTTTTCGGCATGCAATTGACACCATCATTTTGATCAACACGCATGGTGTCAATTTTCTGTCATTGCGAGGGAAATTTGAGGCGACGGATTATCGCTTATTTTTTGAACTTTTTCTTGTATTTTACGGAAAATTTGCTAGATGGCTTTTAATTCACCAGTTTCTAAACATTCCACTGGATATTCCGCTTTCGCTACAGTGAATGCTCTTTCTATCAAATGTTCGATCACTCGTTTGGCTGGATCAACATTGCCAGTCACAAAGCAACTTAAAACATTGGCTTCATTTGCAGTCGTAAGCAACTCACGATGCGCTAAAACGCGCGCTGTCTGTTTGGCAACTGCGGCACCAGAATCAAGTAAATGGAATGTGTTCGGAAAGAGGTGATTAATGCTTTTACACAAAAATGGATAATGCGTGCAACCTAAAACTAATTCCGTTACACCTGCCTGTGCAAGTGGCGTCAGCACACGCCTTAACTCCGCATAGCACTCTTCAGAATCCTGTTGCCCCGCTTCGACAAAAGGCACCAACGCAGGACTCATAACAGTCAAGACCTCCACACCCGCTGGAACTGCAATTTCGGCAATGACTTCCTTTAAGAGCGTGCCACGTAATGTGCCTTGCGTCGCTAAGACGCCTATTTTTTTATTCTTCGATAATTGCACTGCTGGTTTGACCGCAGGCACTAAGCCAATCACTGGAAAGCTTTCACCATACTTCGCGCGTAAATGCGTCAAACTAAAGGCTGACGCAGTGTTACATGCAACAACAACAGCTTTGCAACCATGTTGATAAAGCCATTCGACTGCACAGGCAGTTAGCGTACGAATTTCCTCATCAGTCCGTGTACCATAAGGCACATGCGCCGTGTCAGCGAGGTAAATAATGGATTCATTCGGCAACAGTAATTGCAGCTCTGCCACCACTGACAGTCCGCCAATTCCTGAATCAAACACCCCAATCGGTGCATCAGAATGCTTATGTTTTTGAGCACGATCCAACAAACTGACTACTCCAGAAAACCTTTAATAATTCAAACGCCAAATGAACAATTATTCAATCGTACCTAAAACAAACTTCTCTTGCCCACTTTGTAAAACCACTCCTTCACCATTATCAGTAGGCTGAAGCTCACTCCAGCCAATCAAATGATAAAACGCATTACGATGAATAAGTGCATCTAAATTACGACGAATGCGAATATAAGGACGCATCTCATCAACTCCATCCAGTTTAGACGTCCGCATGACAATCGGATGTTCTGCATCCGCGATCACCATATCACCTGTTTTGGTCGTGCAGCGAATAAATACCTGACCATCATCCTCAACTTGGGCAACATCGACCACCAGTAACGGCGCATCTTCAACCTGAATCTTAATCTTTTCAGCAGGCGTTTTCAGATAATATCGGTCTTCATCACCCTCTTCCTCACGCCATAATACGGTTGAATAGAGCTTGATTAATGGCTCCCGCGTCATTCGCACGCCTTCGTTCCACCACTCACCGTTTGCACGAATGACTAAATCCATTTCACCACAATACTTTGGATTCCATTTCTCAACAGGTGGAATCGCCTTGAGCGGTTGACCATTCTCATCCACGAGCAAACGGGATAATGAATCTAAATTTGGTGTTGAAGTAGACTTTTCAACTGAATTTTCTTGACGAGCAATCTCGCTGGATTGACCAAATTTACCCTGTAGTTCGGGTGATGTAGTCATAGCAACTGTCCTTAAAAAGAGATTACACTAAAATCTATGGCATTTTGCACTATTGAAATGCTGCTAACCCACTAAAAATGACAAGTTAATTCGTGTAAATGTGGCGAAAAAACAGTATTGATTTTATACTATCACCGCAGCTATGTACGTATAGCAATGATTTCATGCTTCGGGCAGCACAGCAACAGCCACTGTTCGGCTTGTTGGTCGCCACCCGCTTAAACGAGGATACCTTATGGAACACATCGAACGCGAATCGATGGAGTTTGATGTTGTGATTGTAGGCGCAGGCCCTGCTGGACTGTCTGCCGCAATTCGACTACGCCAATTGGCAATTGAAAATAATCTGCCTGACCTTTCAGTCTGCGTTGTTGAAAAAGGCTCTGAAGTCGGCGCACATATCCTCTCTGGTGCAGTGCTCGAACCACGCGCATTAAATGAATTGTTCCCTGACTGGAAAGAACTTGGCGCACCGCTGAATGTTCCAGCAAAACGCGACGAAGTATTCATGCTGACCTCGCCAACTGCGAGCATCAAAGTTCCGCATTTCTTCGTTCCAAAAACTATGCACAACGATGGCAACTATGTTGTTTCATTGGGCAACGTCGTGCGTTGGCTGAACACCAAAGCTGAAGAGCTTGAAGTCACTGTATTCCCAGGCTTCGCTGCATCTGAAGTGCTTTATCATGAAGACGGTAGCGTGAAAGGCATCCAAACTGGCGACATGGGCGTCAACAAAGAAGGCGAACAAAAAGGCAGCTTCACAGCTGGCTACGAATTACATGCAAAATACACGTTATTTGCTGAAGGTTGCCGCGGCAGCTTAGGCAAAAAACTCATGAGTCGCTTTGACCTGAACAAAGATGCTGACACACAGCATTACGGTATCGGTATCAAAGAACTTTGGGAAATTGATCCAGCGAAACACGAAGAAGGTTTGATCCTTCACGGTTCAGGCTGGCCATTGACCGAAACTGGTTCAACAGGCGGCTGGTGGCTCTACCATGCTGAAAACAACCAAGTGACCATGGGAATGATCGTTGATCTTTCTTACAAAAACCCATACTTGTCACCGTTTGATGAAATGCAACGTTTCAAGCATCACCCAGTGATCAGCAAGTACCTAGAAGGCGGAAAACGCTTATCTTACGGTGCACGTGCGGTCATCAAAGGTGGTTTGAACGCACTGCCTAAACTGACCTTTCCGGGTGGTTGCTTAATCGGTGATGACGCAGGTTTCTTGAACTTTGCCAAAATCAAAGGGTCACACACTGCGATGAAATCAGGCATGGTGTGTGCTGAAGCTGTATTCGAAGCACTGCAAGCTGGTCGTTCTTCTGATGAAGTCACTGCTTATACTGATAAATTCAAAGCATCATGGTTGTACCCAGAACTTTACGCCTCGCGTAACTTTGGTTCAGCAATGCATCGCTTTGGTATGATTGGTGGTGGTGCTTACAACTTCATCGACCAAAACATTTTCAGATTGCCATTCACCATCACAGATCCAGTTCCAGATTATCAAACATTGGAATTGGCAGCTAATTCAGTTAAACCGAATTATCCAAAACCAGATGGTAAATTGTCATTTGATAAGTTGTCTTCAGTGTTTATTTCAAACACCAACCATGAAGAAGATCAGCCGATTCATTTGAAATTACGCGATGCTGCGATTCCAATTGAACAAAATCTGCCATTGTACGCAGAGCCAGCACAGCGTTACTGCCCTGCTGGCGTATATGAAGTTGTGACCACCGAAGACGGTGCAAGTCGCTTCCAAATCAATGCGCAAAACTGTGTTCATTGCAAAACTTGTGATATCAAAGACCCTGCACAAAACATCAACTGGGAAACTCCAGAAGGTGGCGGTGGTCCAAACTATCCAAATATGTAAGTGCGACAAGTTGTCGTGCTTGCTATGTAAGTAGCTGTTTTTAAAATAGTTATTTACATAAAAAGAAGGAAGTGACTCTACGGTCACTTCCTTCTTTTAGTAAGGGCGCCAATCATCAAAATATACCATTTTGATGATTTGGCGCAGAACCAAAACTCGAATACTCACGCCTTGGAATGTGGACTAATCGTTAACATTTTAGGGAATATGCTGTTTTAGTAGCGGTTCAATGAATCGTGAAATAAATAGCTGTGGTGATTCGAGGGTTACCCTATACAGGGTTCTGTCTATTGAGAGAATTTGATGGTTAAGATTCTGGGTGAACAATGCTCGCTCGTAATCGAGACTTCTTCGAGTTCACTGCACATTTAGTTAGGAAGGTGGTACATCCTGACATGTTCAAGTCTCAACAAGACCTTACAAGCAGCACAAAAAAGCTGCTGTGGTGATTGTTACGCATGATGTTTATGACGTAACCAATCATACGACTGATTGTAGCCTAGGGATACTGCATCATTGGCAACGATGATGTGGGGAGCTTCCTAACAATGTACTCCCGAAAGGCAGGGTAAACCGTGAGGGTTATCTTGGATGGTCTGAACTACACGGACTTGAGAGGCTAGGCTTGCTGATATGGCAAACGTATGTGAACTGTTATTTAAGCGTCGTTATGGGAATGAAGCCTACGGTAGTTATCGGCTTTAACCAAAAGGTAACATGGTCGGATAGTCTTCTTTACATTGAGACTACGTCGTCACAAAGACCATCGGCGTAAAGACAGTGCCTAAGTCAGCTTTGTCATCACAGTGGAACTTGGTAAGCCTGTATTTTTGCCAAAAGTAAATGGCTCTTGCGTTTTGGGAGTTAGATTATGTCGGTGGCTTCCACCGATATTTGCCGTATCAGTGGTCGCACCGAATTTGTTACTTTACAGTTTCAGACGAGGTGATCTATGTAACATCTGATACCAGAAATATATAACACACTGCTGATGTTTGCAAGATTCATTGCAGATGTTACTTGGTTGTACTGGTATCCGTTGTATAGATTCCCACTGACCCACCTAGAGGGATACGTCTAGGTACTTTTGGCAGGTCAATCGCAAGAAAGACTGTTGAAAATGCAGGTAAAGGAGGATAGAAAAAGCGAATATCCGTTTGTAATGAGCGGAATAGAAGCCTTCAACGTGGCTTTGACCTGAAAGGGTGCAGACTTCTATCTGGTCTTTCATCGCAAGATGATTTGACAGACCTCTAAAAAGAAAAACCGCCCTTGCGGACGGTGATTCAAAACGCGGAGATCGGACTGTTTTAACGGTTCGATTTCTGCCACCAGCAGAGGTCAAACCAAGTCCGTTCTCCCAATTCAATTAGGAGAATAGCATGAAAGAGCAAAAGTGCGTAAGCGATTTGCCTGCGTTCTCCCACGTTGGCGGTTGGCATTATATCGATTGGTATCGTGTTGATCGTAACGTGAGAGGAATGCAGTTACGGATTGCGAAGGCAACTCAGGAAGGCAAATGGCGCAAGGTGAAAGCTTTGCAACGGATGCTGACCCGCTCGTTTTCAGCGAAAGCTTTAGCTGTGAAACGAGTGACTGAAAATCGAGGTAAGCGTACTGCGGGTGTAGATGGTACGTTATGGAACAGTCCTAAAACTAAGTGGCTAGGATTGAGGTCGTTGAAGCAAAGGGGATATAGACCTAGTCCGTTAAGGCGAGTTTATATTCCGAAAGCTAATGGTAAGAAACGACCATTAGGTATTCCAACGATGAAAGATAGAGCAATGCAAGCATTGTTCCTATTGGCACTGCAACCAGTGGCAGAAACGACGGCTGATCCGAATTCGTATGGATTCAGGTTAAACCGTTCGACAGTCGATGCAATATGCCAATGTCACCAGACATGGGGAAAGCGTGGTTCGGCTGAATGGGTACTGGAAGTAGACATCAAAGGGTGCTTTGACAATATTAGTCACGATTGGCTCATCGAAAACATCCCTATGGATAAAACGGTGTTGCGAAAGTGGCTTAAAGCAGGCGTTGTGGATATGGGGCAACTCAAAGAAACAACAGCAGGCACACCTCAAGGGGGCATCATCTCCCCCACCCTAGCCAATATGGCAATGGATGGATTAGAGAATTTGCTTGCCCAACACTACGGTGGGAAGTCGAGCAAGTTATCCCGTAGACATAAGGTTTACATGATTCGGTATGCAGACGATATGGTCATTTCAGGTATCTCGAAGGAGTTACTAGAGGATGAGGTGAAACCACTGATTGCAGAGTTTTTTGCAGTTAGAGGGTTAGCTTTGTCGGAAGAAAAGACCAAGATTACGCATATTGATCAAGGGTTTGATTTCTTAGGATGGCATGTCCGTAAATACTCGGGCAAGCTACTGATTAAACCGTCACGAGATAATGTGCAAGCGTTGTATCGCAAGGTGAAAGAAACTATCTCAAAATCTAAAGCAGCAAAAACTGAAAATCTGATTTGGCAATTAAACCCCGTCATTCGTGGCTGGGCGAATTATCATCGGTCACAGGTTGCCAGTGTTGCTTTTTCTCGAATGGATGCCCTGATATTTCGAGCAATTTGGAATTGGGCGAAACGTAGACATCCGATGAAAGGTGCAAGATGGGTTAAAGGGAAATACTTTAAGCTAATCGGTACTCGACATTGGACTTTTCACGCGAAAACAAACGAGAAGAAATCCATTTCACTTGTATATGCAGGTGATACTCACATCAAGAGGCACGTCAAAATCAAATCGGACTACAATCCGTTTGATGCGAGTTGGGAGCTTTACAGCGAAGAACTGAGAAACAAGCGTATGCTGGATAATATCGAGCATCGTAAGCAACTCTGGTCTTTGTACAAATCTCAGCAAGGTCGATGTGCGTTTTGTCATGGACAGCTTGAGGAGAGAACAGGTTGGGATGATCATCATATTGAGTATCGTATGAATGGTGGTTCTAACTTGCTATCAAATCGAGTGTTGTTACATTCTACGTGTCACCGCAAGGTTCACGCGCTCAATCTTTCAGTAGAGAAGCTGGCTGTTAAGGCTTAGAAAGGCTTGAGCTGTATGCAGGGAAACTTGCCCGTACAGTTCTTAGGGGACTCTGCCATCGTAAGATGGCGGGGTTACCCGACTTGATACACAATAAAAAAGCAGCTTAATCGCTGCTTTTTTATTACCTCAAATGACTAATACTATTCATCGTTTTTTGAACACTCAGTATTCGCGGGCTTATTTCGGCAACGTATTTTTTTCAAAATACCCATCATTTTTTTATCGTAGATGCCTTGTTTTGCTAAGCTAATTCTTGATTCACGTAGAACCTGAAAATATGCCTGCGCCGCAGCTGGAGGAATATCCTCCCAATAACGGGGGTCGATGCTTTTTTCTATCTTGGCGACATTGGCCATTTGACAATCTAAATTTCCAGCAAACCAAGTTCGGCTTTTTTGACCATAACCATCGGGAAACTTATCAGGGTGAATCAAAACATCATACGTCACAGCCACAATTGGAAACCGCAGAACAGCACCTTGAGTACCAAGTCCCTTAGCAATATCAAGCGGCTTAAAAGCCATCGCTGGCAAATAGATAATATCAATCTGCCCACTATTAAACTTAGGGCCCACCGTTTGCAAAGTCACAAGGACTGGCGTCGCACCTACCCTATCCACGATGGTCTGACCCTTTTATCATTATCAAAAATTGCCAACCGCTTGCCGACAATTTTCTGAAAAGTATTCATAGTACGGTCATTGGTCATAATATAACCCGCACCTAATGTGAGTACTCCCGCGACCTAAACATCACCTTTGATCATATCTTGTGCCAGCTTTGGATTCGCCATTAAGCTGATAATTGTTTTGGATTGACTCTTATTAACAATGCTACCAACGGATTCAATAGAAGCAACAAAGTTATTAAATTGAAGGGCACGAATTGCTGTGATTGCCGTAGCCATCACACTTGCCAGACTTAAAATCTTTCGCAACGAGCTCTTCGTCTGTGTATGCTTTTAAAGTGAGATTAGCGCCCCATTGTGTTGCAGATAAAGAATAATCTTTCATCATCGAGAAACTATCACCTGAAGTTCCTGATGGATCAAACACACAAAAATTCTGCGCTTGAGATGCGGCTGTGACTGTCGTTAAGAGTGTAGCAAGAAGCATTTTATGACTTGTATTCAACTCAATCTCCTGATCAGTATCTGCTGCCCCAAAAAAAACGAACATATGCTCACATTTTTTTTTGTGGACTGAATATACTCTCAAAATGAAATCAAACGTATAACATTAATCTGCGATTTTCTGACTTTAACCCTGAGTATTGACTGTTTTAGCTAACGCGTAGCATGTAATAAATATCAGACATACCGATAAAACAAAATTCTAACGGACAGATCATCTGCTAGGTGACGATCTCGAGCTAGCAGGTTATTATGCTCGGCTGTAGAGATTTGGATGTGAACGACCATTGAGGGTCTGAATTCACAATAAACACGATAATGGAGCGGTATGAGTGGCAACTTCTGGAAAAAAAACTAACCCCATGTTCGCAGCCGGTTTAATGAATCAAATGTCTGCGACTATGTATTTTGCAAAAGCACAGCAAGCGTATGCTGCTAATCAATGGCAACAAGTGAAGACACTTGCGCAATCCGCAATTTCCATATCAGGTAAAGATAAATCGACACGTTATTCCGCACAAAATCTGCTTGCAGCAGCCTTTTTCAAAATGAACCAAATTGAATCTGCGCTTGGCATTTGGCTAGAATTAAATACCAACCTCCCGAACAATGAACAGACATTATCTAATATTGGCTACGCACTCACTGAACTCAAGCGCTACGAAGAAGCCATTCAATATCTAGAACAAACCATTAAACTTGCGCCGCAATACGCAATGGCTCACCTCAATTTAGGCACGGCTTACTCTAAAATTGGCAATACAGAACAAGCCAAACTCAGTTATCTACAAGCCACTAAAATTAACCCTCATTATGCCAAAGCTAAATTCTTTCTTGGCGATGTATTACAAGAAGAAGGCCTTGTAGAGGAAGCGCTTACAGCCTATGAGCAAGGGTTGGCGATTGAACCATATGATTTGGTATGCCTCAATAACATGATTTTTGTACAACATGCGCTCTATCCATTTGATATGAATCGATACATGAAATACGTGCGTCAGTTCGGTGTCGCAGTTGCGCAACAAACCCCAGCGGCTCTATCAACCAAAAATGTTGAACCACATGCGCCATTAAGAATAGGCATTGTCTCTGCTGATTTTTGTCAGCACATTGTTTACTATTTCATTGAAAACGTCTTAGCGCATATTAAACAAGATGAACAACATCGCAGTCGATTAACACTCGTCGCTTACGCAAACCAATCGATACAAGACGGCGCAACAGAACAGCTTCGTCATCATTTCGACGTATGGCGACAAGTGGATATGCTCAGTGATGCAAGTCTTGCCGAGCAAATCAGTCAAGATAATATTGATATATTGATCGACTTGTCAGGTCATACCAAAGGAAATCGCCTACCTGTGTTTGCCAGAAAACCCGCGCCACTGCAAATCAGCTGGCTTGGCTATTGGGGATCTACAGGCCTAACAAGCATCGATTATGTCTTGGCTGATCCTATTTGCGTCCCCGCTGACGAAGAACATTTATTCTTAGAAAAAATCTGGCGCTTGCCGCACTTACGATATTGCGTTTCAATTCCGACAGACACTCCCGCAGTCAGCTCGCCGCCATGTATACAAAACCAGCACATCGTTTTTGGCTGCTACCAATTTGTTCGTAAAATTAATAATGGTGTTCTTAGCTGTTGGTCAAAAATTCTAATGGCGTGTCCGCTGGCACGACTTCGCATTCAGTCTTTTTCCTTAGATAAACCTGAACTCAGAGCGCAATTCATACAACGCCTGATTGAAGCCGGCATTGATCCCGAACGCGTCGAACTGATTGGCGGCATGAGTACCGCCGACTATCTAAAGTCATATGCAGAAGTGGATATTCTGCTAGACACGTTCCCTTACCCAGGTGGAACGACAACGGCTCAGGCATTATGGATGGGCGTACCCACTCTCACCCTTGCGACACCAGGGATGCTAGGTCGTCAAGGTCAGGCACTCATGATGAATGCTGGATTACCCGATTGGGTTGCCTACACTGAAGACGAGTACGTGCAAAAAGCCATCAATTGGGCAAGCGCAGATCAAAATAAGCGCCAAGAACTGGCAAGTCTACGCGCGAGCTTACGTGAAAGCGTTGCGCAAAGTCCTGTATTCAATGCTAAAGAATTTACTTCAAATTTTGTTGATGCGATGTATACAATGTGGAATGAACG
The DNA here is from genome assembly GCA_025363155.1 of Moraxellaceae bacterium. GTDB lineage: Bacteria > Pseudomonadota > Gammaproteobacteria > Pseudomonadales > Moraxellaceae > Aquirhabdus. The sequence goes on from JANYEL010000025.1 coordinate 25,801, forward strand.
TTGTAAAAAAACTCAGTAAATCATTCGATGGTTTACTGTTTTAACTCTATAAAATAGCAGCTCTAGGGCTGCTTTTTAGTTTAAACCTAAACTTGGTCATTACCACTTGGCAAAATGTTTCTCTAGCAATCCCATTTCACCATTCAATACGACTGTTTGACCTTCACAAGTAATCGAGCCATAAGCCGATGACATCCATTGATTGAAATGGCTTGCCACCAGCCCAAAATTGATTGTTTCTTGGCGACACCACCCCGTCTTCACTGTCAAATCAACAGATTGATCCGCAGAATAAACTCGCCATGTTGAACTATTTACTGCTTTGTCTTCTTCTAGTAATTCAAACATCACAGGCGGTATTTCAAAAATTTTGCCGTCTATCCATAAAGCATTTTCAGTTCCAAAACCTTGATTGACACCCATCGCAAAGTTCAACCCAACGCGCTGACCACTCGCAAGCGTCGCAGAAACACTAAGCCAATGCCAAGATGTTCGATAATTCAGATAACCGCAACTATCATCGGTTGCCGCTAAAAAACCAGCTTCTGGAGTGATCTCTACACGCTGACCTTGATCAAGATAATAACCACAAACTTCTTCAGCAGTTTGTTTCTGCGTATACGTCCAACCTGTTGCACCCGTAGGATTACACAGCGCAAGTGGTTCCACTTGGGACAGTTCAACAGTAGCGTCGAGTAAACACTGCTTGGCTTTGGTGACTTTTACGATCCGCTTTTGATTAGCACGCGTAATCTCGATTTTGAAATCACCTTTTTGGAAAACACTGTGTGCTTGATCAGCAGGATTTTCAATGGTGGTATTACGAGCCAATGGCTGTAACGCTGAAAACTCTTGAGCCGTGTTAGTTTTTTTATCGTAGATATAGAAGAAACCATTGCCAACCCAACCCAAATCGACAATAGCCAAACCAATCATCACATCTTGATTATTAATGCCAATAAACTGAAATGATTTGAAGCCAAATTTGCGCTTTAATGCTGCTTTAAAACCTGTTAATGGCTGATTAAAAGGTGACATTAATCTAAAGTCATTCACATTAATCACAGAAGGCGTTGCTTTAAAGCGTCCATAACGCGGCTGACCATTAACGATCAAAGGGGTCGTCATTTCACAATCTCAACTTATATACGAATGATGCTATTACAAAAAATTTAAAACTAGACAACAGCCGATTCAGTAAAAGTTGGCATCATATTTTCTAAACCATTCACGCGTTTGACCTGTTCCATTTGCATATTTGCATCCAATTTTGCAAACGCATTTGGCGCATAACGACGGGCCAAAACATTCAGTTTATCTTCAATAACTTTAGGCAATTTGATCCCAAGTGGGTTCGACTCTTGCAAGTCCGCTGATGAAATCACCCTTGTTCCCATGATGTAATCAAACCAAGGCTTGGTCACACACCAATTCGCATCTTGATTAGTATTCATATGATGATCGTAATGCCATGGAATGGTTTTCTTACCCCACTCTGGATCCAGATGTGATTTACGATGGGTATTATAATAATTCCAACCACAATAATAAGATGTGAGCGTAAATAATGGCGCAACTGGGAAGGCTAAAGTCGTTAAGCCTGCCAGCAAAATAACACCTCTAATCTCCAATCGCCCCGCATCATTTGCCATTGGATGTTGATATAGCTCATCATCGCGATATTGCGCCAAACGCGCACGGCGATGGTGCGACCAATGATTTTTCATCCGAGCTTGATCAAGTGACTTACGTCCACCGCCCTCTTGTGGTGTGCCATGAAGCGCATATTTATGCGTGTACCATTCGACACCATTAGCAAAAAATAACGCGACTGGAATTCCTAACATAATGCTCACTCAATCCATAAGGGCAACAGCAACTTTTCAATATACAGACTGACAACTTTTATTGTCAACAAACAAAGTATCAATTGTTATATATAAACAGCTTTTCCACAAACCAGTTTTCAGGCAAAAAAAGACACCCGAAGGTGTCTTTTTTACTCAATTAATCTAAATCAGATTAAGCAAGAATGTTAGCTACAACGCCCGCACCAACAGTACGACCACCTTCACGGATCGCGAAACGTAGACCTGGGTCCATCGCGATTGGGTGAATCAGTTCTACTGTCATTTGGATGTTGTCACCTGGCATAACCATTT
>JANYEL010000104.1 GCA_025363155.1 Moraxellaceae bacterium
TCGAAACACTCGAAACACTTGAGTGTTTCGAGTGGCTTGAGTGATACCAACTCGACGGTATCCAGTGTGTCTACTGGGCTAAGCAATACGAACTCAAGTGTTTCGAGTGTTTCGAGTGGCTTGAGTGATACCAACTCGACGGTATCCAGTGTGTCTACTGGTCTGAGTACAACCAACTCGAGTGTTTCTAGTGTTTCGAGTGGCTTGAGCGATACCAATTCCACGATATCCAGTGTGTCGACGGGTCTGAGTGGAACAAACTCAACAGTGTCTTCGGTTTCCACTGGTTTAAGTACCACGAACTCGACAATATCGACGGTTTCCAGTGGCTTAAGTACAGTCAACTCTAGTATCTCGAGTATTAGCAGCGGATTAAGCAGTCTGAGCTCTGGAATCAGTAATTCATCAAGCGCGGTTTCATCTGTATCTAGCGGCTTGAGTAGTAGCAATAGTTCAATATCATCCGTATCAAGTGGTCTCAGTAATACGAATTCTGTAGTGTCTTCAGTTTCTAGTGGATTGAGTACAACTAATAATTCGGTATCTGCGATCAGCAGCGGTCTAAGTACTACGAATACAGTTGTGTCTTCGGTCAGTAGTGGTCTTAGCTCCACCAACGTGAATGTGAATAATATTTACAACACGGGCATTAAAGGTATAAGGATCAATAACACGAGCAATGCTGATGCAACGGCAACAGGCAACGATAGTGTGGCTGTTGGTCCAAATGCCTTGGCTTCGGGCAATCGCTCGATAGCACTTGGTGCAGGTTCACAGGCTGGCGGTGCGAACACGGTCGCGCTAGGTGCTGGATCGATTGCAACAAGAGACAATACGGTGTCTGTCGGCTCTGCTGGCCACGAGCGTCAAATTACCAATGTTGCAGCTGGTACTGCTCCGACAGATGCAGTCAATGTCAGTCAATTACAAAGTATTACTACTGGAATAGATACGACAGTAAGACAGTTATCATATCGCATTGGAAAAGCTGAAGATAAGGCCAATGCTGGTACCGCTTCAGCAATGTCGATGGGTAGTGCACCATTTATTGCTGGTGCGACCACTTACTATGTTGGTAGCGCGACATATGGAGGGCAAGGCGCCTTGGGTGTGACAGTACGTCATACGGCTTCTGATGGAACTTGGAGTGTAGATTTCGGTCTTACTGGAAGTTCATTTGGTGGAGGTGCAAAAATTGGCGTCAGTGGTGTCATTAAATAACGCTTATAAATAGTCGTTCATGACTCAACGTAATCAAATTGCGTTGAGTCTAAAAACAAAAAAAACGCCTTCTCTGATGGGCGTTTTTTTGTTGTATGAAGTCATCGCTGTCGATGGTTTTACACATTTTTTTAATATTATTAAGGTAATTCAAACCAGAGTATTTGCGTATCTGATTCTGCATGAATCATATTGTCTGCCACTGAGCTATCAAAAATAAGAGCATCTCCAGTCGATAAGGTTTTGCTTTCTTTGTCGTTTTTGATATGAATATGACCTTGAATAACATGTAGGTAGTTACTATTTTTTTTAGCCAATAACGATAGATTTTGCCCTGCATTGATGAGTGAAGCTGAAATTTTTGCGTCTTGGCGGATGATTAGTTTTGTGAAGTCTTTGGGCTGGTTCTCAGCTGATGCGACGATCAAATGCCACTGGTTGGGTTGATCTTGAATATTAAATGCGAGTTCTTGATAGTTGGGGGTAGGGTTGGTGATATTGGGGAATAGCCATATTTGTAAGAGATGCACAGGCTCATCGCCTTCGTTCATTTCACTATGGGTGATCCCAGTTCCTGCACTCATCAATTGCCAGTCACCAGCAGCAATGTGGCCAATATTACCCATACTGTCTTTATGGGTGAGCTTGCCCGAAAGGACGTAGGTTAATATTTCCATATTGTCATGTGCATGCATCCCAAAACCACGATGAGGCGCGACGCGGTCTTCATTGATCACACGAAGTGCTGACACGCCCATAAAGCGTGGATCTTGCCAGCTGCCAAATGAAAAGCTGTGTTTGGCTTGCAACCAGCCGTGGTTCACTTGCCCACGGTTTTCATGTTTGTGAACGATGTAACTCATGATGATTTACTCTGCTTTATTGGTGTTCATTTGCCAATCCATCTTTGCAGTTTATGCGCTTTGGTCTCTGACATAAATATAAGCCATGGACTTATAGTTGTTAGGTCATCTTAATGATAAACCTTGAAATTGATATGAAATGCAGATGAATGAACTTTTTATAGCGAATACAATAGGCAATTATTTCAAGATCTGTGTGCTATGAATAACATCTCTCCTGTCCAGGCACTGGTTGCTGATCGCGTTCCAACGCATGTGATTACAGGCTTCTTGGGAGCAGGAAAAACAACTTTACTTAAACAGTTGCTGGCGCAGAAACCTGCTGGTGAGACGTGGGCAGTTTTGGTCAATGAATTTGGTCAGATTGGTTTGGATGGCGCATTGTTAGAGGCTGATGCAGACATTGCGATTCATGAAGTTGTGGGCGGTTGTTTATGTTGTACTAGCCAGTTGCCGATGCAAGTGGGGCTTTCGCGCTTATTGACCAGGACTAAACCAACGCGTTTGTTCATTGAGCCGACAGGACTTGGACATCCATTGCAATTGATTGAGCAGTTGTCTGAACCACATTGGGCAAGGGCATTGGATTTGCGGGCTATTATAAGTGTAGTTGATGGAACTCGATTGTTTGAAACTAAACTCATTGAACATGAAACCTATCAAGCGCAATTGGCATTAGCTGATGTGTTAGTGATTTCTCATCAAGAACAAATGACTGAAAATGATCACTCACAGTTGGCAATGATGCTTGAACATTTATCCAAAATCAAAGCGTCAGCACCGACTGTTTATTTCACCAATCAAGGCGAATTAACTTTAGCTGAGGTTGATCAATCAAGAAATGTAGGACGACAAACGCGTCGCTCATTACTTCATCTTGCGCCACAACAGAATATGCTGCCGAAAGACATTGTCCCTGATGAGGTTGAACTGCCATATCATTATCATGAACAAGCATTGGCGCAGTCAGTTGGTGGTTGGCGATTGCCAGTAGAGTGGGTGTTTGATCGAGATCGTTTGTTGGGTTGGTTGTTATCGTTGCAGGGTTGGATGCGCATCAAAGGGATTATTCGTATTTATAGTGCACAGAACGAGTCAGAATGGCTTGCGTTAAATTTGATTCCGATGCAAATCAGCTTTACCAGTCATGCAGGAAATACGGACAACCGTTTAGAAATCATTACTGCGCCTGATGCGGATTGGGCAGCGTATGAGCAAGCTTTGTTGGCGTGTCGTGTGGATGAGGTGGTGAATTAGTTTCGAGTATTCCTTTCATGGACTCATTAAAAAAGCCGATATGACCATTTGATCATATCGGCTTTTTGACACGTATCTGTCGTGAAAAACTTATCGACGATAACGTTGCTTAACCCACAGACCCAGTAACATCAGTAAGCCACTGAGCAATAGAATTGGTAGATCACCAAAGCGCATATACGGTGTTTCACCCGTCATTGCAGGGAGGTTGCCTCGTAATACTTCAGGTTTGAATTGTGCAGTACGTTTAACGATTTCGCCTTGATCATTAATGAATGCAGTCACGCCAGTATTGGTAGCACGAATGAACCAACGACCAGTTTCTTTAGAGCGCATCTGAACCATTTGCAAATGTTGTAATGGGCCGTCAGAGGTGCCGAACCAAGCATCATTTGATAAGGTCACTAGGAAGTCACTGCCACGTGCATTGAGACGTGTCAGATTCGGGTAGGCCACTTCATAACAAATAGACGCAGCCAGTGCATAACCTTTTACATGCAGCGGTGCTTGTCCTGCTTCGCCAGCAGTAAAGCTGCCCGTGTTACTTAAACTAGGCAGTACCCAAGTCAATGCACCTGAAAAAGGAATGTATTCACCAAATGGAACAAGACGTTGTTTTTTATACAGTCCTGAACCTTCATCACCTAATGCACCAATCGCGTTATAGAAAGGCGGATCGATGTTTGGCTTAGGATGACTCACATCAAGATACGGAATTCCTGTGACCCAAGTGGTGTGATGTGCTTTCGCCGCTTCATGAGTTTCCGCAATAAATGGCATTGCATCAGGATCATTTTGGAACATTGGAATTGATGATTCAGGCCAGACAACTAGATCGCGACCCCATTCACTTTTGCTCATGTCTTCATAGATTTGCATCGTTTTTTGACGATATTCTGTGAGCCATTTTAAATTCTGTGGAATGTTGCCTTGAATCAGGGAAACTGATAGTGCAGGGGTATCTTTCAACGTTGTCCAGCGTACTTGATTCAGACCTAAGCCAGCACCAACGAGGATAATAATTGGCAATACCCAAAACAGGCGACGACGGAAAATTTCAATGATTGCACAACCAATCAAGACCACAACAGCCGACACGGCAAATACACCCGCAACAGGCGCATAACCATCCAGTCCATGACCGAGTAGCGCGTAACCAACAAACAACCATGGGAATCCAGTGAACACCCAAGTTTTTGTCCACTCAATGACAATCCACAGCGGGGCAAACGTCAGTGGTGATTCAGGCAAGAAACGACGATATGCCCAAGCACCCACAGCATTGAATAGTCCCATCACCAGTGCGACGAAAGCGATCATGATCAATGCAAGTGGTGTAGATGTATTGCCGAATTGATGAATCGAGGTAAACAACCAAAACGAACCCACTGCCCATAATCCAAAGCCATAGGCTTCGCCCAATACAAACGCTTGCAGCGGAGTACGCTGATTGAGCAGCAGATACAGAAGCGCAGGCGAGAGGAACGCGACAGGCCAAAGACCATAAGGCGCAAAAGCCAGTGGCAACATTGCACCCGCAAGAAGACATGCGATCGCTGCAATAAGCATTGGCAGATTGGCGATTGACCAAGCTGCTTTACTGTTTTGCCTGTGAACAGAATAATTCGCAGTTGCACCACTTTTCTTAATCGCTTGCTTCTTGGCTACAGTTTTTTTGCTCACGTGCTTCAGACCTGCCTATTTGAAAAAAATTGTTGTCAGTTTGCGTTGTTAATTTGTAATTATTTACAAAGCGCTAGTCTACGATATTGGATCAAGAATTGCACGACGAGCGCGAAGCAGCGTCAAACTACGCGAATCTGCGGCTAAAACCGTGAATTGCCAGTTATCAATATCCACCGTTTGCCCCGTCAGTTCGCTGACTAATCCTGTTTCTTCAAGTAGTAAACCACCAATCGTATCGACGCCTTCACCTTCAAGTGCTGCGCCAAGTTCTTCATTAAAGTACTCAATTGGCGTTAATGCTTGAACCAGCCAAGCTTCTTTATCTTCTGGATCAGGGATGATGCAATCCGCGAGCGGATCAATTTCATCATGTTCGTCTTCAATTTCACCGACGATTTCTTCGAGCAAATCTTCCAGTGTAATTAAACCGGCCGTTGCACCGTACTCATCAACTACGATGGCCATGTGGGTTTGCGTATGTTTGAGCATCCCTAGCAACTGATCGGAACGCGCAGTTTCAGGCACAAACACAGGTTGGCGAAGTAGACTTTGCAGTTCAAAAGTAGTGGCAGGAGTATGAATAAAACGTAGCAAATCTTTTGCCAATAGCACGCCAACGACGGTATCGCGACCATCATGTGTAAATACTGGAAAACGTGAATGCGCGGATTCAATCAGAATCGGTAGAATTTCCATCAATTGATCGTCTTCAAAGATGCCAACGATCGATGGGCGGGGTGTCATGATTTCGCGGACTGGTGTCTTGGGTAGTCCCAGCACGCCAGTGAGCATGTCCACAGTATCAGGTGCTAAGAAACGTCTTGAGTCTTGTAATAACTGCACCAAATCATCCCGAGTTTCCGGCGTAGCCGATAGCCAGCGTTTAAGCCCACGCATCGTCCACACCGAACCAGATTCACTACTCATATACAGCCTTTAAAATCAAAAATTAGCCTGCATAATAGCCTATGCTTGGCGACAGATACATGAATCCTTATTAATTTTGATGTTGTTTGTTTTTAATCAGGCAAAATAAATCTGCTAACCTTATATAAATTGTTCACAGTCGAGGCGTTTGGTCGTGTCAGAACCCCATTTTTTAGATACTAAAGGCTTAATCTGCCCCGAGCCGGTCATGATGTTGCATCGCGCGATCCGTAAAATATCGTCAGGTGAGTTACTGGTTGTGGAGTCTACTGACCCATCAAGTATGCGTGACATTCCAAAATTTTGTATTCACCTTGGGCACGTGCTGCAAGATCAGCAAACCGTGCCTATTAATGAAGAAAATCAAAAAACGGTTTATCGTTTTGAAATCATTAAAGGCTAATGTGACTGTTATGGTAAAAGGTTAAAGATAAATATTGAACTCATGCGTACAATATATTTTGACATAGACCATTGTCAAAAGTGGTTTTTGAGTTAGAATCAATCCAGTTTAGTTGTTGTCAGTTATTTTCTTCCACGTTGTAGATGGAGTCATCATGTCGTCGCAATCATTAAAAGCGTTAACAGTCGGTCAATCAGTTCAAGTCAATCAAACTATTTTTAAGAATCGTATTATCAAAGGTGCGATGAGCGAAGCACTGGCAACGTCACCGGGTAAAGTGACCGATAGCCTCATCAAACTCTATGACACATGGGGCAAAGGCGGATTAGGTTCAGTCATTACCGGTAATGTGATGATTGATCCACGTGCAAAGAATGAACCTGGTGTGGTCGTGGTTGAAGATGAAACTGACTTGGCGCGTTTAAAAGAATGGGCGCAAGTGGGTAAAAAATACAACATGCCGCAAATTGTTCAGCTATCACATCCAGGCAAGCAATGTCCAAAAGGCTTAAATAGTGAAACCGTGTCGCCTTCCGCAATTGGCTTTGGACCACAAATGGCTGCTTTTTTTGGCGTACCACGCGCATTAGAAGAATCTGAAATTTTTGATATTATTGAACGCTTTGGTGAATCTGCACGTATTTGTGAAAAAGCAGGATTTGAAGGTGTGCAAATTCATGGTGCACATGGTTATTTGGTGAGTCAGTTCTTATCGCCAAAACACAACCACCGTACCGATCAATGGGGCGGTAGTTTAGAAAACCGTATGCGCTTCTTGTTGGAAAGCTTTAAAGCCATCCGTAAAAATACCAGCCCGAATTTTATCGTCGGTGTAAAACTCAATTCAGCCGATTTCCAAAAAGGCGGTTTTAGCGAAGATGATTCAGTTGCCGTGTTTAAAGCGCTAGATGCATTGGGTATCGACTTTATTGAAATCTCAGGCGGCACGTATGAAGCACCTGCAATGGCTGGCGCTAAACGTAAAGATCAACCTGTTAAAAAAGAAAGCACCATCCAACGTGAAGCTTACTTCTTGGAGTTTGCTGAGAAAGTTCGTAAGGAAGTGAAAACAGTTCTTATGGTGACCGGCGGTTTCCGTACACGCGCTGGAATGGATGCAGCATTGCAAAGCGGTGCATGCGACCTAATCGGCATTGCACGTCCTTTAGCCGTAGAAACTGATGTCGCTGACAATTTGATTGCAGGTGAAAATGTTAAATATGCTGTGCAACCGATTAAAACTGGCATTGGTCCGATTGATAAAATGGCACTGATGGAAGTGATTTGGTATGCCGCACAATTTAGAGCGATTGGGCAGGGCAAAGCACCGAATCCTAAATTGTCGCCACTAGTCGTCTTTATGCATTATATCAAGGGCAGTGTTCAGGCCATGCTACTTGGTAAAAAACCAATCAGCACGCGTCTTCGCGCAAAGCAATAAAGTCTGGAATTGAAATTAAGAAAGAGGGCGATTAAGCCCTCTTTTTTTGTGCAGGTCTTTAGCAAAAAAAGTGCATATGCCGCGATCAATTTAGTCATGTCAGTGAATGCTTACACACAAATCCGCTAATTCTCGTTTCATGTAATTTTTCAATTTTGATTATTTTTTGAACTTCGTTACGTTTGTCATGACCTTGTCATTAACATCCACCAGTCGTAGCAAGGGTTTAGCTACTTGTCCACAAAACCTGTGGATAACATTGTGGGCAACTAGAGGTTTGACGAGTTTAAGTGGTGTTTTATAAGGGATGGCTTCAAATTGATCAAATTTTAACCTAATAAAAAGTATAGTAATTATAGTAACTTACATAATGCAAGAGATTATTTTAAATAAAAAATAGCAAAATAGAGTGCGGATTGAGAAAAAGTAGCTAGTGGATAATCTGTGGGCAGTTTCTGTGCATAAGTAAAGCAATATTTGATCTAAAAGAGGGCGTTTTTACAGCAGTATAAAATGTGATCTAGTCCGCACATGTCATTTCACTTAAAAAAGCAGCAATGCCATGTGCGGCAAAAAAATCATCGAATTTAATGTACCGCGTCATCCACGAGGTCAAATCCACGGCGGATATCTTCGAGTCCATCCGATTCTTCGGCAACTGTAAGCAAGTCGACCAATGATTGCTCGGTGTGAATGGCTTCGTCAAGGACTTCAAAATAACGATCCGTGCTGAAGAAGTTACTGAAGATCAAATTGCGTAATACTGTTGCAGTCGGGGTAATGTCTTCGACATCCATACTGGTTTTATAGCGGACTTCGCCATCTGCCCAATCCATCTCGAAATTACCGAGTACCAAACCATAGTTGATGCGAACAAAAAGTTCGGCAATTCGCGGTCGGCGCTCTTCAGGAATATTTTCAGGCAATATGCTGTAAACGAGGAGGCGCTGGCTTTCAGGAAATACGCGAACGATGCAAATCCATTCGCCGCGGATGCCACGGACGGGCATGCGAAAGGTTGCAACGCTTTCGCTGTCTGGGTGTGTGGAGAGATTTGGTTCGTCAAACTTGAGTTTTTCGACGGCGAGTAAGTCGCGAACTTGGTCAATCAATGTAGACATCAAACTGTTCCAGCGTATTTGTTAGTGTTGAGTAGTATAAAGTGAAATGCTCAAATAGACCTGTTCTGCTTTGTATATTGGTGGCATTCTTAAGAGTCGTCATTGTTGGTCATGAAGGCGTTCATAGTCCCGAATGATAAATTTAAAAACAATAAATTGAGATCATTATGCTGTGTCAAATACTATTCAAGCTCCTGCTGCATGGTTGGAAATATGAGGTGGAGCAGGGTGTTTTGGATGATCCTAAGAAAGTGCTGATTGGTTTTCCACATACTTCGCCTTGGGATGGTTTTTGGGCACTTGTTTTTTCTATTCTTCTACAGCTGGATCATCACTTTTTGATCAAGCAGGAGTTGTTTAGATTTCCTTTAGGATGGTTGCTCAGAAAATTGGGCGGTATTCCTGTTGACCGTACCCAATCCACACACATCGTTCAACAAATGGTTGACGAGTTTGCCAAGCATGAAAAGTTTACGTTACTGATTTCGCCTGAAGGAACACGCAAAGGCTCTATTGAACAACATCCAATCCATACTGGATTTTGGCATATTGCAAAAGAAGCAAACGTGCCAATTGTCTTAATGTTTTCGGATAGTCACCGGAAGTTCGCTCGTGTTTTCGCGAGGGTTATGCCGAGCGATTCAATCGAAGGTGATTTACTTAAAATTCAAAAATTGTATGTGGGGTATGGCATCCATGTGGAATTGCCATAAAAAGGGTTAAGGGTGCACATTGTACATGTCGTACTGATTATCTGACCTTCGATCAATGAACCGTAGGTCAGATAATCAAGGGCTCCAATCTAGTTTTGGTTGCTTATTTGTCTAACGTTATGATATTAATGCCAGAGATAGTGTGATGTGTTCATCGTTATTCCATAACCTCAAAACAGTCGAGTGATATTTTTGTTGTTGGAATAGGGCGTAGGGATCGCTCAGTTGTCGATACGATCAAGACTTTCAATATCAAGTTTTTAATCTGTATACCAATCATACCAAGGAATAATTCGATTTTTTTGTCGATTTATGGATGATTTTTGAGAAAAAATATGAAAGGAATCGTCTTTAATTTATTGGAAGAAGTCGTCACCTTACATCATGGTGATGACCTTTGGGATCGGATTCTTGATCAATCGGGCGTAGATGGTGTCTATACATCGTTAGGCAGTTATCCTGATGATGATATGCATCAGCTCGTGAATACCACTGCAAATCTTTTAGAAATTCCCGCTAATGACGTCATTTTATGGTTCGGGCGCAAGTCGATGCCTTTGCTTGCAGAACGTTATCCTCATTTTTTTGCAGATCACTCTTCAACTCGCCCATTTCTGGTGAGCTTAAACAGCATCATTCATCCCGAAGTTCGCAAAGTTCATTCAGGAGCGATTGTTCCCGTATTCGACTTTCAAGATGCCGAAGATGGGGCCTTATTAATGGGTTATCAATCAGAACGTAAATTATGCGCGCTCGCACAAGGTTTTTCTGAAGGCGCAGCAGATCATTATGAAGAGGTTTTAGATTTTAAACATTTAAAATGTACGCAACATGGTGATGATAAATGTTTGTTTCATATTAATTTTTATAAGAATTGTTAGTATATGTCCGCATCTTTAATACTGAATCATGGAAACACTGAGCTATCCCGATTAAGACGGAAATTAGATCGTGAACGCAATGCAAGGTTAGAGGCCGAGCAAATTGCTGAGCATGGCATGCGTGAGCTTTATTTAAAGCAACGTCAATTACAGCTCCTAGAGGCGATTGCGGTCAAAGCAAATCAGTCCAGTAATTTAACCGAAGTTTTGCAATTTGCAATCCAACAAGTTTGCCAGTTTACTGACTGGGCTTTGGGACACGCTTATGTAGCGGATTCTGGCCAGCGTGAACATCTCCAGTCCACCTTAATTTGGTTTAAAAATACAGCCGCGAATCCTGCGATTGATAGTTTTATCCAATCAACAGAAGCTCGGAGCTTTGATTGCGGTGTCGGCTTGCCTGGTCGTGTGATGGAAACCGCTGAGGCGGCGTGGGTCTTTGATATTATTAAAGATCAAAATTTTCCGAGAACCGATCTTGCACAAGACGCGGGTTTAAAAGCAGCTTTTGCTTTTCCCGTGTTGGCGGGCAACAAAGTGGCGGCGGTTCTTGAGTTCTTTAGTACTCAAGAGCAGGAGCCCGATGAAGTTTTGTTGCATATTATGATGCAATTGGGTGTGCAATTGGGACGTGTGGTCGAACGCAACGCTGCTGAAAAGCGCTTAGTTCACGACTCAATGCATGACCGATTGACAGGGTTGCCTAATCGCGTCCTGTTTCTCGATCGTTTACAAAATGCGATTGCTCATCAAAAACGCAATGCCAAACACCATGTTGCCGTATTATTTATTGACCTTGATCGCTTTAAACTGGTGAATGATAGCTTGGGTCATTTAGCAGGTGATAATTTGCTGACTTTAGTTGCGCTTCGAATTCAATCGATTGTGAGAACTGAAGATACGGTGGCGAGATTCACCGATTTACGTGATAAGGATACTTTGGCGCGTTTGGGAAGTGATGAGTTTGTCGTGCTGTTAGATGATATTCGTTCCCCAGATGATGCCTTACGCGTTGCAGAACGTATTCAGCGTACCCTAATGACGATTCCTTTTAATCTGAATGGTCAGGATGTCCACGTGACCGCGAGCATTGGGCTTGCGACGACTGCGGATGAGCAAACGTCAGCAGAGGATTTATTACGTAATTCAAGCCTTGCGATGTACCGTGCCAAAACGTTGGGAGGTTCTTGTTCCGAGTCTTTTGATCAAAGTATGCAAATCCGAGCAATGAACCGTTTGGTCATCGAAAGTGATATGCGTCGCTCTTTGCAAGAAAACAATTTTGTTTTGCATTATCAGCCGATTGTGTCATTTAAAACAGGCGTTATCACGGGTTTCGAGGCTTTAGTGCGATGGCAGCGAACTGCTGATAACTTGGTCTATCCTAATGATTTTATCTATATTGCAGAAGAAACTGGTTTTATCTTATTGCTGGATATGTGGGTGTTGAAAGAAGCATGTCGCACGATGCTGCAGTGGCAACGTGATTTCCCGCGTGAACATCCATTGACCATTAGTGTAAATTTATCAGCGCGATTATTTGCCCAAGCCGATTTAGCGGCACAAATTCGTACGATTATCCACGCTTCTGGAATTTCACCGTCCTCCATTCGATTGGAAATTACCGAAAGTATGATCATGGGTGATGCTGAGCGCTCCGTGAAAATCCTTGCAGAACTAAAAGAACTCGGTGTGCATTTAAGTATTGATGATTTTGGAACTGGGTACTCATCACTAAGCTATTTACATCGTTTCCCAGCGGACACGCTCAAAATAGATCGTTCGTTTGTATCTCGTATGGATGAGAGTCCTGAATGTTTTCAAATTATTAATTCAATTATGAGTTTGGCGCGTAATCTAAAGATGAATGTCATTGCAGAAGGCCCAGAGACTGAGGCGCATGTCCAACATTTACAGGGATTAGACTGCGATTATGGACAAGGATATTTCTTCTCGCGTCCAATAGACGCAGCTAAGGTCGAACAACTTTTAGATGCTAATTTTGTTTATGGTGTTTAGGGCTATCTCTGAAGTGTAATTGATTTTTGAATGGGTATATCTCAAATACAAAACCGCTGTGCCATTGAAAATATGCACAGCGATTTTTAGTTGAAAAATTTCTAAATTTTCAGGCAAGCCTAATTATTTCCTTGTGCTTTTGCCTCTCGGCGAAGTGCAAGAGCGATGCCTATATGTTTGACATCGTACGTCCATTTAGGAAGTACGAGTGAAATTGCGATCCCTTCAAGCTCTGAATACAAACCAATAGCTAACGCAAACCACAAAAATCCTGAGACCTCACCAAACCCCATCAGCATGATTCCCACAGGAATCAACGATAGACCAAACAGCTTCGCGCTGTAGGCGTGATAGCTCGCATTTCGTCCAAACAAATACCAATCCATAGGTGTTCTTGCCAGTTCCAGCCCAGCAATAAGACTAATGCCCCACAAGTGATTCATAATGATTTCTGGCTCTGCGATCCAACAGCAAGCCAAAGTTGCGAATGCATAGAATGTATCCGCAATACTGTCTGCGCGGCGAAGTCCCGCTGTCACGACGTTCCAACGCCGTGCGAGTTTTCCATCATAAATATCTGAAAGAATTGCGATCACGAACTGGATCAGCCATAACCAATGGGGTAGTCCAGTCCATATGATTAGTATAGATATTGGCGCGAGGAGAACCCGTAGACCTACTAAAAGCCATGGGATTAATTTTCGAAGATCTATTGTTAGATGCGTATTCATGAGCACACAAAGACAGAACTTTTGCCCCAAATCAACTTTAACAACTGCAAATTTTTTATATTTTGCGAAGTCATCATAATTCCATTTAGATTTTTTAAAACGAAGATATATTTGCAGAGATCAAAGCGAATATAACTCAAATAGATGTCAATTTTTCGCATCTGGCACCAAACATGAGCATAAAAAAAACACTGTGAGACAAAGTTCGTCTACACAGTGTTTTTTATTCTCTGCCGCAAAATCTATTCCGCAATAATTCCTGCCACAGCATCCGATGCATAGAACTGACGCAATAACGGCTCAATGCGTGATTTGAGATAGCCATTCTCTGCGAGGCGTTTCAAGTCTGTTGCGAGAGCGGGTTCAAGTTCTGCAACGATAAATTCAGGCGTGACATTTACGTCGGCCAGTAGCTCAACCAAGCTACGATTGCTGTTGCGCGCATACCAACCAGCAATGCCTTCTGACACGATTGACTGTACATATTTATGGGTGCGGATGTGATTCCAAACCACCGTTGCGATATGTGATGTCGCATCAATTGTGGGTGCATCAACCAGTTGTGCAACGCTCGACATCGATTTTGTTTTGTACTTCGCCCAAAGGTCGGCGGCGATACGGTGAACTTTCTTGTCACTTAAAGTTTCTTGGGTTTTCTTTTCGCTGATGTTCATAATGTTACGGATATTTCGGGTCAAATAATTTTGCAGAGCATCATCAAAATTACTGTCGGTAGCTTTTTCAAGCATGCCTTTACCGAATTTCATCAGACCTGCCGCACCTGGGATTTTTTTGGTGACGACATTGTTTTCCATATAGTCTTTGATGGCATGGCTAATGGTCGTTGATAAAACTTCGCCAGTGGTTGGATTGCCAAAAATTTCATGGATGATTGCATTACGGCGCGTTGTGTCATGCGAGATCATACCAATCACCGCTTCAGCAGTGGCATCGGGAATGAGATCCGAAATCAGTGTTTTATTGCCTTCTGGGTTTTTTAACGCGTCTTTAACAATATTGGCAATTTCAGTGCGCAGCTGATTGCTCGGTGCGACACCTAATACGCGATCTTTTGCAATTCGTTGAATGTTTTCTAAAGGAACAAGCGTTGATAGCGGCGTTTCAGTCAGTTGCTCAAAAAATGCTGCGACTTCAGCACGAATCACATCGAAATTCTGAATTTGTTGAATGGTGTGTTCGACATGGGCTTGCAATAAGGCTTCCGCTTTAGGGCTGAGGCTAGTTTTTTTCATGTGAAATTCCTGACTGGTAAATTATTCTGAACATTATTTTGGCTGGTATTTTAGAGCAATGACCGCTCTCTATCGGGCGGTCATTGTAATGCGTGATTAATATTATCGTTTGCGCCAGCAAGTGTTATTTCGCTGGTGCAGGCGTTGGGGTCGCTGCAGGTGCAAATTTATTTTTTGTTGCAATGGCTTTGGCCAAGAAAGGCAAGTAAGCCTGAACCACCAATTGTTCTGCTTCTAAAATCGGCGTATGTCCGACGCGATCAAGAATGACTGCTGGACGTTTATCTTTTAGCAATCCCATCAATTCAGGTACAACGCCGACATCAATTACCTTGTCATCTTTGCCCCAAATGACGAGGGTAGGCGCTTCAATCGATTTGACGACTGTGCCAAATGTGTCAGGAGTATAAGATTGGTTGAGAACAATCAGTTTTTCGACCAGTTTACTCATCGTTGGTGCATGATCAATCATTACTTTTTCTTGAGCGACGAGCAGATCACTTGGGATAAACGGTGGATCTTGCATAGCGATATTTATGACTTTCTTCAGGTCGCCAGGTTTTTGAACGATGAGGTCGCGCAATAGCGTTGGATCTTTCAGATATGGACTTTTTGTAGTGGCAAATACACCTGCTGGATCAACCAATAAAAGACTTTGAGTCTCAGTAAAATATAAACTGGTGTATAGACCTGCGATGGTGCCACCCATTGAGTGACCCGCAACGTTCAAATTCTTTTCAATTCTAAGCGTTTCAGTGAAGCGGCGTAAAGACTCAGTCATCGTTGCAGGTTGTAAGTCATAATCAGCTGCGATTTTTGAGTCACCGCTGCCTGGAAGGTCGGGTGCAACAACGTGATAGTAGGGTGTTAAATGATGCGCTACACGATTCCAGTTGTCGCGACTACCACCAAGTCCATGGATCAAGAGAATGGTTGGGTTGTTTGGGTTGCCACCTTCAGAATATGCCCAATTGACATCACCCGCTTGAACCGTCTTGGTCGTGAGACCCGCCCAGGTACGCTCTTCGCTCATTGCGGTTGGAAAGTCTACGGCAAGCGCAGATTGCAATGTGGTTGCAACCATCGGTGCGATCAATGCAATTGAAATAACGAGTTTACGTAAAGCGGGCATTATAAAAGGGGTTACCATGGCATTCGTCCTGAAATGTATGTGATCAATAATTGTTCTCTTGATAGTCCTCAAGATTAGCATAGCGTTACAGAGTTGCATTGACTTCATAGGCTTATTTTTGCGCCTACAAAGTCAATTTAAAGCGGTATTTCAATGAATATTAACGAATGAAGCTTTAGTCTTCAATTTGATTCGGATTTTGCTTGGCTTGACGCTTAGCCAAATAATGCTGAATCCCGTGAATAAACAAAGGTAACAGCGATAGTCCAATAATGAATAAAACGATGATGGTTAAATTGTCTTTTACAATCGGAAGCTGACCTAAAAAATAACCTGCTGGAACAAGTGTACCAACCCAAAGGAAGGTTCCACCAACGCTAAATGCGACAAAGCGACCATATGGCATCTCGCTCATACCGGCTACAAACGGTGTAAACGTGCGAATAAAAGGCATAAAACGACCAATAAGCACTGATTTACCACCATGTTTTTCAAAGAAAATCTCTGCAGTAGCAAGGTGTTTACGGCTTGGGAATTTACGGGTTTCGCTGAATAAGCGCGTACCGAATTTTCTTCCGATCCAATAGTTGGTACTGTCACCGATAATTGCCGCTGAACCAAGAACAGCACTAATGAGCCAAGGGTTGAGTTGTCCAATTGCTGCTAATGCGCCTGCCGCAAACAGTAGATTGTCTCCTGGCAAAAATGGCATAAACACTAAGCCTGTTTCGCAAAAGATAATCAGAAAAATAATTGCGTAAACCCAAACACCTTTGTCGCGAATGAGTTCGATAAGATGTTGATCAATATGTAAAATAAAATCAATAATAGGCATAGCAGCAATTTACTCAAAATTTGAATGATTTGCAAAAGTGCACAATCAGTCGTGAAAAATAAAATTAATAGATAAGATGGCGTGAAGGTTAGCAGAAAATAACTGCAAAAATTGTATTGTAGTTTAGCCGCTGTTTTCGCACACTGGATTTATCGTTAGTTTATCGTGCATTTGAACAATACAGTTTTTTGATCTCGTTTGCTGGAGTCGTGTCTTTGACGTTTTTTGAATCCGATAGAGAAGTACGGACTCCAATGGGAAGTCAAACATTGGTTGCCAAAAACTTAACCATTGCTCGTGGCGATAAAGAGCTGTGTTCGCAAGTCAATTTCACATTTTCAAGTGGTCAAATCCTACATATCCAAGGTCCAAATGGCATTGGTAAAACAACATTAATCATGATGCTTGCAGGACTCATTCCTGTATCTGATAAAACTCAACTCATTTGGGGCGACAGTCCGCGAGAAGATTGGTCGGTGCTTTATATCGGTCATATGATTGGCTTGAATGTGGCGTTGTCAGTTCGTGAAAATTTAAAATTCGTACAAAGTTTAAATTCAGATTCATGTGCGAATTTGGATGCGGCTTTAAACGCGGTGGGTTTATCTGGATACGAAGATATAAATGTTGCTCAGTTGTCGTCGGGGCAAAAGCGTCGAGTCAGTTTGGCGCGGCTTTGGTTGAGTGAAGATGCAGATCGTTTGTGGTTGTTGGATGAACCATTTACTGCGTTGGATACTGCGATGGCAAAGCGACTTAGTGAGCGATTAATAGAACATACAAAGAGAGGCGGTCGCGTGATATTAACGAGCCATCAACCGTTAAGCATTCCCGTTGAAATTCTGAATTTGGAGCGGTATGCACTTCAGCATGATGACGTTGAATTGGCGAGTGAATGCTGATGTTGGGCTTTATAATAGCTACGTTACGCCGCGAATTACTCTTACGTTTTAATCATTTCAGCAGTTGGGTTTATACGCTGGTATTTTTTGTATTGGTGTTGCTGTTATTTCCGCTCGCAGTTGGTGCGAATGTTCAGTTCCTCAGTCACATTGGGGTGGCGGCAATCTGGATTGCGGCGGTGTTGGCTGTTTTGCTCGGCATGGACGGTTTGTTTCGTACGGATGTAGAAGATGGAACCTTAGAGCAGGTGATTGTGGCTCGACAGTCGCTTGCACTGTGGGCATTAATCAAAGTGAGTGTGCATTGGCTAACTGGCGGCTTTGCAATCGTTTTGTTGTCGGTTTTATCCATGCCGTTGTTTGGGCTGAATGTGCGTGAGGCCGGTGTTTTAGCCTTATCGTTGTTGATTGGAACACCAATTTTGACGTTAATAGCAGCAATTGCCGCAGCATTAACGGTGTCATTAAAAAGCGGCGGTGTGCTCATGTCACTGATCGCTTTGCCGTTGCAACTCCCTGTTTTAATCTTTGCAACTGGTGCGGTGGATGTATTGCGGGCTGGCGGTGCGGTGTTGCCGATTTTGGCATTACTAGCAGCAGGTTTGATTCTGTCGGTAATTTTTATTCCGTTTGCGTTAGCAAGTGCATTGCGATTATCAGTCTAATGATTTTGTTTCATGTAACTTTTTCGTATTACAACTGAGTTGAAGCTAAATGGCTGAAATTGATTTTCCTCATAAACCTGAAAACTCTAATCTTGTTCCGAGTCAGAGTATTTTCGTTCGTCTGTGGAATGGCTTTTTACTGACAGTTGGTATGCAGAATTTCTATCGAATTTTTAATCCATGGGTGAAATGGTTATCTATTATTGCGCTGGTTTTGTTAGCAGTGGGATCAGTTTGGGGGCTGGCGATTGCGCCGCCTGATTATTTGCAAGGGAATAGCTACCGCATTATTTTTATTCATGTACCCGCTGCAAGTTTGGCGTTGTCGATTTACTTTGGCTTGGCTGTGCTTGGTGTCATTAGCTTGGTTTGGAAAGTTAAAACCGCCACAGTGGTTGCTCAAGCTGCCGCACCTGTTGGTTTGGTTTTATGCGTTTTATCGCTGGTCACAGGTGCAATTTGGGGCAAACCAACGTGGGGTGCGTATTGGGTTTGGGATGGGCGTTTAACCAGTATGTTGGTCTTGGCATTTTTATATGTTGGCGTGGTGGCATTGTTTCATGCATTTGAAAACACAGCGCATCAAGGCAAAGTTGCTGCGATTCTGTCGATTGTGGGCGCGGTGAATTTGCCGATTATTAAGTATTCGGTGGTGTGGTGGAATACGTTGCATCAAGGTTCGACCTTTAGCTTAACTGCTGCACCGCAAATGCCACCTTCCATGTATTTACCGTTGGTTGTGATGATCTTTGGATTCTATTTTTTTGTGGCGGCTCTGGTCATTTATAGAAGCTGTACGCTAATTCTCGTTCGAGAGCGTCAAAAGACTTGGGTTAAAGAGTTGATTGCAGTGAGAGCAAAGTCATGAGTTTCGCATTCAATAACTTACATGACTTTATTTACATGGGGCATCACGGTATCTATGTGTGGAGTGCGTGGTTCATTACCTTGGTTGCGCTGGCTTTATTGGTGATTCAATCGAGAGTGGTGCGACAACGATTTTTCCGTGATGAGTTAGCGAAAACACGACTGAATAAAGCACGCACTGAACGGTTACAACAGGGTTCGCTTCAATGATGAGTATGAATGTAAAGCGTAAACGGAAACTGATTGTGGTGTTGTTCGGTTTGTTGGGAGTGTCAGTTGCAGCTGGACTTATTCTGTATTCATTACGTGCGCAAACAGATTATTTTTACACGCCTGCGCAGATTGCCAGTGGCGCAGCGCCAAATGATAAACGGATTAAAGCAGGCGGAATGGTGGTGAAGGGAAGTTTGAAAAGACAAACTGATTCGCTGAATGTGAGCTTTCAAATTACAGATTTCAAATCGACTGTTGATGTCAGCTACTCGGGAATTTTGCCTGACTTATTTAAGGAGGGTTCTGGGGTTGTCGGTACTGGCGTGATGCATGACGGGGTGTTTGTCGCTGAGGAAGTTTTGGCCAAGCATGATGAGAAGTATATGCCACCTGATGTGACAGCGGCGTTGAAAGCGCAGGGAAGGTTGGCGAATGGGACATTAGAAGGCTCACAGCCCTAGAACATTCGGGTGGAGAAAATTCATATTTAGGGCTAAAGTTTCCCCTAATGTCCAGTTTGAAATTTAACAACGATATTCTGCTTTTACTATAGACAATTGATTTAGAAAGACTTTAATATGCGGCCGTGTTGGGCAGAGAGCGGGTAGATTCTTCAAATTAACGCAGTGCGCTGATGTTTGAGCCGCATCGTTTGCATGAATTTTACTGAACAATAAGTAACACACCATAATTTTCGAATAAATAAAACGCGATCATTTTTTATAAAAATATTCTATTTCGCACGTTAGTCTGTCTAAAATAAGAGCGCCTAAATTTTGAATAATGAAAAGATGCAAACCACTCAAATCATCACTTCGTCTAAACCACACAAAACTCCAATTTGGCGTTTGAAATGGGTGTGGGCACTTGCTATTGTTTTGGTGGCAGCAGTCGCTGCATTTGCATGGTATCGCTTACGCATGCCTGTGCAATCTGATAATCAAGCAGAGATTAGCCTAGGAAATCCTGATGTGTGGATCCATAGTCAGAACCTAGCACTCCTACCGCATGATTTATTGCAAATTCCTATTTTAAAAAGCGTTCTTACAGAAGATTTTCTATATTTTTATCAGCAAGATGCTGATTGGCTAAGTTTGCAGGGCGCAATTCGTCGATTGAGTTTTGAGCACGATTTGAATTGGTCAGATAACCTATTGAAGAATATTGCCAGCGCGCCTGCCGATGTGTATTTATGGCGTGATGGTACACATGCACTACGTTATTGGGCGCTGAGTATTGAGCGTGATCCATTGATCAGTGTCGCGCAGCAATTGGCGCAAATGAAACTCGTGGCCGATAAACAAATGACGGAAGTGGGGCGGGTGACTGTCGACGGCGATAAAATTCCGCTACTCAAAATTGCATTATCGACCAAGCGCAGCATGGTATTTGCTGCACATGGTAAGCGTCTTGTGCTGTTTTCCGATGGTGCGATGGTCAGTCGTGAGGAAGGCGAGCTTGATAACAATGCAAAAACGTTTGTACAAACGCTGCTGTCCAATGATGCCAAGCAACGCGCAAAACTGATTCAAGGCAGCCAAGCGCCTGAAGCAACATCAGACAACGCACAAACGATTTGGATGTCGAATCGCTTCTTTGCTCAAGGTTATGGCACATTTATGCCTGATATCCAAGCAATGCGTTTTGATTACAATGGTTCGACATGGAGTAGCCAAGCCAATACCCGAAAAATCCACGTTGACCCTCGGATTTGGTCACAGATACCAGCTTATGCGGCATGGTGTGCGAGTACGTCTATTGATTGGTCACAAGTTCAAGCTGCGCTTAAATCAGCGAAAGCACCTGTCGATTCAATGCTCGAAAGTAAAGCCTTAGAGAGTCTGTCGCCTACGGGTGCAGTCTGCTGGTATACAGAAAAAGGTGATGATGTTTCGAAGCCTTTATTCGTTGGACTAAGAACTGATCAATCGACACTGAAAAGCGAAGATTTATCGGCGTTGTTTGATTGGGGCGTGTCGACGAATCGGGATTATTATCAGCCGATTCGTGAAATACAGGCAAAAAGACGTCAACTGGAAACTCAATTGCTGTCAGTGAATGAAGAGATTAAAGCACTCAAAAAATCGCCAAGTCGCTCAGAGACCAAAGACTTAACGAAAGAAGAAAAAGCAGAACGTGAGAAGGAACGCAACGATTTACTAGCTTCCAAGAAAATAGAAAAAGACGACCTTGAGAAACAACAGGATGAGCAAAGCGACAAGCTGTCCGAGGCCAAGAAAATCTTGGATCCGCAAATTAAAGAGGCTCAAGCCTTAACGACAAAAAAACTAGGCGCTTTCACGACGATTAAACGGACGCTTGCAATTTTACCGATGCAAGAAACAAACCCGATGTTGGCGTTTAATCAGCAGGTTTTGTATTTTTCACCAAGCAGCCAGTTGGTCGAACGGGCTATGAAAGTTGCGGAGCAGCGCTATCCAAACTTGCAAGAAGAAGCCAGCGGTTTGATCGATCCGAAGTCGGTCACATTGCTCTATGCCAATCCAGCGAAAATTGCGGAGCTGATGACCGAAACTGGGCAGAAAGCGTTGCCGAGTAAGAGTCAACCGCGTTTGCGCGCAGCATTTGATTATCACATGCCGAGTCGTATGAGTTCGCTGTCGCAGCATGCGCCTTTTGCGGTGACGTTGAAGGATCCATCAGTCAATAAAGGTAGTGAGAGTACGCTTTGGCAACCGATGATTTGGCATAGTCAACCGAAGTGATTCACCATGAAAAATCCTTGTCATGATGTGACCACAACCTATACACGCCGGCAATATTTGGCGCAGTTGTTGGGTCTTGCTTCAGCGTTAGGCGTATCGAATCAAGCATTCGCGTTGATCGCCAATGATGCAGTGAATCCATTTGTTGGCGAGCAATCTAAGCCTGCTGTGCTGCTTGATATGAAGCAGATGCAGGCGGTGCGGCAGTGGATTCAACTGATTGTGGCACAACAATTGAATCAAGGCCCAACACCACGTTGGCAACAGCATGATTGTGTTGGACTCGTTCGCTTTTCCGCTGCGGAAGCACTACGCAATCATGATGAAAATTGGTTGCGTGCCAATGGTCTGAGAGGCAGGCGTTTACCGCCTGAGCCGAATCTGACGACAGAGCAATTGGCGGGATTACGTCATTTATGGCTTCGTGCTGATGGTCGGCGTGACGCTTACGTGAGTGCGCTGGAGTTAGTGCAATATAACTGCCGTTTGGTTGGGCGCGATTTAATCAATGCACACCCTGCGGATTTGTTGCTGTTTGATCAAGGTCAAGCGCAGCATGTGATGATTTGGATGGGTCAATATGTGGCCTATCACACGGGAACCGTGACAAAGACAGATAATGGTCTGCGCGCGTATCCACTCGAAAAATTAATAAAATGGAAAGACACCCGATGGCAGCCACACGCACAAAATCCAAATTTTCTCGGTCTTTATCGGTTGGCATTTTTGAGCCAGAGTTAAAAGTGCCATCGTTCAAAACATTAGAAAATAGACTCGATTTTATGGGGTTTGTGACGCTAT
Source organism: Moraxellaceae bacterium (assembly GCA_025363155.1). Lineage (GTDB taxonomy): Bacteria > Pseudomonadota > Gammaproteobacteria > Pseudomonadales > Moraxellaceae > Aquirhabdus. The sequence goes on from JANYEL010000104.1 coordinate 22,658, forward strand.
TGGTTGTTTTGCTGTTCGTCAGTTTGCAAGTCGTTCATGCCGAGGATTTGCCAGAAGATGTAGGCAGTAATGCAGGTTTTTTTATCCTGTCTGATCGTAGTTTTAGTCCCAATGAGCAATCGCAGGTTCGTCTTGAAATGCAAGACGTTGACGCGGTCGATCAAAATGCTGGCGTTGATGTTGCGGTCTATCAAGTGCCGAATCCGATTGGATTTCTACAAGCGCAAACCAATTTGCATCGTATTAATGTCAAGGCTGTTCCAGCCCAAGCTGGGCTATGGAATTCAGTGGTGGCGATTTGGGATCAAGTGGCGCGTTCGGCACGCCTATTGTGGCGATCACTCTTCTCCGACGATATACGCCGTGGCACGGTGACGGTTGCGCCAGACTTACACCAACGCGCGGATTTGCTGAAAGGACACTCCTTACAGGCAACTGCTGTCTATAAACCATTAACTGGTTTTACTCCAATTTCACGTTTTCGCTATCCTGTTCAATTCGCAAAAGACATTGTCTCTGCTGATGCCCAGCTATCGGGTGCTAATGTAGAAGGCAACATTGAGTTTAATAGTGATGAGCCGAATTCATCGGAGCAAAATACCTCGACCGATGACACACCGAAACCCGCGCCAATGAGTAATGGTAATGTGTATGTGCCATTAGGTAAGTTAACGCCCGGTTTGTATATCGTCGAAGCCATGTTGGGATCACAGCGTGCGGTTACGATGGTTTTTGTTGGTGATACGGTCGCTGTGAGCAAAATCGCATCGTCTGAATTGATGGTCTGGACGGTCAATCGCAAAACGGGTGCACCTGTTGCCGATGTCAATGTGCATTGGAATGATGGCACTGCCGATCTCACGGCGGGTCATACGACCGCGCAAGGTTGGGTGCAACTGCAACATGCCGCGCCAGAAAAAACCTATGTCTATGCCCAAGACCCACAAGGTGGGGTACTGATTTCAGAGAATTTTTATTACGACAGTGAAATATATAATACCAAGTTGTATGCGACCACCGATCGTCCGCTTTATCGCGCTGGCGATACCGTACAGATCAAAGTCGTCGGACGTGAATTTGTCAATGCGCGTGATTCCAAACCACTGGCAAGTGCGCCGATTAAAATCAATGTTTTAGATCCAAATGGCTTGCCTGTTGCCAATCAAACGATGACGTTTGATGGGGCGACGGGTGGCAATGCATCGGTTCGTTTACCAGCAGGTATTTCTTCGGGCGGTTATGAGATTCAACTGACGTATTTGGGTGAAGTCTATAGTGCTGCGTTTCGTGTGGCAGATTTCCAGAAGCCTCATTTTGAGATCAACTTAGCTGTTGATAAAGACAAGCTGAAGACGAAACAGACCATTCCTGCGGTGGTGCAATTACGTTATCCCGATGGTAAACCAGTTAAGAATGCGCTGGTTGATCTGGATTTGAAGGCGCAAGCCTTGAGTATGGTGGAAGGAGATCTAGGCTATGGTGGCTTATTTCCAATCAAACTCAGTAGTCAACAATATCAAACCGATGGCGATGGCAATGTCAAAATCACCTTGCCCGAAGTCAAACAACCTAGTCGTTATGTAGTCTCTGTTCTTGCCACGGATGGTGCTGCATATCGTGTACGTCATACGCAAGAGCTGCTCATTGAGCGCGCGCTGGCAACGTGGCAATTGGATACTCCGCTGCGTTTCTCTGCCGTTAATCAAGCCGTGACCGTGAATGTGCATCAAGTTGCCGCTGCCAGTGTGACAGGACAAGTGATGCCTTCGGTTAAACCAGCGCGCTGGAAGCTGGTGCGGTTAGAGGATAATTCTGAGGAATTTGGCAAATTCTCGGGTACGAGTTTTACCATAAAACCTGAAAAATCAGGATCATATGTGATTAGTTTGCTTGCCGATGATGATTCGATTTTAGGCGCAACCAGTCATTGGGTGAGCGGTGCTGATTTGAAAGTGCCGACAGGTCATATTGAGATTGTCTGGGATAAAGATCGTTATCAAGTCGGTGATACTGCCAGTGGCTTGATTACCTTTTCAGAGCCTGTCGATCAAGCATTAATCACGCTCGAACGTGACAAAGTTGAAGGCATGAGCCTACTGAAGAAGCCAGCGAACTGGCTTAAAACTGAACAGCTTTCACCGCAGCAATGGCGTATTCACGTGCCCGTCACTGAACAGTTCGCGCCTAATCTGACGCTGTCGGTTGCGTATGTGAAACAAGATCAATTTGTCTTTGAGAATGCAGGTTTAGTTGTTGCCAGCAAATCGGTGGATGTGAGTGTTGTCGCGGATAAAGCGCAATATGCGCCGGGTGATGCGGTTAAATTGACGATTCAAACTCGTGTAAAAGGTCAGCCTGTGCCTGCCTCCGTAAGTTTAGGGGTGGTAGATGAAATGATCTATGTGCTGCAACCTGAGATTGCACCCAACATTCACGACTTCTTTTATCATCCACGACGGAATAATGTGCGTACGCAATATAGCCCGTCGTTCATTGGCTATGATTTATCGAGTAATCAGTTGGGTCAAGCTGCCAGCACGCATAGTACCCATGAGCGTGCGATCAAAGTACTTGAGCGTCCACGCCGTGACGAGGTGGATACCGCCTATTGGGCGCCGCAATTGACCACCAACGCGCAAGGTCAAGCGCAAGTCAGTTTCACCATGCCTGATGCATTGACCCGTTGGCGAGTGACAGCACGAGCAATGACCGCCGATGGCATTGTTGGTCAAAATATCCAACATATTCTGAGTAATAAAGATGTGTATTTGAAATGGACGAGTCCACGCTGGTTACGCGCCGATGATCAATCGACGGGTAATCTCGCCATCTTTAATCAGACCAATCAAGTTCAAAAAGTACAACTGTCAATGGACGGCGCACTGACGAAGACTCAACAAGTGAGTTTACAGTCGGGCATTAACTTTATCGAAGTACCGCGTCAAGGTCAGCAGACGGGTGCGCTGAACTTGACGTTGAGCCAAAACGGTCAAGTTCGTGATCGTTTATTAGTAAATCTGACGACGCGTGCTAATGGTCGCTTGACCCATTTTGATCGCTTGGTGAGTCCGACTAATAATCAACTCACGCTCGGATTGCCGAGTGATGCGACCAATGTCAGTTTGCGTTGGATGGACAATTCAAAAGCGGGCTTCTATCGCGTGATGGATAATCTGATTGAACAGCCGTATGGCTGTGTTGAGCAGACAGCGAGTCGGATGATTCCTTTAGCCTTGGTCTATCAATCGATGTCTGCGGATGATTCGCGACGCAATGAGATTGCGCGTCAACTGTATACACAGCGTATACGCTTGGCGAGTATGGCGGGTGATGAAGCGAAGTTTGGTTGGTGGGGGCAAGGGATGATGGCTGATCCATTTTTGACCACCTATGCTTATTATGCGGATTGGCGGACAGCGCAAGTACTCAATGTGAACTTGCCTACGGATCATTGGCAACGGTTGTTAGATGTTTATAGCGACGATGGTGCGAAGCAATCTTATTGGCAGCGTGCATTGATGCTCGATTGGATGCGTCAAATGGGTTTGCCTGTGGGGTCGATGGTATCAGCATTGGCCGCAGAACAAGTGAATAGTCAACTTGTCGCTAACGCACGTTATGGCGAGCATGATAGTTTTATTCTCAGCGAAAAAAGTGGTCAAACACAGGATTTGGCATGGCTACTCACCAGTCGTTTGCTCAAAGCAACAGGGCAGGTGGCTTCGGGTGAATTTTCTAGCAAAGTGGCTGATGCAACTGCGCGAATACAAAGCAAACCGATGCTGATTGGTTCAGCATTATTAGTCAGTATGGGTTTGGGTGATGGTGCAACTACAGCCAATATGATTCTGTCGCAAGCGAGCAGTGAATCCGCGACCATTGATCGTGCAGTCATGTTGACTTGGTTGGATCAAAGTATGACTGCAGGCGGTGCGGCGGATGTGCCTACAGTATTGCCATCACCTTGGTCGGTGAAAACCACTCGCACAGCAGAAAAGGTCTATCAATGGCCGACATCTTCAATTGCAAAAACAACGACTACTACGTTGCCGACGATTTTAACCAGTGGCACTAGTGCAGTACTGAGTTACGACAGCGCACAACGTGGCGCGATATCGACGCTCCCAGCGACACTGACACATCAGCTCTATCTCCTTAAGCCGCAAAGTGATGGTTCGTTTGAAGCGAAGTTGGTAGGAACGAACGATGAAGTAAATACGGATGCGTTGTACTTAGATACCTATACATTAAAGTCTACACAGACCTTACATTACATGGTAATTGACGCACCGCTTCCTGCTGGTGCACAGATTGAACCAGGCACATGGGGGATTAAAATCAAAGACCAAGAAGAGTTGCCACGCGCTAATTTCCAAGAAATGACAGGGGGTTATGCCGTGCCTCTAGGTCAGGTCGATGGCACAACGATTGTTCAACATTTGCTTCGATTTAGCCAACGAGGTCAGTATGTGTTGCCTGCTGCACGGGCCTACAACATGTATCGTCCTGATGCCCAAGTGCTGGAGCAGCCAGCTCGAAATCGTTTGACCGTGGAATAACGACATATGAAGCGGTTTGATCTCCTCATCAGCATACAGTGGCAATGGACTCGGTTCTTGATCCTCGTCATGACTATGCTGATGTTACAACCGCTTGCACATGCTGCTGACTCAACTGATTTGTCGAATAAAGGCAGTGCCCAAGGATGGATTGTGAGCCAGCAATCTATCAATCATCCTAATTGGCTGCTGGGGAATACCAAACAGTTGCCAAAACAAGTTCCACTCGGCAGTTTATGGAAATTGTGGGTCTATACCTACAGCTTAGATCAGCATTTGCCCGATCAACCCTATGCTTGTCATGTGGGCAAGCAAGCTGCAAGTGGCGATGAGTATTGTTGTACGCATAGCGAATTGGTCAATCGAGACACGGCGTTGGTGCGTTCCTGTGGTGCTTATTTTGAGCCAAAACGTCTTAATATTCAGGCGAAAGAATGGCAGCGTTATTGGCAGCAACAAGCACCTGATGTGCCTTGGTTGATGCGGTTATCCAATTTACACCCGCAAACTCAAGTGCCTGTCATTGATATATTAAATGCACTCAATCGTGTACCTCCAAAGATTGTGATGCAAACGCGAGAAACCTTGGTCGGTCGAGTATTACAGCCACAGTGGGGCGATCTGTTGCCGAATTTGGGCGGGGCGTATCGCTTTAAAACGTATACATGGGCGCACCCGATGCTTGCAGGCGCATATTTTGGCGGTGCAGCGGGTTGGCTTGCGGATGGCACGGCATTTTGGTTGGGTGGAACGGGCGGCAGTCGTCGCGTGGTTCAGCAATTGAGTACTACATTGGCGAATCGTTTACCGCCATCTTTGCAAAAAAATGATGATCAATGTGTTTCGGTGCATTATTTTAAACGTTATCCGATTGCCCAAATTAGTCGTGTCGGTTATGTGAATCATTCAGCGGTATCGAGTGGCAGTTTACGCGGTGAATATCGCGTACAGTTCGCCAATCAGCAGAGTTTAGTCATTCGCAGCAATGGAGAATTATCCGTCCAGAAGCGAGCCAATCAACCCGTTCAGATCATCGGACGATTGGGGCTACAAGAGTATGTTGCACGGGTGGTTGATCGTGAAGGCGATGCGGAACAAACTCAAGCGGCGAATGCGTTGGCAATCGCCGCGCGTAGTTATTTAATCCAAAATGCTGAATTTCATCAGGGTTGTTTGCAGATTGATGATGACAGTCGCTATCAGCGAGTTTCACCGAATCCACCAACACCTGCCGCACGCCGTATCGCTGCTTTTACCGAAGGGCTAATATTGACGGGAAGTCCAATTCGCTATCATCAAAGTAAAGCTGAAGTTGGACTTTTAGGCTGGAATGACGCGGTTGCACAAGCTCAGCAAGGCCTTAATTATCTGCAAATATTGAAGCAGGCGTTCCCCAAAGCCAGTTGGCAATTGACCGACCAGCGCCAGCAATGTCAGCCGTTACCCGCTGCTGAGCAGTATTTACGGCGCAATATGTCCAAAGTCAGCCAATTGATGGCTTCAACTGAAGGATTCGAGCCATTAAAGTCAGTCAATGTGTGTCGTTTAGATTATGGCAATCCCTATGCTGATCAGCAGTCGTTAAATATCTATGTGCGAGATTGGCGCAGTCAAAATGATCGGGTCACACTCTGGCACGAATATTTGCATTTGGCATTACGCTTTCATCCTCGTGGACAAGATGAAGCGTGGATCGAAGAAACAGCTCGGCGGTTGACAGATCAATTAGGTATTTCATCATTTTCGACAAATAAAACAACGATAAGGAAAATTCACTATGCACAATAAAGATGTCCAAAGCTTATGTTTAATGAAGTGCTTTTTATGCTGCACGGCGGTTGTCATAAGTGGATTCATGCTAGAGGCAAGAGCAGATAACTCGGAATCTACAAGACCAACCAATGGTTGGCGTTATAGTGATTCAAGCCAAGGTAATTTTTCGCAGACGGTCAATTATCCAGCCACTCGGAGCAATAGTGGTGGGCATGCGTGGAGTGCGTTGATTCAAGGACAGATTAAAACAGCCCCTAAAGGACAATCTGCGACCATGATTGCCAATGGTGCCGCAATGCCATTGTCTGTTGATGAGTCAGGGCATTATCAACGTCCTTATGCATTTGGTTCAGGCAGTAACAGCCTAGAAGTGCGCACCGTAAATGGCGAAAAAACTCGCCGCCAATTTTATGAGGCTAATTCAGGGAAAGTCCCCGCCAAATTGCGCATTGTCATGTCTTGGGATACTGATCATACCGATGTCGATTTACATGTCGTCACGCCAAATCGTGAACATGCTTGGTATGGTCAGCGTACGATTCCGAGCGGTGGTTCAATTGATATTGATGCGACTGATGGCTATGGTCCAGAAATTTTTGCCACTCCCAATACCCTTCATGGCACGTATTTGGTCTATGCTAATTATTACGGCGGCGAATCAAGCAAAGTGATTACGACGGTAACCGTCACAGTGATTAGCAATGAAAATACCCCGAATGAGAAACAACAAAGTTTTATTGTGCCGCTGCGAAAGGTGGGTGAATTGACATTGGTATCGCAGTTTATCTATTAGTGATCACGATCTTGCGCCCAAACAATCCATTGTCAATTTATCGATCCTTTACCTTCATTCGCGTTTTTAACTTAAGGCTAGATTTAATGAGAATGCGATTCTCGTCTGGTGTGAATCACAGATTTCACGCATAATTCGCGTAGTTTGATTCTTCTGATTTTGTTCTTTAGGTGTTTTTGTGACAACGACTTCTCCTCGCGCCATCGTATTACTTTCTGGCGGTCTTGATTCTGCAACATGTTTAGCATGGGCAATGCAACGCTATGAATGTGAAACCTTAAGTTTTGCATATGGTCAGCGTCATTCTAGTGAGCTTGTGGCTGCAAAACGTCTTGCCGCAAACGTTGGCGTACCGCATCGCGTGATCAATATTGATCTGCGCAGTCTCGGCGGTTCTGCGTTGACGGACGATGCGATTGATGTTCCAGAGAATGAACCCACGGGGATTCCTGTAACTTATGTTCCTGCTCGAAATACGATTTTCCTGTCGTATGCCTTGGCAGTTGCAGAAGTGACTCACAGTCAAGCAATCGTCATTGGGGTGAATGCTGTTGATTATTCAGGATATCCTGATTGTCGCCCCGAATATATCGCCGCGTTTGCACGTATGGCTGCGCTCGCGACGAAGGCTGGCGTGGAAGGCAATCCGCTTACAATCGAGACGCCGCTTTTACATTTATCCAAAGCGAATATCATACGCTTAGGCACTGAACTTGGCATAAACTACGCACTTACAGTGTCTTGCTATCAAGCGGATGCCGAAGGTCGTGCCTGTGGTCGATGTGACAGTTGTCGATTGCGCCGCCAAGGTTTCCTCGATGCAGGATTAGCAGATCCAACACCGTATCAAGATTAATGTTGGATGTGGTTGTTGTTGAAAATGTTTTTAATGTTATTCTTAATCGCGTTGAATCATTCATTTTTTAGGTTATTTATGAATACTCTATTTTCGAAAAAAACAGTTATGGAAAAGACTATGTTACAAACAGCAAAGGTTGCGATGAGTGTTCTGTTGACAGGACTCGTGATGACTTCTGTTCAAGC
>JANYEL010000113.1 GCA_025363155.1 Moraxellaceae bacterium
ACCATCCAGCAGAATCGACTTACCTGCGCCCGTTTCACCCGTCAGAACGGTAAAACCCGCGTGTAAATCCAGCACAACATTGTGCGCTAAAGTGAAATTCTGCAAACTTAAACGGGTCAGCATGGGCAAACTAGCCTTTTAGATGAATGAAGGAAAAACGTTCTATCTGTATAACTATATCTTACACCAGCCTAAATGAAAACGGGTTAATCCGCTGTAAACCTTTATGCTTCTAAACATATTCATAAAATACCTTCACGCTAGAAACTCAATACTTGCAATGAATCTGAGGTCGGCGATCTTTACATCAATTAACAAACTGCTACACTAACCGATACAAATAAAATGTTTTCGCGTGAACAATAAAATGTCGATCCACAAATTGATTAACCGTGCGCAGAGCGGCGATATACAAGCCCGCTTTGAGCTGAGCATTGCACTGATCAAAGGTAAAGGGATTAAGAAAGATGCTGACCGTGGCATGGCCATGATTCATCAATTAATCGATGAAGATTATGAACCTGCAATGATATTGTTTGAAGAACTTGAAGATCATAAGAAAGCCGAACAGTTGAAACGGCAATATGAAGATCATTTAGATGCCTATATACGAGAAAATAATTTAACTCGAATCAAACACCCACCGTCATTAACAACACTCAATAGTGTAGGGTTTGGACTGCGCGGTGAATCAAAATTTGATTACAGTACAAGATCTCATGAAACAACACATTATTTTTTAGTGATGTTCTTACCCGTCATTCCAACCGCACGTTATCGGGTTATTCCTGCTGAACGCGGTTATCGTTTTTTAGGTAAAGCGCCGTTAGAGCCGACTGACTGGATTCCTTTGTTCCTGTGGAGCATTGTAATCTTCGTCTTTAGCATTTTTAGTTAATCATTTATAAAGTCGATTCGATCTACTCATAACAATATGTGGATTAAGGAGTTGGGTGTCATGCAAAAAGTATTGGTTTTGGGGGCGATTTTAGTAGCGCTGTTCCTCGGGTTGATTTATATCTATAACCTTGAAAGTGACATCATCGGTATTCAGCATACGGGTGAACGCGCCATTGTTGAACCAATCGCAGATTATGAAGAAACCGATATGAGCATCGGTGAAAGCATCTATGTCGGAACCTTTCATTTTAAAACATCCGATGGAAGAGACATTACCAAAGAGCGATCGTTCCCAAACGAATTACTCGACGATATCAAAGCCAATCGACCGATTGTGATTTGTTATCGACCAAATGATCCAGAGAATTTTTTCTTTGAAAAATCAACACCGAGTATTTTCTTATTTCTTTTTGTTGTGCTGCTCTTTCATATTATCGCCATTGCATTCAAAAATGCACTGCGTGAACTCAAAGCTCAACGCCATGACAATGATGTTCGCATCATTGCGACCCATTTAGAGAGGGAGTAATTCGATGCGTAGATCATTACCAATGAATTCACGGACTTTCCTTGTCCAGCTCGGGCTTAGCACCTTGTTGGGTTTTACGATATCCTGCACTTATGCAAACTCCAATAACTCATCGACTTACAGCGATGCGGTCTTTGCGGCAAATGCGGTCAAAGCCCCTGTCGTTCAAGATGATGACGATAATTATAGTACTTATAATTATCGAGGACGTTATGCCGAGATGAGTGCAGCAAGATTACAAAAGCAAAAAGCTGACGAGGAGCAGAAAGCTCATGATGCTCAAATCTCATCAATCCCGCGTGCCAATGAATCCGATGCAGAATATCAAACGCGGATGGAGAAAGAGCGAAATCCAGTCTGGCTGAAACGTCAAGCACAAGCCAAGCTACAAGCTCAGATCCTCGATCAACAAGTAGCAAAGCAGAACCAACAAGCTGCGAGTATAAGTTCAAACAACCTACCTTCTGTGAGTGGAAGCACGACTCCAACCAACACCTTGAATACCTCTGGATTAGCAGGAAATCAGGCGTCATCGAATACTGCAAGTCTAGAATCATTGAGTGTAGGACTTGCTACACCCAAAACTTCTCCAGACTCAATCCCTCGGATCATGTCGATGGATAAATATATCGGTTATTCGCTGTTTTATTGGGTGGGTATCCTTTGGTCTTTAATATTCTTCGTCGGGCTTGTCCGCCGTCGTAACGAATGAATACCAATGCCGAAGCTCTTTAAGCGTTTCTTGAGGAACTTCGGCGTCATAAAATAAGAAATCCGCCTGATCTAGAACTATTCGTACAAAAGTGCCACTTTACGTGGTGGACTGTCACATTGCCGATTTATTCTATGCACTCATGCTGGTTTAGGCTGGTTCTCAGGATCTGGGGTTGTTAGAATATGCCCATCTTTTTGGAGAGTGTTATGACCCCCGCGCAATTCGACCAAGTCAGTGTCATCAAGAAATCCAATGTTTACTTCGATGGCAAATGTGTCAGCCACACGGTTCTATTTGCTGACGGCAGCAAAAAAACCATTGGGGTCATCATGCCTTCTAAGCTGACCTTCAATACAGGTGCACCAGAGCGCATGGAAATCATCTCTGGCGAATGCCAAGTGACTCGCGTTGGCAAGCCAACTGAACAATTCCGCAGTGGTCAATCGTTCTTTGTCGATGGCAATAGTAGCTTTGATATCGAAGCATTGTCTGTTGTGGACTATGTCTGCCACTTCGAAGGCTAATTCGATCTCAGCATAGAGATCATTGCCTGACAGATTTTCAAGAAGGCTTTTTTTGAATCGCTTAAAAGCACTTCTTGGACTCTGATGAATCAGAGCCATCTCACGATGGCACCTCAAAATATTTAAAGCTCTAAACGCAATATAAAATAATCACTTAAATCTGATAACCAGTATGCATAACATTATGTATATAGAGTTGGGATGATGATTATTAGATAATAGAAAAATTGTGCCTTAAAAAACAATTTCATTGAATTTCTTTACTTTTTATATTAACTGAACATCAAGCCATGTCCACAAGCATGGTTGATATCAACATTAGCGAGCGCATGTTTTATGGATTTTATGAGTTGGATGAGCAATCCTGAAGCTTGGGTCACGTTAGCAACGCTAACTGTCCTTGAGATTGTGCTGGGTATTGATAACATCATTTTCCTGACGATTCTGGTCGCCAAGGTTCCAAAACGCTTACAACATCGTACTCGCCTCTTCGGTCTGGGCTTGGCAATGATCACGCGGATCATGCTGCTCTTATCCATCTCTTGGGTCATGCGCTTAACTGAACCGTTATTTGCGGTGGCTGCCCACGGCTTTAGTGGTCGTGATCTCATTCTGATCGGCGGCGGCTTGTTCTTATTGTATAAAAGTGTCGTTGAAATCTATGCCGAAACAGACGGTAGAACTGAACAAGAAAGCGAACTCAGTCTGCGTGAAACTGCAGAAAAAGGCGTCCTCGCCATTGTTGTTCAAATCGCGATTATCGACATTGTCTTTTCATTAGACTCGGTGATTACAGCAGTTGGCTTGTCTAATGACATCCCTGTCATGGTGTTAGCTGTTGTAGCATCTGTTTTGGTCATGATGTTTGCCGCGAAACCAATCGGCGACTTTGTTGAAGAACATCCGTCGATTAAGGTATTGGCATTAGCCTTCTTGGTCATGGTCGGTATGGTCCTCATTGTCGATGGTTTCGGCTTCCATATGCCTAAAGGCTATTTGTATGCGGCAATGGGATTCTCCTTAGCGGTGGAACTGTTGAACATCCGTGCCCGAGGCAAAGCTGTGCGTCATGCCAAGAAATACCCGCAAAGCCAAGTCTAATTGGCAATGAGGTATAAGAAAACCGACTTCATGTGAAGTCGGTTTTTTATTGCGGTTCTTTTTATGGCTGCTTACTTTGCAAATGAACTGGGCATTCCACGCAATATGTACAGGTATTCTGATTCAAATTCGTTAGAATACGCACTATTGCACTTCACCTCGTTAAAGCGATTTTTTGAATCAACTTTAACGGACATATATTCGAGTAAATCATGGCAAAACCTACTAAAGCAGTTGAACATCACTTCGGATTACATGCCGTAGAGTCACTGTTAAATACCATGCCCGAACAAATTATCGGATTATTCGTCCTGCAAGGTCGCGATGATGAGCGCCTAAATGCACTGATCAAACAAGCTGAACCGCATGGAATTTCCGTGCAAAAAGCCAGCCGAGATACCTTAAGCAAAATGTCTGAAGGCGCGCAGCATCAAGGCATCGTCGCCGCAGTCCGTCCTGCGCCCGTGCTCGATGAAAGCGATTTAGCACAATTGGTTGAAAGTACCGAAAATGTATTGTTGCTCGTGCTCGACCAAGTGACCGATCCACATAACCTTGGCGCATGTATGCGCACGGCTGCGGCAATGGGTGTCCATGGCGTGATTGCACCGCGTGATCGTGCTGCAGGACTCACCCCGGCCGCGCGTAAAGTCGCAGCGGGCGCAGTAGAACTGGTGCCATTTTTTCAAGTGACCAATTTGTCGCGTACTTTGGTCGCACTGCAAGAACAAGGTGTGCAGACTGTAGGCACATTGCTCGATGAAACGGCTAAACCTATTCATCAAATTGATTTGACTGGCAAACTGGCAATCATCATGGGTGCGGAAGACACTGGATTACGTCGCCTCACCCAAACCAATTGCGATTATCTGGCTTATATTCCAATGACTGGAAAGCTACAAAGCCTCAACGTCAGTGTCGCCACAGGAATGGCGCTCTACGAAGCTTGTCGACAACGACAAACCTCGTAAACGCAGACCTTTTCTGGAGCGAATCCGTGCAACACGCTGAAGATCAACCACAACAAAGCCCATCAGAATTGGCCGATCAAGTCAAAAGAACACGTCTGATTGGTTATAGTCTGCTCGCAACGACGATGTTGATTTGGGGAAGTTTTACCCTGATTTCTCGTTTTGGTGCAACTCAGGTCATGACCACATGGGATATTGGCGCGCTGCGCTTCATGACTGCAAGTCTGGTCTTGATTCCGATTCAGATTTATCGACATGAATGGCGATTCTTATTGGATATCCGCATCTTAGTATTGGCATTAATTGGCGGTGTGGCGTACTCCATATTCGTCTACGAGGGTTTTGGTCATGCCCCCGCCGCTCATGCGGCAATCTGGATGAATGGCTTGCTGCCTTTTTGGACTGCAATTGCTGCACTGATCATCTTACGCGAAGCACTGAGTCGGGATAATTGGCTTAGTTTGTCGGTGATTGCCGTTGGTTTGATCGGGATGAGTTCGCTGATGTACGCAGAACACGAATTTGCACTCGGCATTGGCGATTTGTTTTTTGTGCTGGCATCCCTTTCATGGGGCATCTACACCGCATTACTCAAACGCTGGATGTTGCCACCTTGGCAGGCGATGGCTGGCGTTGCGTTAGTCTCTACACTGATTTACTTGCCCATCTACGCTATGTTTTTGCCGAGTCGACTGGCTGAAGCAACACTACCGCAAATCCTCACACAAGCCATCTTCCAAGGGATTTTCGTGGTGATTATCGCCATGCTGACCTTTATTGGCGCAGTAGAACGATTAGGGGCGGTTAAAGTCGGTAGTATTTTGGCGCTGGCGCCTCTTCTTGCCGCATTGGCAGCCGTTCCACTATTGGGCGAGCCGTTATCCTTGGCGATGATTGTCGGCTTGATTGCAGTCAGTATTGGCGCGTTGCAGCCATGGCGATTATTCCGTAAAAATTAAACTTGCGGATGCGCTTTTTGCCATTCATCAATCACCTCTTGCGCTGCTCGGAACGCTTCTTGAGCGGCTGGTGCGCCGCAATACACAGCACTATGTAGCAACACCTCTTGAATTTCACTGACGGTACAGCCGTTATTCAACGCCCCGCGCACATGACCTTGTAACTCTTTGGGTGCTTTCAGCGCTGCCAACATTGCAATCGTGACTAATGAGCGCGTTGATCGCGGCAACCCTTCTCGCTGCCACGTTGAGCCCCACGCATGCTCATTGATCCACTCTTGCATTGGCTCGGTCAGCTCAGTGGTGTTGTCAATTGCACGCTGGACAAAAACCTCACCCATGACTTCAGTTCTGACTTGTAAACCCTTTGCTTTGGATTGAATAGACATCAGCGTTGCTCAATATTTTGACTGAAATAAGAATTGATAAGGTATTAAATGCCAATGAAGTTGGTCCTGAAAATACAATCCTAAACCGTCTACGATATTGAAGACATCTTCAAATAACCCTCATGTATGACTTGCAGTTGGGCATATAAATGAAGCAACTCACCATCATTCACAACGATATCATCGGCCAATGCCACGCGCTCATGGCGCGCGATCTGCACAGCAATAATGCGATCGATCGATTCAGGTGTTTGTCCATCCCGGGCGCCAGCACGTATCCGCTGCACAGACTCAGGCACATCAACCACTAAGATACGTTGACACAAACTGGCTAAACCCGCTTTGCCAGATTCTAATAATAACGGGGAAACCAGAATCACATAGGGAGAAATTGCAGCTTGTAACTGCTTTGACATTGCGGAGTGAATGCGCGAATGGGTAATCTGTTCTAATTTTTTTCGATCTTCAGGATGTTCAAAGACATGCTGGCGTAGCGCTGCGCGATTCAAGGTTCCATCGGCAAGCAGCGCCCAATCACCAAAAGATTGAGCAATCTCAACCAATGCCGGCTCGCCGATCGCAACCACTTCACGCGCCACCACATCAGCATCGACAACGGTAACTCCTTGTGCGGCAAACCAATCACTTGCCGCAGTCTTACCACTGCCGATTCCACCCGTTAAGCCGACAATAAACATAGGCTTAGTGATACATGCCGAGGTACGTGGTTACTAGCTCAGGTCCCCATAACAAAGAAATCCAGCCCGCAATCGCAATATAAGGACCAAAAGCGAACGGTTGATTTTCTTGGCGAACTTTCAGTAAAACAATTCCGATGATCGCACCGACAAACGAAGACAATAAAATAATCAACGGCAATTGCATTGGCCCTAGCCAAGCGCCCAATGCCGCGAGTAATTTAAAATCCCCGTACCCCATGCCTTCTTTGCCAGTGACGATCTTAAATAAAATATAGACCACCCAGAGCACAAGGAAACCAAACACATAACCCCAAATGGCTTGAGTCGGGGAAACAAACAGGCTTTGGGCATTCACAAACAAACCTGCAGCAGCAAGCGGTAGCGTAATGCGATCAGGCAATAACTGTGTATCAAAATCGATCCCTGTCAGCGCAATCAACGCCCAAGTCAGACCCAAAGCACACAGCATTTTTACCGTTGGGCCAAAAACAAGGAAGACCGCAATCGATGCCAGCATCGTCAATAATTCAACGACAGGATAACGAATGCCGATTGATGCGCCACATGCGCTACATCTCCCACGCAATGCAACCCAACTGACCAATGGAATATTTTCATACCAGCGAATTTTATGCGCACATGAAGGACACCGTGAAGCAGGCTTACTCAAAGTCATGTTTTCAAAAACGTATGGCGCCCGATTTGGATGTAATTGATCTTGTAAAAGAATTGAACAATCACTACGCCACTCACCTTCCATCATGCGCGGGAGTCTATAAATAACCACATTTAAAAAACTACCGATGCACAATCCCAAAAATGCAACTAATGTCACCGCTAACCACGGCGTAGCACTAATTGCATCCAATGTCTCCAGTATTGACATCAAATCACCGAACCCATTTGGAAGATCGGAAGATACATCGCAACGACCAAACCACCAACCAATACACCTAGGATTGCCATAATCAAAGGTTCCATGAGCGAGGTTAAACCATCAACCGCGTTATCAACCTCATTCTCGAAGTGGGTTGCAACCTTATCGAGCATTGCATCTAACGCACCAGACTCTTCACCGATCGCAACCATTTGAATCGCCATAGAAGGAAACACATTGGTCGAACGCATAGAAAATTGAAGTTGTTGACCTGTCGAAACATCTTCACGGATTTGCATCGTCGCTTTACGATACACAACGTTACCCGTTGCCCCTGCCGTTGATTCAAGTGCATCGATCAAAGGCACCCCTGCCGCAAACGTCGTAGCTAAAGTACGCGCAAAACGGGCAATAATCGCCTTGTATACAAGATCCCCAAAAATTGGCAACTTAAGTACGGATCGATCGATGAAATCACGAAATTTTTCACTCCGTTTATTCGCTTCACGAAAAGCACCGATCACTAAAACGATGACACCCACCAAAACAAACCAATAAGCCTGCATCCACTTCGACATATCCACAACCATTTGCGTGAAGGCTGGCAATTCCGCACCAAATGATGAAAACAATTCACTGAATACAGGGACCACTTTCACCATCAAAATAATAGTGACGACCAGCGCAACAATAATAACGGCGGTTGGATATTTCATCGCCTTCTTAATTTTCATCTTAAGTAGTTCGCTTTTTTCTTTATAAATCGCAACGCGATCCAACATCGTTTCTAAAGCACCCGATTGCTCACCAGATGCCACGAGGGAACAAAATAGATCATCGAAATACTGAGGATATTTGCGCAAAGCTCCAGCAAACGTATTACCGCCTTCAACCTCGCCTTTGATGCCAAGTACAACTTCACGCATGGAAGGGTTATCCAACCCTTCCGCCACAATTTCAAATGACTGAACCAACGGAACACCCGCTTTCATCATCGTTGCCAACTGCCGAGTAAAAATCGCGATATCCATCGGACTGATTTTTTTCTTGGTCAGAAATTCAAGCGGATTTTTGGATTTTTGACGAATAGTCGTGACATTAACACCTTGCTTACGCAACACGGCTTTTGCCAAGGCCATATTTTTGCTTGGCATTTCACCTTTAACTTTCTGTCCACGTCGATTAGTTCCTTCGTAAAGGAATACTGGAATATCTTCTGCTTTATTGACGGCCATGTTTGCTCTCTTTATTAGTGTGTTGTCCTACGACTAAAGCAACACATCATCCCTTAATACTTAATTATCTACTTGAATATTAGATAATCGCTCTTTCAAAACTTTTCACTCTTAAAACCTTTTACGCACTGTGTATTTATTTCGCAAAATACTCTACTTACTCAGTACCAGTCACACGATTAATTTCTTGCAAGCTGGTCACACCTTGCATGACTTTATCTAAACCAGAACGACGCAAATCATTAAATCCAGCACGGCGCGAGGCATCGGCAATATCAATTGCATTGCCTTCTTCCATAATGATCCGAGATATTTCTGGTGTCACCTTCATGACTTCATACACACCGACACGACCTTTATAGCCATCTCGACATTCGGAACAACCAACGGGCTGATAGACTTTAAAACCTGTTGCAAGATCTTCATCAGTAAAACCCATTTCTTTTAAGCTTGCAGCCGGAATATCAACCGCCTGCTTGCAAGCTGGGCACAGTCTCCGAGTCAATCGTTGGGCAATCACAAGGTTCACGGATGTTGCAATGTTAAAAGAAGGAACGCCCATATTACGCAAACGAGTCAATGTTTCTGGTGCACTATTGGTATGTAGCGTTGACATCACCATATGGCCCGTTTGGGCCGCTTTCACAGCGATTTCCGCGGTTTCCAAGTCACGAATCTCACCAACCATCACAATATCAGGATCTTGCCGTAAGAAAGCCCGCAGCGCGACAGCAAAAGTCAGTCCTGTTTTGACATTGACGTTAACCTGATTAACCCCTTCAAGATTAATTTCAACGGGATCTTCCGCAGTCGAAATATTGGTATCAACAGTATTTAAAATATTAATGCCTGTATACAAAGAAACGGTTTTACCAGAACCTGTGGGTCCTGTGATAAGCAACATTCCCTGAGGTTTATCCAATGCAGCCATGAATAATTCTTTTTGTGCAGGCTCGTAGCCGAGCGCATCAATCCCAAGCATGGCACTAGAAGCATCCAAAATACGCAAAACGATTTTTTCGCCATACAGGGTTGGCAGGGAGTTCACCCGAAAATCAATCGCTTTTGTTTTTGAAACTTTCAGCTTAATCCGCCCATCTTGCGGCATACGACGCTCAGAAATGTCCATTTGCGACATCACCTTGAGACGCGAAGACAATTTATTGGCCATCTGGACTGGCGGACGCGCGACTTCACGCATCACACCGTCGATTCGATAGCGAATACGATAGGTTTTTTCGTAGGGCTCAAAATGTAAGTCCGACGCGCCCATGCGAATCGCATCGATCAACATCTTATTAATAAATTTAACAACAGGCGCCTCTTCTGCACCACTGACATCATTCCCAGTATTTTTGTCATCCGTACTTTCAGTTTCGACATCCAAATCACCATCACCGCCAAAACCACTGAAGTCAGCAGTACTCATGCCGCCCTCGTACTGGCGTTCAATCAGCTTAGCAAGTTTATCTTCCTCAACAACAACCGCCTCTACCGCAAGCCGACTGCCAAAGCGAATCGCTTCCAACGCATCCGCGCGGGTTGGATCGCTCATTGCAACAAACAGTCGAGAACCGCGCTTATAGATTGGGATTGCTGAAAACTGACGGACAACTTTTTCGTCTATGATGTCTTTCGGAATCATGTCAGGATCGAGTGAATCTAAATCAAAAAGTGAGTCACCAAATTCGCGAGCAATGACCCACGCAACTTTATCCGCTTTGGCTAATTTTTTAGTCACCAAATAGCTAATCAGCGTTATTTTTTCCATCTGAGCGTCAGTAATCGCGCGTTGCATGACTTCAGCACTGACGATGCCTTCATTGACAATCTGGCGGGCTAATCCACCAAAAGATACTGGTTGTCCAGACATTAACTCGACCATCCGTTAGTTATCAGATATCTCACATCCGTGAGTTCCCTTGACTATAACGCACTCAGTCGGCGCGTACAATCAGATAAAACACGTTGTCGATGATTTTAAACCATCAACACGCAATTTAGACAAATTTTGAGCCAATCACTTGATGTCTTTATCTTTATTTTTTACGCTCAATGACGCTTATTTTGATAAATCGTTCACCATTTCGGACTCATAAGCAAATCTCGGCACGTGTTGACCGTTTTCTAAAGTCACCCATTCAACAAACATCGCCAATGGACGCACCCAAATACTAAAATCATCATATAAACAACGGTAAACAACTAGCCATTCACGTGTTTCAGAATGCCGAGCCGTTGCCAAAACTTGATAACACTGCCCTTTATAATGACGGTAACGTCCTTCTTTCAGCTGACTCACCGCTGGATCTAAACCCTCATGCATATTCACTTCCAACATTTCTTGAACCTCAATTGATGTTTTTTCAGGTGCACTTTGCGCTAGAATTACCCTAAATCTAAAATGAAAAGCGCTTAATATGTCCACGTCTACAACGATTACACCCTCGACCACAGCGATTCGTCAGCATTGGGTCATTGGCAACTGGAAAATGAATCCAAGCCTTGCTACCGCGAAATCACTTACCCAGAAGTTATCAGAAAATCTCGTAAAAACAACATCATTATCGCGATGTAAACTGGCGATTGCTCCCACAACCCTACACATGCTCGCGATAGAGAGTATTCTTAAACAAGCGTCTGCTCAGATTCAACTGGTCGCGCAAGACACTGCAATCACCCGCAACACAGGTGCCTTTACTGGTGATATTTCAGCAGACCTACTCAAAGAAGCGGGCGTCGAATGGGTCATTATCGGTCATTCAGAGCGCCGCACCATCCATCACGAAGATGAAATGTTAATCGGTCAAAAAATTCATGCGGCACTTGATGCGGGTTTAGGCGTCATTTGGTGTGTCGGTGAGACGCTGGAGCAACGAGAAGCAGGTCAGGCAATCAATGTCGTCACCGCTCAAATCCAAGCACATACCGATATTTTAACAAAAATAGACATGAATAAACTGATCATTGCTTATGAACCTGTGTGGGCCATTGGCACTGGACGCACCGCCAGCCCTGAGGATGCGCAACAAATGCACGCCTCATTGCGTCAGATGTTGACTCAGATAAGAGTCGAGTTAAATCAGACCAGCCTACTTTACGGCGGCAGTGTAAAGTCGGATAATGCACACTTGCTCGCCAAATGCCCAGATATAGACGGTGCGTTGGTTGGCGGCGCATCACTTGATGCTGACTCTTTTTTGCAAATCGCCCAAGCGTTTGATATCGCCTAAGCGTGGAGATGAACGTGGAAACGCTGGTTTTGGTATTACATATTTTGGTTGCACTGGGCATGATCGGTCTGATTTTGCTTCAACAAGGTAAAGGCGCAGAAGCAGGCGCATCATTTGGCGCTGGCGCATCAAGCACCGTTTTTGGCGCATCGGGTTCTGCTAACTTCTTAACAAAATCAACAGCAGTACTGACAACCATATTCTTTATGACCAGTTTAACACTGGCGATTTTCGCAAAACATAATGCGCAAGATTTGTACAGCTTGACTGCGCCTGTATCGACGCCTGCGACTTCAGCACCCGCACCTGTCACAACAAATCCAACAACACCTGCACAAACCCCTTCCAATCCATAGTTGAATCAAGTAGACTTGTCGTCCTTCTTGCGGGGGTGGTGGAATTGGTAGACACGCTACCTTGAGGTGGTAGTGCTTAACGGCGTGGGGGTTCAAGTCCCCCCTTCCGCACCATGTTTTATAATTTGTTGAAATGAACTAATTTATTTTTCACTGAATACAAAATATAAATATTGGAGTCAAGCAAATTAAACGTTGACAGAGGGTAAGGATAGGCATATTATGCCGTCCAGTTGATGCGGGGTGGAGCAGTCTGGTAGCTCGTCGGGCTCATAACCCGAAGGTCGTTGGTTCAAATCCAGCCCCCGCTACCACTTATTTTGGAAGACGCAAAGAAGATAGTTTCTCTATCGTTAATGTGATTTTTCGTACAGTAGTTTACTTATCACCAGATATTTAAATGATCTGTTAAAGAATGGGCTGATGCCCATTTTTTGTTTTTGTCGTTCACGTTCTTGAGTGCTTCTTAAGTATTGTTTTTTGCGTGTGACGTCTTGAAGAACGAACGGCTTAATTAACCGTACTACACGATTCCCATATAGAACAGCGTACAGACCAAACATGAAGCTATCCCAAAAAACCCAAACTCTTTTTGATCTCATCCAACCTGCAGTTGCAGTGTGTGGCGTCGAATTGTGGGGACTTGAATTTCTACCGCAAGGTAAACGTTCATTATTACGAATTTATATTGATCGCCCAGATGTGACTGGCGAGAAACCCGCACTGCCAGCGGGTTTTTCTGTTCCTGCGTCTAACCCAGATCAAACGGATATCGAACCAGCAGATGATGTCAATGATGCATCGGACGAAGACTTTGATGGTGATACTTCAGAAGTAGGTATTGGTATCGGTGTACAAGACTGCGTAAAAGTGACCCATCAAGTGAATGGCGTACTTGATGTGCATGATCCAATTTCAGGTGAATATGTCCTTGAAGTGTCGTCACCAGGTTGGGATCGTCCGTTCTTTACCTTAGATCAAATGCGTGCTTATGTGGGTCAAACCGTTCATTTCCGTTTGATTGCGCCGGTTGCGAACCGCCGTAAACTGACAGGTCTACTCGTTTCGATTGAAAATGAGGTATTGACTGTGACGCTAGATGGTGCAAATGTCATCATTGACGCAGATAATGTTGATAAAGCAAATTTGGTGTACGCGCCTGTTTAATGGCGTGAGTAGATAGTATTTACTCGTAAATGGTTCAGATTTAGCAGTATTGTTTTGGGTTTTTTAGTTTAACTTTTTAAAATGATTTTCGAAATCAAAGGTGACCTATGAGTCGTGAAATTCTGACCGTCGTGGAAGTCGTCAGCAACGAAAAAGGCGTAAGCCGTGAAGCAATTTTCGAGGCTATGGAACAGGCGCTCGTTGCTGCAACCAAGAAAAAATTCTACGAACACGATGAAGTCGATCTCCGCGTAGCCATTGATCGTAAGACTGGCGAGTACGATACTTTCCGTGTATGGACAGTCGTTTCTGATGAAGATCATGAAATGCCAGGTCTACAAGACGCTCTGTCTGACTTGGATCCAACCCAGTGGAAACTAGGTGATGTTCGCGAAGAACAGATTCCATCGATTGAATTCGGTCGTATTGCAGCACAAATTGCGAAACAAGTGATCGTGCAAAAGATTCGTGAAGCTGAACGCGCAATGATTGCTGATGAATATGCAGAACGTGTTGGCGAGCTGATCTACGGCGAAGTGAAAAAACAAACCAAAGATGGCTTCATCATTGATTTAGGCAACAACGCTGAAGGTTATTTAGCGCGTGAAGAAATGATTCCGCGTGAAATGCTGCGTGCAAAACAACGCGTGACCGCGATTTTGTATAACGTGAATCGTGATGGCAAAGGCGCACAGCTTTTATTGTCACGCTCACGCCCAGAAATGCTGATTGCGTTGATGCGCAAAGAAGTGCCTGAAATCAGTGAAGAAATCATTGAAATCAAAGGTGCTGCACGCCAACCAGGCGTTCGAGCAAAAATCGCGGTGAAAACCAATGATCATCGTATTGATGCAGTGGGCGCGTGTATTGGTATGCGCGGAACCCGTATTCAAGCGGTACAGCAAGAATTGGAAGGCGAGCGCATTGACGTGGTGATCTGGTCAGATGATCCTGCACAATATATCGCCAGTGCACTTGAGCCTGCAGACGTTTCAGGGATTGTGCTCGATGAAGATGCACACAGTGCGGACATTATCTTTGCAGCAAGCGACCAATTGGCTCGTGCAATCGGTACCCAAGGTCAAAACGTGCGTTTGGCATCTGAATTGACAGGCTATCGTCTCGATATGATGCTGGAAGATGAATACCGTGCACGCCAACAATCAGAATCACAACAATATGTGGATCTGTTTGTACAACGTTTAGAAATTGAACAAGATTTAGCTGGTGCATTGGTTGAGCTGGGCTTCACTTCACTAGAAGAAGTCGCTTATGTTCCTGCAGAAACCTTCCATGAAATTGAAGGGTTAGATGACGAAACCATCGCGCTGTTGCAAACACGTGCGAAAGACGCATCGATTGCTGATGAATTATTGCAGCAAGAAAGCATTCAAGATCCAAGCGATGAATTGCTCGCAATGGAAGGCATGGAGCGTGATCTAGCGTTCTCATTGGCAGCGAACGGTATCGTGACGGTTGACGACTTGGCAGACCAAGCAGTTGGCGATCTCGAAGACTTAGGCGTTGATGCAGCACTTGCTGGTAAATTAATTATGAAAGCCCGCGAGTCGTGGTTTGTCTAATTCAAGCGGCGCACTTTGCTCTTAAGATTAAGGTCAAGGTGCGCCACAACATATTTAGCGTGCGTTTAATGCTTTTTAGACACACGCCCTGACAACGATTGGAGTTGTACTGGCATGGTTTTCTTAATATGAGCGCCTGCGCGCTGGGTCATCAACAGGATGGCTCACATGATTTAACTTACTGATTTTGAATGATGGTTTTGAGTATATAAGGTAGCAGCACATGGCGGATAAATCCGTAAACGAATTAGCACAACAAGTCGGTCGTCCAGTCGAAAAATTACTGGCACAACTGGTTGAAGCGGGATTACCCGCGCGTGCAGCAACAGGTCTTGTCACCGACAGTGAACAAGAAAAATTGGTTGCTCATCTAAGACAGAGCCACGGCCAAGCCGCCCAAGACAAGCAAATTACCTTGCAGCGTAAAACGCTCGGTACTGCTAAAGTTGCCAGCTCTACTGGTAAAGCCAAAACCATTAGTGTCGAAGTCCGTAAAAAACATACGTTCGTTAAACCAGATCCTTCGGTGCAAATCGCTGAACGTGCAAAGCTTGAATTAGAAGCAAAAGCACGCATTCAAGCCAGCATTCAAGCGTCTGCGCAAGAAAAAGCACAAGACAACAAATCTGATGACGTGAAAGCGGCTGAAAAAGCGCGCGCTGAAGCGGATGCAAAACATCAAGCCACGCTCGATGCAATGCGTCAGCAAACTGACAAGAAAGCATCAGAAAAGAAAGAAGTCGTTGTTAAAAAACGTGCTGTCAAAATTGATGAAACGCCTGAACAGAAAAAAGTTCGTGAAGCTGAAGAGGCGCGTCTAGAAGCCGCGCGTCGCGTCGCTGCAGAAGCAGCGCAACAGCGTACGCTTGAACAAATGCGTCAAATGACCACCAAATACGCCGATGGCACAACGCCTGAACGTAAAATCGATGATACTGCGCCATTGGCAGCGGGTCTGGTTGGCCGTGCGTATGAAGAGTCATTCGATAAAGAAAATCGTGATATCAAACGCGGTACTGCTACACCAGGTACACCAGGTGCAGGTAAAGGCAAAGGTCGAACTCGCGGCGGTCGTCAGGAAGAACAATCTTTCCGTCAGCAACCCCGTGGTCTAAAAACCAGCCAAACCAACAAGCATGGTTTTGAAAAACCAGTTGAAAAACAAGTTTATGATGTGCAAATCACTGAACACATCTTGGTTTCTGACTTAGCCCAAAAAATGGCGCTTAAAGTGCGCGAAGTCATTAAGACTTTGATGAAAATGGGCGAAATCGTTACGCAAGATCAGATGATTGACCAATCGACTGCGTCGTTAGTCGTTGAGGAATTGGGACATAATCCAGTTCTGGTCAGTGATACTGCGGTTGAAGATAAATTGATGGCGTCAGTTGCTGATCGTGGCAATGTGAAAACACGTCCGCCAGTGGTCACCATCATGGGTCACGTTGACCATGGTAAAACATCACTGCTCGATTATATTCGCCGTGCAAAAGTCGCTTCAAGTGAAGCGGGCGGGATTACTCAGCATATCGGTGCGTACCACGTAGAAACAGCGCGTGGCGTGATCACGTTCCTCGACACACCAGGTCACGCGGCATTTACCCAAATGCGCGCACGAGGTGCAAAAGCAACGGATATCGTGATTTTGGTCGTTGCAGCGGATGACGGCGTGATGCCACAAACTGCAGAAGCGATTGAACATGCACGCGCAGCGGGCACCCCTATCATTGTTGCGCTGAATAAAATTGATAAAGAAGGCTCTGATCTTGATCGTGTCCTCAACGAATTGTCAGTCAAAGGTGTCACCACCGAAGCATGGGGCGGCGATACACCCATAGCAAAAGTTTCAGCAAAAACCGGTGCGGGTATCGACGAACTGCTTGATTTGATTTCGATTCAAGCTGAATTGATGGAATTGACGGCTTCTGAAGAAGGTGCAGCACAAGGTATCGTGATTGAAGCGCGTATCGACAAAGGTCGCGGTGCGGTTGCCAGTGTCTTGGTTCAAAAAGGCACGCTGAAAGTCGGTGACTTGCTGTTGGCAGGTTCATTCTACGGTCGCGTTCGTGCAATGACTGATGAAAATGGCAAAGCGGTTAAATCTGCGGGTCCATCGATTCCTGTTGAAATTCTCGGCTTACCTGATGCACCGAATGCGGGTGATGAAGTTCTGGTTGTTTCTGATGAGAAGAAAGCACGTGAAGTGGCTGAATTCCGCGCAGCACGTGAACGCCAAGGCAAGATTGATCGTCAATCAGCAATGCGTCTTGAGAACATTATGGCTGGCATGGGCAAGAAAGATGTGCCAACAGTCAATATCGTTCTGAAAACTGACGTACGCGGCTCTCTTGAGGCGCTGACACATGCATTGAACGACTTGTCGATTGATGATGTGCGTGTACAGATCGTGGGTTCAGGCGTCGGTGCGATTACCGAATCTGACATTACCCTTGCTGAATCAACTGGCGCGGCAATGCTCGGCTTTAACGTTCGCGCAGACAACGCAGCGCGTCTGAAGAGCCAAGAAGACGGTATAGACTTGCGTTATTACAGCGTCATCTATGAAATGATTGACGATGTCAAAGCAGCCATGAGCGGCAAATTGGCACCAGAACATCGCGAAAACATCTTGGGCGTTGCTCAAGTTCGTCAAGTGTTCCGTTCAAGCAAGTTTGGTGCAGCTGCTGGTTGTATGGTTCAGGAAGGTGTCATCCATCGTAACCGCCCAATCCGTGTTCTACGTGATGGCGTGGTGGTCTTCCAAGGTGAACTCGAATCATTGCGTCGCCATAAAGATGACGTCAACGAAGTCCGTGCTGGCATCGAATGTGGTTTAGGCGTAAAAGGCTACAAAGATATTCAAGAACTCGATCAAATCGAAGTCTATGAAATTCATGAGATTAAACGGAGTCTATAATGAGTCAACGCCTACAGCGTATGGGTGATCAGGTACAGCGAGAGCTGTCTGACCTCATCCGCATGGAACTCAAAGACCCACGTCTAGGGGGTGGCATGGTCACCATCTCAGGCGTGAAGATTAGCTCAGATTTAGGCTATGGCGACGTTTACGTCACCGTGATGAACCGTGGTGAACTGACCAACGATTTAACCGCACAAGCCCATCAAGAAACGCTTGATTTGCTCAACGGTGCCGCAGGTTTCCTGCGTCAAGAACTCGGTCGTCGGATCAAAACCCGTTTCACACCACGCCTACGTTTTCACTATGACAAATCAACGGCACATGGTAACTACATGGCGGCGTTGATTTCTGAAGCAGTCAAAGATTTACCTGCTGAAGATAGTTATGGTGTGGATGAATCGAGTGCTGAACCTAAATAAGCGTTCATCGTTTCCAAATAAAAGACCGCCTCAGGGCGGTTTTTTGTTGTTCTAAGGTTGCTACTGTTGTTGTTATTAAACACATAAAATGCCCTAAAAAAGCGCATGAAGTATAGTACTAGCAAGGGTTCCACCAGAAATTTTGCTCATTTCAACGTTAATAATGATTAAAAAATAAACTTGTAGAACGAATGAAAAAGGCTTATTGATTCAATATCAGCGCTTTGCTGAATGCTTCCTCAATAATCAATCTCACATATTTGGAGAAATAACATGGATGGGCATGGCATTATTTACACCATTATTATTGGCTTAATTGCAGGTTTACTTGCACGCGCCATTTATCCTGGAGAACAGAAGCTCGGTATCATTTTGACCATCATTCTCGGTATTGTTGGCGCGTGGGTGGCTAATTTAATTGGCGGCGCGTTAGGTTGGTATCATAGTGGCGATGTCGCGGGGCTGATTGGTTCAGTCATTGGTGCAATCATCGTGCTTGGCGTTTATATTTTTGTTCATAAGCAAATTACCAATCACAATCCTCAGTGACGAATATCAATAAATGAAGCGGCTATTTAGCCGCTTTTTTATTGCCTAATCTAATATTTATCACTGATTTAAATCCTGTCTGACAATACCACGTACTCATGCTGGAAATTTAAAAGTGTATCGTCTATTGTATCGATACATATTTAAATCAATACACTGCGATACACTCATGAATACACCGACAAATCTCACGATCTCAGCAGCTGCAAAACTCTATGGAAAAAGTAGAGCGACCCTGTATAAAGCAATAGACAGTGGGGTTTTATCGCAAAATAATGATGGAAAAGTGAACCTGAGTGAGTTGATTCGCGTGTATGGTGAAATCGGTAACAAGACAGTAGTGACACATGAAAAACGTATCGAAGACGTATCGACAGTACAACACGATACACTCATGAATACACTTTTAAAAGAGCGGTTGGATCGCATTGAATCTCTAGAAAGACAACTTGCCATCAAAGATGAACAGCTCGCTCAACTTCATGGCACGATCAAATTATTAGAATATAAATCAGATAATACTTCTTCTAAATCGCTGCTTGATCGGATCAAACAATTCATCGCATAAATAAAAAATGGCGCACATTTCAAATGCGCCATTTTTTTCAAAACCAATTTTTAGATAAAATCTACTTCCCAATACAAAACGATCCAAAAATTTTCCCAAGTAAATCATCTGCAGTGAACTCACCCGTGATTTCACTTAATGCATTTTGCGACAATCTTAAGGATTCTGCCATTAACTCGCCCGCACGATAGTCAACTAACTGCACTCGCGCATCATCTAAACTGGTTAAACAGCGCTTCAGCGCATCAATATGTCGTGTCCGCGCGATAAAAGTGTTTTCTTCAGGCTGATATCCTGCTTGCTGGCTGATCAATTGTACTAAATCATCAATGCCAAGTTTTTGCTTCGCTGAAATCGTGACTTGTCGAAAACCCTCTTTATCGCCAATGCCAATCGTCTGCGTCGATAAATCAGCTTTATTGCCAATAAAAATCAGTCGTTTTTGATCGAGTTGATGATGTAAATCATCTTCAAAAAACTCGCGTGCTAAGGCCAAAGGCTCAGAATCTTTGGTTAAGTCATAAACCAATAATAGTAAATCTGCCTGTTCAATCTGCGTATACGCGCGGCGAATGCCTTCGATTTCGACAATATCATCCGTCTCGCGCAAACCTGCGGTATCTGTCAAGGTAATCGGCAATCCATTTAAGGTAATCCGTTCATGCAACACATCGCGTGTCGTCCCTGCAATATGCGTCACAATCGCACGATCAACACCCGCTAACGCATTTAATAGACTTGATTTACCCGCATTCGGTTTACCTGCAATGACTACTTGCAAACCTTCGCGCAGTAACTGACCTTGGCGTGCTGAGGCAAAAACGTTTTTAATTGCCGCGATGACTTGTTCCAGCAACGTCAAAATTCGTCCATCCGCTAAAAAATCAATCTCTTCTTCTGGAAAATCAATCGCCGCTTCCACATGCAAACGCAAATGAATCAGTTGCTCTAAAACCGTTTGAATCCGCGTCGAAAACTCACCTTGCAGCGAGCGAATCGCAGAACGTGCTGCTTGAGTACTCGCCGCATCAATAAGGTCTGCAATCGCCTCTGCTTGCACCAAATCCATTTTGCCATTGGCAAAGGCACGCGATGAAAACTCACCTGCACCCGCAGCCGTCGCGCCTAATGCCAGCAAACGCGCCAATAACGCGTTTTGCACCACCATCCCACCATGACCCTGCAACTCCACCACATCTTCGCCTGTAAACGAATTTGGCCCAGCAAAATACAACACCAAACCTTCATCGATCGTTACGCCATCCACATCCAAAAATCGCGCAAATGCCGCTTGTCTTGCCTGAGCAATCGGTTTACCTGTCAATTGCTCGGTAATCTGAACAGCTTTCGCACCAGACAATCGGATCACCCCAATACCGCCACGAC
This sequence comes from Moraxellaceae bacterium, assembly GCA_025363155.1. Classification (GTDB taxonomy): domain Bacteria; phylum Pseudomonadota; class Gammaproteobacteria; order Pseudomonadales; family Moraxellaceae; genus Aquirhabdus. Next base: position 21,083 of record JANYEL010000113.1, read on the forward strand.
CGAGTGGCGTTGCAATGGCAGCAATGGTTGACGTTAAACGATTTGACATAACACGGCTCATGAAAAATAAAGGATTGGCAATCACTAAAAATCCGCACATCCTGCTCAACATAAAATGCCAAACAACATGGGCGGATCATCATAAAATAAACGCATCATTCGATGCGTTTATTTTTTAGCTTTTACATAAAATGCTTAGCTTGCAGTTGCTTGATATGAACGTTCAATCTGACGATTAACATATTTCTGCTGAACGATGGTCAACAGGTTATTCACGATCCAGTACAACACAAGACCTGAAGGGAACCACAGCATAAATACAGTGAAAACGATCGGCATTAAGCGCATCATTTTTGCTTGCATCGGATCTGCAGGCTGCGGATTCAATGCTTGTTGGAAGAACATCGTCGCACCCATAATCAACGGCAACACAAACCAATGATCCATTGATGACAAGTCAGTAATCCAACCAATCCACGGCGCATTCCGCAGTTCCACGCTTTCCATAAACACAAAATACAAAGACATAAAAATCGGCATCTGTAGCAAGATTGGCAAGCAACCTGACAACGGATTCACGCCTTCTTTTTTATACAAGGCCATCATTTCTTGTGAAAAACGCATACGATCTTCGCCATGCTCTTCTTTCAAACGCTGCATTTCAGGTGCAATGACTTTCATTTTTGCCATTGAACGATAGCTTTTTGCGGATAATGGGAACAACACCATTTTCACCAAGATGGTCAATAAAATAATCGACCAACCCCAATTACCCAAGAAGCCATGAATGTATTGCAGACCAATAAACAAAAGTTGTGCAATCGGCCATAACCAACCGTAGTCAACCGTTTGCTCCAAGCCATTCGCGAGCGGTTTTAAATTAGCTTGAACTTTAGGACCGACATACAAGGTCGCAGAAACATTTTGTTCTGTACCTGGCGCAACGGTCATCAGCGGCGCTGTAAAGCCAATAAAATTATCATTTCCACTGACGCGAGAGCTTAATAACGCGCTAGTGTTCGCATCTGGAACCCATGCCGTCACAAAATAATGCTGCAATACTGCAACCCAACCGCCTTTAACTGTCGTATTCAGCGCTTCCTTTTGGAAGTTATCAAATTTTAGTTTGTTATACAGTTTTTCAGGCGCTCCCCATGCTCCACCCATAAAGGTGGCCATGCCCATCATGCCTTGATTGGATTTACTTGGATCGACTGAATTATCGCGTTTGACTTGACCAAACATCTGACCATGCCATGGCGCTGTGCCACGGTTGATAATTTTATAGCTGACAACAACTGGATATTGACCTTGGGTAATATGGAAATTCTTAACAATCTGCACGCCATTCGGAGCATCAAATGTTAATGGAATATCTAAGGTTTGTTGACCTGCAGCCAAGCTATAAGTGGTTTGTGCAGACTTATACAGTGGACGACCTGTCGCAGCAGCATCTGGACCATCTGCACCCACCAGACCTGATTGTGCGGTATACACACGACCCGGACCTTGTTCAAGTAACACAAACGGTTGCTTACTATCTGCATGTAGATGATTCAATAATTCAGCACGAACCACGTCGCCGCCTTTTGGATCAATTTGCAAACGGTAAATTTCAGTTTGAATCGTAATCAAACCTTGGTTGCTCGCTGCTGTAGGGGCGACGACTACTGGCAAAGCGGCAGGGGTTGATACTGCAACAGGTGGCACATCACTGTTTGGTGCTGGTGTCGCTGTGGCCACCGCACTAGTTGAAGGAATATCAACGGATGCAGGTTGTGCCGTTTGAGCAACAGGTGCTGTCACAGCATCAGCTGCAACATGCCCATAATCTTTCTGCCATGCCAAAATCAGCAAGTACGCAGTGATAAACATTCCGATCAGAATGAAGGGTTTTGCCCACTTCTGCATGATATTCCCCAACAGTATTAACTTAAATTAAGGTAAAGCCTGCAAAAACCATTCAAATAAACAGTGAAGGCTGATGCGGCGGGTTAGTGTACGGCGTAAATTTACAATTTTGATGACGCTTTACAATTTGTTGATCACGCTGACTTTTAAAAACTTTCTTTTCAGCTTCACAATGGCACATTTGATGTGAACTAAAAAAATGAATCAGCTGTGATTGAACAAATGAATTCTTTTTTAAATCAGTCGTTTTTGAACTTCGATTACTTCTAGGTGGTACAGGATCATAACCAGATCCCCCCCAAGGCTGACAACGCGCAAGACGTTTAATAATCAACCACAACGCATTACCAATCGAATGCTGCTCTAAAGCCTCAAGCGCATAGACTGAACAAGATGGATAAAAACGACAACGCGGCCCAAGCATTGGGCTAATAAATAAGCGATAAAATTGAATTAACCAGCGAAAAGCGGTTTTCATTCTTGTTTCACAGTAGAAATAGTCACTGAAGAAGTTTTAATCTTATTTGCGTCAGTTTGCGTTAAATCAATGCTGGGAGCAGGATTTTTTTTTGCTTTAGGATCGTTTTTACGCGAATTCGGATCAATCACTTGGTTTTTCTGAAAGCGTTTGGTGAGTTGACGCCAAGCTAAAACCAGCTCTTGATGCAAAACTTCATTAGAGAGGGTTTGAGCATCTGCTTTCGCCATCAGCACAATATCGAGTGCGGGCAATTCAGCTTGATGTAAACGGAAACTTTCACGCGCTAGACGTTTAACACGATTGCGCTCATGCGCACGTCTAATTTTACGTTTAGCAATCACTAAACCAATGCGGGCATGATCTAAGCTTTGATTCGTTTCTGGGTTTTTACTCGGTACAGCAAGCAACATAAAACCTGATTGATGCACTTTATAGAGGGCACCATCAAAGACTGATTTAAAATCAGATGCTTGAAGTAAACGAAGTTGTTCTGAAAAACCAAAAGATAACATGCGATCAATTCCCATACGGTTTTGACCTTGCATGTTTTAGGATTGACACTGACAAGGCTATACTAATTGACTAGCTCATTCGAAAAAACTATATCTAACAAACTAGTTTCTCGTGATCAATCCTTCAGATCGGGCTACTTACTATCATCTATCAGCAAGTAAGCCATGTAAGAATTAAGTTCACTACAAGAGAAGTAGCGAACTTAAGATCATACTGTCAAACGTGCACGGCCTTTAGCGCGGCGACGAGCAAGAACGATACGACCATTTTTAGTCGCCATACGTGCACGGAAACCATGGACGCGTTTACGCTTCAATGAGCTGGGTTGGAAAGTACGTTTCATGGAAAAAACCCAAATAAAGTAAAAAAACAGGAAGCGAATTTTATAGCTCATTGCCTATAGTGTCAATCCCTATATGCAACTAACGTGAAAACATTGTTCACAACGTAAAGTATTGTTCAAAGACACTTTTTAGAACTTAGCCACAAATATACTTAAAGTTATCCACAGCTTGGGACTGGATTTTGTAGTTGATTTTTTTGTTTTTAGTTTTGGAAGTATTATTATTAGGCAACCACTTTTCTGGGCATAACCTAAAAAAAATAATATAAATCAAAAAAATATCATGTTGATGAGGTTGTGGATGGTTTAGGTATAATTTGTGGATAAGTCTGTTGTTAAAACTATCAACAGCGTTGTCCACAAAGTTTTCCACAGAACTTATCCACAGAACTTATTCAAAATCAGCCGTGATATTAACTAATTTTAGCAAAAATCATTTCAAAATTTGACAAAGGTGATGAAAAGCGATGACAGGCTGTGTGGGATTGGCTAGAATGTTTTCATTCCGTCGGTTTGACTGACCGCAATCCTTGCAGCGGTTTCATAAACGTATTTTTTTTACGACCGCTGAATAAAATAGATGACAGACTGATTTGTTCAGTTAAGCTTAATCGCTCTTATTCATGTCATTGATGGTTTTTACTTGCTAAGCATTGAAAAATAATCATTTTTTAATTTGATTATGGATTTTTTGTTTTCGTTTCATACACATATTATTCGATATTTTGGGGAAGTTAATGGTTTGGGCGGATTGTCTTGAAGTATTGCGCCATGAGATGGCAGACAATTTGTTTACATTATGGATTCGTCCATTAAATGCAGAAGAGCAAGGTTCAATCTTGTCTCTCTATACGCCAAATGCATATTTTGTAAAATATATTACTGAACATTATATTGAGCGAATTCGCGCGCTTGCTTATGAATATAGCAAAGGCGAAATTACTGACGTCCAAGTGAAATTTGATCCTCGACATGGTTCGATTAATGCGAATAAAATTAAAACTGCTTCAGTTCAAGATAATAATAAAGATGCCGCATCAAATATTACCCATGATTTAAATCTGAATAATGTCGATGCATATAGCCAGTCTTCATTTAATATCCCACCTGAACAAGTTCGCAGAACATTAAATAAGGGTTATGTCTTTCAAGAGTTTGTCGAAGGCCCGACCAATAAGATGGCTTTTGAGACCTGTAAAACGGTTGTCGATCAACTTGGTGATTCAAAACATAATCCATTATTTTTATATGGTGCAACGGGTTTAGGTAAAACCCACTTAATGCAAGCCGTAGGTCATGCGGTACTCGATCGAAACCCGAGTGCTCGCGTCATGTATATGACCTCAGAACAATTTGTTTCTGGTTTTGTCACAGCACTTCAGCAACAACGTATTGATAAATTTAAAAAAGATTGTAGAACACTCGATTTATTATTGGTTGATGATATTCAATTCTTGGCGGGCAAAGCGGCCAGTTTGGAAGAGTTCTTTAATACATTTAATGAATTACTAACCGAATCTAAGCAGATTATTCTTACTTCAGATCGTTATCCAAAAGAAATCACTGAAATGGATGCGCGATTAGTTTCTCGTTTTTCTTGGGGATTATCAATTGCGGTTGAACCACCAGAATTAGAAAACCGTGTGGATATTTTATTACGTAAAGCTAAACTCAGTGATTATGAATTACCGAGAAATTGTGCATTATTTATTGCCCAACAAGTTCAAGCCAACGTGCGTGAATTAGAAGGTGCACTTAATAAAGTAATCGCAACGGCACGATTTAAAGGTGTTGAAATCAGTGTTGAAATTATTAAAGAAGCACTGAAAGATCAAATCTCCATTCGCGCCAGACAAATTAGTGTCGATAATATTCAAAAAGTCGTAGTTGAATATTTCCGTATTCCATTACGTGAATTAACAGGTACTAAACGGACGCGCGTTTATGTCCGTCCACGTCAAATGGCGATGGGATTATCGCGTGAATTAACCGGTGATAGTTTCCCAGAAATTGGTCAGGCATTTGGTGGACGTGATCATACGACGGTCATGCATGCGTGCGATAAAGTACAAGAGTTGTGTCAGACGGATCCTGCATTTGCAGCTGATTACAAAAATTTGCTCAGGATGCTACAAGGGTAATTCTTAAAGCCCTTTTTGTTGTGTAGAATCTTTGCATTAGCCATATTTTATTCAAGCATTTTTATTTGAATTTTCATTATTGTTTTCAGATAAAAATGCTATAACTCATTTACATCAATGATTAAATTTTTTAGATATCAGAGTACGACAGGATTATGAAACTTAAAATTACTAAGGATTTGTTTTTACGCGCATTATCTCAAGTTTCAAGCGCAGTTGAACGTCGCCACACACTGCCTATTTTGTCTAATCTTAAACTTGAAGTGACGTTAACTCATTTAACATTAACTGCATCTGACCTCGAAGTGGAATTGGTTGCGGTTGTGCCACTACCAGATGGAGCCTGTTTAGAAGCAGGCGCAACGACTTTGTCTGCGCGTAAGCTGATGGATATTTGTAAATCACTGCCGTCTGCAGCGTTAATTGACTTACAAACTGCCGACGATCGTCGTTGCCAATTAAAATCGGGTAATAGCCGTTTTATGCTCGGCACATTGCCAGCAGAAGACTTCCCTTTACTCAGCGGTGGTTCTAATGACTCGTTGAATAATGGCACCCGTCTGCAAGTTGATCAGCGCGCGCTGAAACGTCTTCTGGATAAAACTGCTTTTGCGATGGCGATTCAAGATGTGCGTTTTTATCTGACGGGTATGTTGTTCGAAGCTTCTGAAGCGCAATTGCGCACTGTCACTACCGACGGTCATCGTTTGGCGATGTTTGAGACTGCGGCGGTGCTGGAAGGCGGTCAAAGTGTACAAGCGATTGTGCCGCGCAAAGGTGTGCTCGAACTACAACGTTTATTAGGTGCAGAAGAGAGTCAACTTTCAATTCTCGTTGGTCGTGAGTTTTTGAGCGTAACTTTAACCCAGCAAAATAAAGCGCAAGAAGGTCAGCAAACCGTTGATATCGAAATTCGCTTTACGACGAAATTAATTGATGGCAAGTTCCCTGATTACCGTCGTGTCATTCCAAAAAATGGTGATAAAGTGATGCAAGTTGCTTTGGATGAATTCAAGCAAACCTTGCAACGTGTTGCCATTTTAAGTAATGAAAAATTGCGTGGCGTGTTCTTACAACTGAATAATCACAATATGCAAATGCGTGCGAATAATGCTGAGCAAGATGAAGCGGTTGAAGATCTGTTAATTAGCTATCAAGGCGCGCCGCTAGAAATGTCATTCAACGCGCAATACTTACTCGATATTATTAATGTTATTGAAGGCTCAACCTTGCAAATGACATTAAGCGATGCCAATGCATCCGCCTTAGTCCAAGACCCATCAGAAAATGGTGCGGTTTATGTGGTTATGCCAATGCGTGTTTAAAGCGTTAATTAATTCTTAAATTATAAACGGTTTAAATTTTAGCTGATCATTTTGAGTTAGAAACCTTATGCATCTTGATCGTGTAAGGATCGAACGTCTAAGAAACATCATCAATATCGACATGTCCCCCCTCGCGCCATTGAATATTATTCATGGTGCGAATGGGAGTGGCAAATCTTCGGTTATCGAAGCCATTCATTTATTGGCAACGGGTCGTTCCTTTCGTACTGCAAACCCTAAGCACTATATTCAGTATCAGCGCCAAGATGCGTTGATCTATGCAGAGTCAAAAAAAAATCGTCTCGGCCTTAATAAGGCGAGTGACAATCAAGCCACGGTTCGCTTAGATGGGGAAACCGTCAGTCAAAGTGAAATTGCCCGAATACTCCCAGTACAATTGATTAATCCTGAAAATATGGATTTATTAGAAAGCGGCAGCAAGCCTCGCAGACAACTTTTAGATTGGTTAATGTTCCACGTGGAACATGAATTCCATGGTCTGTGGCTACGTTATCAGCGTGCGCTTAAACAAAGAAATGCCTTACTCAAAACGACATCTAGTGCTACCGAAATGTTGGTTTGGGAACAAGAAATGGCAAACACTGGCGCCCAAATTCATTTAATTAGAACCCGCGTATCAGAAGAATGGTCGGTTTTTTTTGCGCAAATTATTCAAGAGTTATTACCCGCGCAGACGATCACCATTGAATACATGCCAGGCTTTGATATCGAGCAAGGTCTGCTGCAAACCTTGATTGATTCGCGGGCGCGGGATAAAGAACGTGGGCATAGTTTGTATGGCATTCATCGTGCGGATTTGCGCTTTCGAACTGCGCATGGGACGGCTGAACAGACCTTATCGCGTGGCCAGAAGAAGCTGTTGATCCTTGCGCTAAAGCTATCGCAAATGAAGATGCTTTATGCCAAGGGATGCGCTTCTGTGGTACTATTGGATGATATGACCGCAGAGCTGGACAGTGCTGCCCAAGCCCGTTTAATCGCCTTGTTGATCGCTTTAAACAGTCAGATTTTTATGACCACAGTCGATCTGGTTGCGGTGCAATTGGTGCTTGAAGATGTCGATCTTGAGACCGCGTTTTTTCATTTGCAAGACGGTTGTGTGGTCAAGAATGCTGTTTAGGGAAGACTAAAACCCAAAAGGAAGTTGCAAAGCCGCTTTTCAATAAGTGGCTTAAAAGATCGCATTTATTTGGTATTTTATAAAACAGAGTTGGCTGATCTTGCTATCAGCTTCTGTTTTGAATGATTAGGAATATGTGTATGAGTCAAGATTCAGAACAACTCAATCAAACAACTGATGAGGTTGTCACCGCTGTTGTCGAGTCAGTAGAACCACCTACCTATGATTCATCAAATATTAAAGTTTTACGCGGCTTGGATGCTGTTCGCAAACGACCAGGTATGTATATTGGCGATACTGACGACGGTACGGGTCTACACCATATGGTGTTCGAAGTCGTCGACAATGCGATTGATGAAGCATTAGCGGGTTATTGTAATGAGATCGTTGTTACGATCCATGCTGATGAATCTGCGAGCGTGTCGGATAATGGCCGCGGTATTCCAGTCGATATCCATGCTGAAGAAGGTGTTTCTGCAGCTGAAGTGATTATGACCATCCTGCATGCGGGTGGTAAGTTTGATGATAATAGCTATAAAGTATCTGGCGGTTTGCACGGTGTGGGCGTATCCGTGGTCAATGCATTATCTAGCAAACTTGAGCTGACGATTTGCAAAGCAGGTATTAAGTATCTACAAGAATATACCGACAGTGTGCCAGATTATCGTTTGAAACAAGTGGGTGCAACGACCGAACAAGGTTCTACTATTCGTTTTTGGCCAAGTCCAGTCACGTTTACGCAGACCATTTTTAGTTACGATATTTTACTGCGCCGTCTACGCGAATTATCATTCTTAAACTCTGGCGTGAAAATCATTCTGCGTGATGAGCGGACTGCGGTTGAGCAGATCTTTAATTCAGAAGGTGGTTTGGCTGAGTTTGTTCAGTTCATCAATATTGGTAAGCATCCGCTAATTGATATTTTTCACTTCACTGTGGAAAGTGATAATGGCATTGGCGTCGAAGTGGCGTTGCAATGGACGGATAGCTATAAGCAAGACACGGTGTATTGCTTTACCAATAACATCCCACAAAAGGATGGTGGCACGCATTTGGCAGGCTTCCGAGCTGCGCTGACGCGGGCGATGAATAGTTATATGGAAGGTGAAAGCAGCCTGAAGAAAGAGAAGATGGACATCACGGGCGATGATGCGCGGGAAGGCTTAACTGCGATTGTTTCGGTGAAAGTACCCGATCCAAAATTCTCCAGTCAAACCAAAGAGAAACTGGTTTCGAGCGAAGTTCGTCCTGCTGTTGAATCTGCGATGAACCGCGAGTTCTCCGCATATTTGCTTGAGAAACCGCAAGCGGCAAAAGCGATTGTGGGCAAGATTATTGATGCTGCGCGTGCGCGTGATGCTGCACGTAAAGCGCGTGAAATGACCCGCCGTAAGAGTGCATTAGACATTGCAGGGCTGCCTGGTAAATTGGCGGATTGCCAAGAGAAAGATCCCGCGCTTTCTGAAATCTATATCGTGGAAGGAGACTCAGCGGGCGGCAGCGCGAAGCAAGGTCGTAACCGTAAGATGCAAGCAATCCTTCCATTAAAAGGGAAGATTCTGAACGTCGAACGTGCCCGTTTTGATCGCATGATTTCAAGTCAGGAAGTCGGTACGCTGATCACCGCACTGGGCTGTGGCATTGGTCGTGACGAATATAATCCTGACAAATTGCGTTATCACAAAATCATTATCATGACCGATGCGGACGTAGACGGTTCGCACATTCGTACGTTGTTGCTGACGTTCTTCTTTAGACAAATGCCTGAGTTATTTGAACGCGGCTATATCTATATTGCCCAGCCACCACTGTACAAAATCAAGCGTGGTAAGCAAGAGCAGTATCTGAAAGATAATGATGCCTTGGAAGAGTATTTGCTTTCAAGTGCGCTAGATGATGTTTCATTACATCTGGCGACCGATGCACCGGCGGTTGCGGGTCCGCAGTTAGAAGCGCTGATTCGTGACTATCAAGCTACGCAAAAAATCATGCAGCGCCTGTCACAACGCTACCCGATGACCATGTTGCAATGCTTGATTCACCAAGAAGTGTTCCACGTGGAACAATCTAAAGATAAAGCATTTGTTGATGCGTGGGCACAGAGTTTGATGGAAGTGGTTGCAGTGAAGCTGCCGTCGCTGAAGCCTGAAATCAGTGTCGAGACTTTTGGTGAAGGTGATAGTCAGCGTCATTGGCCGCGCCTTACGATTCATGTGCATCAATTGCCGCAGCATTATCTGCTGGATTTGAGCTTCTTCCAATCGGGCGAATATGCTCGTCTAATGAGCTTGAGCCATCAGTGGCGCAGTATCTTAGAGGAAGGCGCACTATTGAAGCGTGGCGATAAGCAGTTCAAGATTAGCTCATTCAGCGAGTTGTGGGATCATTTGATGAATGATTCAAAGCGTGGCGTGACGGTTCAACGCTATAAAGGTTTGGGTGAAATGAATCCTGAGCAGTTGTGGGAAACAACCATGGATCCAGAAAACCGTCGTATGTTGCGTGTTTCAGTGCATGATGCGATTGAAGCAGATCATATGTTCTCCTGCCTTATGGGTGATGATGTAGAGCCGCGTCGTATCTTCATCGAACAGAATGCCCTGTCGGTTACCAATTTAGATGCCTAGTTGCTGATGAAATTGTGGTGAGTTGAAAGAAAAATCGATGCCTTAGGGGTGTCGATTTTTTTATGCGACCTCGTGCTGACTTTGGTTAGTTTAATGTTGAATTGGTATAAGATAATGCGTGCATCTTTGAATACAACAACAACTTTTGCTTATCTTGAAAGGATCTTTTTATGGGTTTACGTGTCCATCATTTGAACTGCGGAACGATGTGTCCGGTCTGTGCTAAATTGATCAATGGAGAGGGCGGCTGGTTAGAGCCTGCCAAAATGGTCTGCCATGTCTTACTGATTGAAACGCCGCGCGATGGACTGGTTTTGGTGGATACGGGAATTGGTCGACTTGATGTGAATGAGCCTGTTCGTTTAGGTCGGCCATTTTTGGCTATGATGCGCCCCGTAATGAGTCTCGCTGAAACTGCAGTGACACAAGTGCAACAGCTTGGATTTAAGGTCGAAGATGTGCGCCATATTATTGTGACCCATCTGGATTTAGATCATGCCAGCGGATTGCCTGATTTTCCTAATGCTAAGGTGCATGTTTTTGAGCCTGAGTTTCAGGCAGCGATGCATCCCGATTTCCGCAGTAAGTCACGCTATTTACCCGCGCAGTGGGCGCATAGCCCGCGCTGGGTTAAGTACCCTGCCAATGTTGGCGAAAGCTGGTTTGGCTTTAACAATGCTCATCCCATTCAAGGACTTTCGGAAGACATCTTGCTGGTGCCGCTGATTGGACATACGCATGGTCATTGTGGTGTTGCTGTACGCGGAGAAGAGGGTTGGATGCTGCACTGCGGCGATGCCTATTTCTTTCGTGGGCAATTGCAGCAACCGCCAGTAATGCCACTGGGAATACGCCTGTTTGAGAAATTGGTACAGACTGAGCGTAAGGCGCGAATAGAAAATCTAAATCGTTTAAACGCACTGCAGCAATCACATGGACCTGAAATCCAGATATTCTGTGCGCATGATCCTGTTGAGTTTGCACGATTTAAATAAGGTCTTAAATGTTCCACGTGGAACGTAGGCGTAAAAAACGACACATTGCGTGTCGTTTTTATTGGGAGATTGTTACTCTGCTTTGCACTATGCAGATTCAAGCTCATCTAACTGCATCATCATTTCCAGAAGGCTTTCATCGAGCTGTGCAATGGCAGTTAACGATTGCTGTTGTTGCTCCATGAGTTTGAGTAGCTCAGCTTTGCGCGCAGCTTCATATAAACCAGAGTCAGCCATGGTTTGTTCAAGCTGCTTTAACTTTGCTTGGTGATCCTTAATATCCTTTTCGGCTTTCTCAATTTTGCTGCGTAGCGGGCGCGTTTGTTCGCGTTTTGCAGCCGCTTCTTTTCGTGCTAACTCTTTATCGATTGGTTTGCTCGATGCAGTTGATTTCTCAACGGCTGGTGTAGCGACTGCTTCTTTTACAGGTACGACCTTAGCTGGAGTTGGCTCGTTACTTTTGCTAGCCGCTTTCTCTTGCTTTGGTGTTTTCACCGCCATTTCTTGCTGACGAGTTAGTTTGAGCCACTGTGCATAGTCTGCTAAGTCACCATCGAACGTACTGCAAACACCGCCATGAACCAGCAGTAAATCATCACAGACGCTGGCAATCAATTGACGTTCGTGGGAAACCAGAACAACGGCTCCCTTGAAGTCTTGCAGCGCTAACGTCAGCGCATGGCGCAT